>NZ_JALJRT010000009.1:0-258413 GCF_024519545.1 Serratia sp. Ser99 | reverse complement strand
CTGTGCGAAGGTGGCGGAATTGGTAGACGCGCTAGCTTCAGGTGTTAGTGTTCTTACGGACGTGAGGGTTCAAGTCCCTCTCTTCGCACCAATCGATAAATCTCTTCGGAAGCCCTCCCCCCAAAGCTATTCCCAATCGAAACGATAACCAACACGCGATAGCGTGATTTTTGCGTTTTTATCCCAGATTGAAATTCAGGCTGATCGCCGCCAATCCCCCAGCCAATGCCATACAGGAAGGCAGCAGCAGGTAATGCCGCCAGCGGCTGTTGAACAACATCACCAGCGTCGCCAGCATGGCGATCACAATCAGCGTACGCAGTTGCATCATATCCAGGTTGATCAATGCCAGTAACGGCATTAAAGCGCAGGGCAACAAAACGCCCCAGGCGCTGGCCAGCCGATTGCCCAGGCACCAACTGACGCCCCACAACCCACACGCGGTAATCATGGCTGCAATCATGATAACCCTACCCTTCAAGTGATAATGATAACCAATATCATATAACACTTTTTTTCACTGCGCATCATTTTCGCCGCAACCACCAAACGCGGATGACATAACGGTGTAAAAATGATAGTTTGCCATAAGAAAATTCTTAGTCTTATTCGCATGTTAATAATCACAATCAACAACCATACAATGCGAATGTTTAATTCACGCCGATAGAATTTTTCGCCACCTTAATTTTTCGACAGATCGATATTGTGAAGAGTGAACTCCGTATGAACGCGCGTTCTTATCAGGAACTGCTGAACAGCAAACACCGCTTATCATTATTTTTATTTTTGTTAATGAACGCGGCCTCTTCCATATTTACATTATTGGTCCCATTTAATGACAAGCCAGCTTTTACCCTACCTTTATTAGGTATACCGATATTTTGTCTGGTGGCGCTGTTATTTACCTTGCAGTCTCCACGGTTATACGTCAAAAAATTGAATCTATTTTCCTGCGTGCTTGGCTTGCTGTGGGCTGCCCATATTTACGTTAAAAGTCAGTACTGTGCGCCGAACAACCAAAGTTTTCTATTAATTAGTCTGTTCAGTATGTTTTTTATCAGCGCCATTGCCTTAACCGATAACTTTATCGCTTTTTGCCTGCACGCCGTGCCTTCCGCCCTGGTTATTCTATTACTGGACGGTATGCACAATACCACCAGGATCGTATTCACCACGGTATTGCCGATTATCGCATTCTCTATTCATCATCTGATGCTCAAACGCAGCGAGCTTTTTACCCAAACGCTGGTAGCCAATCTGTATAACGAACGGGACCGGTTCAGCAATTTGAGCATGATCGATCCCTTAACCGGGCTTTATAACCGACGGGGACTGGAAAATAAAATCAATATGCTGACGGTACCGCCGTCGGGTTGTCATTTCGTGGTGTTACTCGATATCGACCATTTCAAGGCTTATAACGATAACTATGGTCATACCATGGGCGATCAGGCGCTGGTGCAGGTTGCCATCACCATCCGCGATTCGGTGCGTTCTCGCGATATTGTGGTGCGCTACGGCGGGGAAGAGTTTCTGGTGCTGCTGACCAACGTCAGCGAGGATTACGCCACCCAGTTGGCCGAACGGGTGCGGCTGCGGGTGCAGGGATTAAAAATCCCCCATCGCTTCAACCAGTTGGAAAGCACCACTGTGACGCTCAGCGCCGGGATCTCCGCCTTGGACAAACTTGACGTGTCCTCGGCGATCCGTGCGGCCGATGCCGCCTTGTATCAGGCGAAAAACAACGGCCGCAATAATATTCAGTTGGCGCCTAGCGTGCAGCCCGCCGCTGTCTGAGCCGGCGGGCCAGACTTTTAGCGACGGCGCTGCTGCAAACCGTAAACAAACACCACGCCGAAGCACAACAGCGGCAGCACATACGACAGTGCCGTACTGTATTTGTCCGCCAGCGCCCCCATAAAGTAAGGCATGATGGCCCCCCCGACGATCGCCATGATCATAAAGGAGCTGGCGCGCTTGGTGTGTTTGCCCATGTTTTTCACCCCCAGGGCGAAAATGGTCGGGAACATGATCGACATAAAGAAGAACACCGCGATCAATGCCACCACCGAGACCCCATCCAGGCTGAGCATCACCACGCCACACAGCGCAATGTTAATCAGCGAGTAGATCATCAGCAACGTGGCCGGCTTGACCCGGCCCATCAGCCAGGTGCTGAAGAAGCGCCCGACCATAAAGCAAATCATGGCGATAGAAAGCAAGTAGGACGCACTTTGGTTGGACACTTCGTTCCAGTGTTCGGTGGCGTAGTTGATAAAGAATGCACCGACGCCAACCTGGGCTGCCACATAGAAGAACTGGGTGATCACCCCGCCGACAAAGTGTTTGTGCTGCCATAGCCCCTGAGCGATTTCACCGTGTTCCGGTTGCTCTTCCTCACGAATGTCCGGCAGCCGGGTGCGGCCGAACAAAAAGGCAATCAGCAGCACCAGCACGGCGATCGCCACATAGGTCATCTTCACCGCGCTCTGGTCGCCGCTGCTCGCCCCTTGGGTGGCAGAGAAAAACAGCGTGCCGCCGATCATCGGGCCGATAAACTGCCCCAGACCGTTAAACGACTGGGAAAGGTTCAGCCGCCGTTCGGCCCCCTTCGCGTCGCCCAGTACCGTGGCATAAGGGTTGGCCGCCGTTTCCAGGCAGCCCAGTCCACAGGCAATGACAAACAGCGCGAACAGGAACATGGCGAAGCTGTTGGCGGATGCCGCCGGCACAAACAGCAACGCCCCCAGCGCATACAGGCACAGCCCGACCAAAATTCCGGCCTTGTACCCTTTCTTATCCATAAAATAGCCGGCGGGCAGCGCCACCAGGAAGTAGGCGCCGAAATATGCCGCCTGCAATAATCCCGACTGCGCCTTGGTAACGTGCAATGTCTCCTGGAAGTGTTTGTTTAATACGTCCAACAGGCCATACGACAGCCCCCACATAAAGAACAGGCTGGTGACCAGAATAAAAGCCCAGCGCAGGTTGGCGGTTGACTTGACGCCCAGCTGTGGCGGGGCCGCACTTTTTTCAGCAAGCATTGATATATCCTCGGTAGGGTAACGATGTTATTGTTTTTGCAAAGAAAATATCTGCTCCATCTCCACCCATTTTTCGCCTTTTGGCGTCCAGGGGGTGGCGACCTGGTATTGCCACATCAGGGCTTCCCAGCGCTGCACGTGGGGGTTGCTCAGGCCGGCGGCGGCAAACCGCGCGGCATCGAACTCGGTACTAACGTCAACAATCATGAACAGCCGGGTACCCAGCCGATAAATCTCCATATCCAAAATGCCGTGCTCTCGCAGATATGCGGCAATCTCCGGCCAGATACGCTGGTGATGGTGCAGGTACTCCTCGATCAGCGCCGGTGAGTCGACCAGATCGAGCGCCTGACAAAAGCGCCGTCCCCTGTCCGCCGCGCCACTCATGTGATCGCCCGATCAAGATGCAGATAACCGCCATCCACCGACAGCCATTGCCCGGTGGTGTGCGACGAACGCGATGAAATCAAAAACACCACGGTGTTGGCGATTTCCTGCGGCGTGGTCATCCGATGTTCGAGAGGAATGCGTGCGGTAATTTTCTCGAGCTGCTGTTCCGGCTGCTCGAAGGTACTGATCCAGCGCTGATACTGCGGTGTGATCACCTCCGCCGGAACCACCGCATTCACCCGTACGCCTTCATGGCGCAGCGACACCGCCCACTCGCGGGTCAACGCCAGCACGGCGCCCTTGGCGGCGGTATAACCGCTGGTGTCGCCCTGCCCGCTCAGGGCCGTTTTGGAAGCGATGTTGACGATGGCCCCCTTGCTGTTTTGCAGCGCCGACTGACACAGATGCGCCATCAGGTAGTAATGGATCAGGTTTTTCTCCAGCGATCCGACAAAGGCCTCGCGGCCGGCCTCCAACCCCACGCCATCGTTAACACCGGCGTTATTCACCAGCGCATCGATGCGGCCGAAGGTCTCTTGCGTTTGTGCCACCGCCCGTCGACAATCCTGCTCTTCGCATAAGTCGGTGATGATCACCGCACTCTGCGGCTGCAACTGCCGTAGCTGCGCCAGAAACTCCGCCTCTGGCGCAGCGTTGGTGACAATCACCGGGATCGCCCCTTCCTCCGCCAGCAGCAGGGTGATGGCCGCACCGATGCCGGAACCGCCGCCGGTGACGATCACCACCTTATCTTTCAGATACAGATCCATAACCAGACTCCGTTAAGCCATAAATTCGGCAGGCGGTACCGCCCCAAATCTCCGCCTGTTGCGAAGGACTCAGCGTGGCGATCGCCTGCTCACTCAGTTGATAAACCTGGCCATAGTCCCCGGCCAGCAGGCACACCGGCCAGTCGGAACCGAACATCAGCCGCTGCGGGCCGAATGCCTCCAGCGCCGCATCAAAAAACGGCAGCAGCTGCGATGCCTGCCACCGGCCACCGGGCACTTCGGTGATAAGCCCCGACAGTTTGCAGACCACATGGCCCAATGCCGCCAACGGCTTGATTTGCTGTGCCCAGTGCTTTGCGCCCAAAGCGATATCCGGTTTACCGAGATGGTCCAATACCAACCAGTAGTCGTCATGTTCAGCGGCAAACTGCGCCGCCGCCGTCAAGTGCCGGTGGGTGACCAACATGTCGTAGACATAGCCCTGCCGCTGCAGCATCTGCATGCCGCGCCGCACTTCCGGCCGCGCCAGCCAGGCGTCCGGCTGCGGTTCATCCTGCACCAGATGACGCAGGCCACGCAGCAGAGGCTGCTGCCGCCATTCACCAAGCCGCTGCGCCAGCTGCGGCGCAGTGATGTCCAGCCAGCCCACTACCCCGCAGACGCCACGGCTCTGCTGCACCTGTGCCAACAGTGCCTGTGTTTCCTGCTCGCCATGGCGGGCCTGCACCACCAGCGCACCGTCAAAACCGTGGCGTTGCAGCAACGGATCAAGCTGCGCCGGACCAAAGTCCTGCTGCAGCACCGCCATCTGCTCGCTGATCCACGGGTAGCGTTGCGGATGGTATTGCCAGTAATGTTGGTGGGCATCGATGCGCAGCATGGGCTGTTTCCCGCTCAACCGCGGAACCGATACTGTTCGAGCGATGACGCGTGCATCTCGATCGAGTAACCCGGATGACGTGGCGGCATATAGGCCGCCCCCTTGACGTCGCAAGGGTGAACAAAGTGTTCATGTAAGTGATCCACGTATTCGATCACCCGTCCTTCGTGTGTACCGGCAATGCACAGATAGTCGATCATCGACAGATGCTGAACGTATTCACACAGCCCCACACCTCCGGCATGCGGACACACCGGGAGGTTGTATTTGGCCGCCATCAGCATCACCGCCAGCACTTCATTGACGCCCCCCAGGCGACAGGCGTCGATCTGCACCACGTCAATCGCTTCACGCATGATGAACTGCTTGAACATAATGCGGTTTTGGCACATCTCGCCGGTGGCAACCTTGACCGGATGAACCCCTTCGCGAATGCGACGGTGCCCTTCGACATCATCCGGGCTGGTGGGCTCTTCGATAAACCAGGGCTTGGCGAATGCCAGATGTTTAACCCAAGGGATGGCGTCGTTGACCTCCCAGACCTGATTGGCGTCGATCATCAGTTGACGATCGGGGCCGATGACCTCGCGAGCAATGCGCACGCGGCGGATATCGTCTTCCAGATCGCGCCCCACCTTCAGCTTCAGGTAGGAGAAACCGGCATCGACCGCTTCCTGACACAGCCGACGCAGCTTGTCGTCCGGGTAGCCCAGCCACCCGGCGGAGGTGGTGTAACAGGGGTAGCCTTCCTCCAGCAGCCGTTCCAGACGCTGCTCTTTACCCTGTGCCCGCTGTTTGAGCAGCGTGAGCGCCTCCTGTGGCGTAATGCAGTCGGTGATGTAGCGAAAATCGATGCAGCGCACCAGTTCCTCTGGCGTCATCTCCGCCACCAGCCGCCACACCGGCTTCCCCTCGGCTTTGGCCCACAGATCCCAAACCGCGTTGATCACCGCGCCGGTCGCCAGGTGGATCGCCCCCTTGTCCGGCCCGATCCAACGCAGTTGGCTGTCGCTGGTAAAACGACGCCAAAAGGCCCCCATATCGGCGGCGATCTCTTCCAGAGTGACACCGACGATCTGGTGCTCCAGCGCGCGGATCGCCGCGCAGCAGATCTCATTGCCGCGGCCAATGGTAAAAGTCAGCCCGTGGCCGCTCAGATCGGCGCGATCGGTCTCCAGGATCACATAAGCGGCGGAGTAGTCGGGATCCGGATTCATCGCATCGGATCCGTCCAGCGCCAGTGAAGTCGGGAAGCGAATATCTTCCACCCGCAGTGCGGTAATCGTTGTCATGGCAATGCTCCCCATCAGGCCTGTACGGTTGTTTGACGCTGTTCACCCAATCCCTCGATACCCAGCCGCATCGTCTGTCCGGCTTTCAGGTAGAGAGGCGTGGGTTTCTGCCCCATGCCGACGCCCGGCGGCGTACCGGTCGAAATCACATCGCCCGGTTGCAGGCTCATAAAACGGCTCAGGTAACTGATAATTTGCGGAATGCGGAAGATCATGGTGCTGGTGTTGCCGTCCTGATAACGCTTGCCGTCCACCTCCAGCCACAGGTTCAGGCTATGGGGATCGGCAATTTCGTCGGCGGTCACCAGCCAGGGGCCGGTGGGGCCAAAGGTGTCGCAGCCTTTGCCTTTGTCCCAGGTACCGCCGCGTTCAATCTGGAATTCACGCTCCGAAACGTCGTTAATCACGCAGTAACCGGCGACGTGGCGCATCGCGTCCTGTTCGCTGATGTAGCGTCCGCCCTGGCCAATAATCACGCCCAGCTCCACTTCCCAGTCTGTTTTAAGCGAGTCACGCGGGATTTGTACCTCATCGTTCGGCCCGACCACCGCGCTGGTCCATTTGTTGAAAACTACCGGCTCGGAGGGGATCGCCGCGCCGGTTTCCGCCGCATGGTCGGCATAATTGAGGCCAATGCAGATAAATTTGCCGATGTGGCCCACGCACGGCCCCAGTCGCGGTTGTCCTTCCACCCGCGGCAGTTGGTTGATGTCCAGTGCACGCAGTTTGTCCAAGGCCGCCGGCAGCAACGCATCTCCGCTCAGGTCAGCAATATGCTGCGACAGATCGCGGATCTGCCCGTGCGGATCCAATATTCCTGGGCGTTCCTGTCCCGGTGCGCCGTAACGTAAAAGTTTCATGATGTCCTCACTCTAAAAATGTTCCAAAGCGCCTGGCCTCAGTTGCTCCAGCCGCCATCGATAATCTGTACCGTCCCTGTGGTGTAGGAGCTGGCGTCGGAGGCCAGATACAGCGCCAATTGGGCGATCTCGCCGGTGGTGCCGATACGGCCAATCGGTTGACGAGCCACAAACGCCTGGTACACCTCTTCTTCGCTACGTCCCTGCTCGCGCGCCTGCTCGGCGATGCGCTGCCGCAGCGAAGGCGACTCCACCGTGCCGGGACAAATGGCGTTGCAACGGATGCCCTGAGTGACGTAATCCGCCGCCACCGAACGCGTCAGGCCGATTACCGCCGCCTTGGTGGCGCTGTAGGCAAAGCGGTTAGGCACTCCTTTCACGCTGGAAGCCACCGAGGACATATTGATAATCGACCCGTTTTTTCGCGCCAGCATGCCGGGCAGAAAGGCGCGGATCATGCGGTACATCGCGGTCACATTCAGATCCAGCGCAAATGCCCACTGATCCTCACTGCACTCCAGGATTGATCCGCTGTGTACCACGCCGGCGCAGTTGAACAGCACGTCGATCGGACCAAGGCTTTCCGCCGCTGCCGCAATCGCCGCGGCATCGGTGACGTTAAGCGTCATTGGCTCGATGCCGGGCAAACCCTGCAGTTGCTCGGTGTTGATGTCGGTGGCAATGACTTGCGCGCCTGCCTCAGCAAAAAGTTTGGCGGTACTGAAGCCAATCCCCTGGCCGGCGGCGGTGATCAGCACGCGTTTTCCGGTTAAATTCATTTTCGCTCCCTTGACTTAAAGGTCTAATGGTCAGGCCACTCGGGGCAATTAAAGGTCAGGCCTTTAACATGACAAAAGACGCTTTACGCGTTATGGTTTGGTGAGAATGTTATGAGATACACTTGGAACAGCTTTTTGATTAACCAATTTTTTACACTTGAATAACGATTACTCAAGCGGTTTGACTAATAACTGTGCGCTGAATCACTTAACACGGAAAAGGCCAAGGTAAAAAATGCCGATCACCCGACTGGAAAACCCTCGTATTTACAGACAGATAGCCGACCAATTGAAACGGCTTATCGATAACAATGAATTTCCTCCCGGCAGCCGACTGCCCTCCGAACGCGATCTGGCCCAGCAGTTACAGGTTAGCCGGGCCTCCGTTCGAGAGGCGCTGATCGCGCTGGAAGTGATTGGCCTGGTGGATGTCAAAGTCGGCAATGGGGTGATCGTCCGGGCGCAAACGCCGGTGATGACATCGCAAGAGCCGGTGATGGCCCAGGCCGGCCGGGATCAGTGGGCGGAAATCGATGATGAATTGAATATCGAGCTGGATTTTAACGCCGAGCTGCCGCCGTTCTCACTGCTGCAAACCCGCCTGTTGATCGAACCCGAAACGGCGGCACTGGCGGCACGGCACGCCACCGATCAGGAACTGGCGGGCATCCGTGAGGCCTACGAGCAAAACTGTCGTGATAACCGCGCGGGATCGGCCACCCATCCCGGCGATCGGCTGTTCCATATCCGCATCGCCCAGGCCAGCGGCAACCCAGCTTATGCCTTTATCATCGGCCACCTGCTCGGCCACCGCTACGGCAGCATGTTCCGCGTACTTCAGCGTCACTATACGCCGGATGACATGCCGCACCGTTCCGAGCAGGAACACCGGGAAATTCTGGCCGCTATCGAGGCGCGTGACGTGCGTGGCGCACGCAAGGCGATGAAAGCGCATCTGGACGAAGTGATCGCCATTTTCGCCCGCGCGCAGTAGGACGATTGGTCGGCATCAGGGCGGTGAGAAATTTTTTCTCAAACCGCCTTTTTTCCACATGCAGCCAAGGCTCAGGCACATTACACTGACAGCATATTGCATTGCACCCTATGGCTTTCAAGTTGCAGCTAGGCGACCTGCTCGCTCATCCCCAGCTTTTGTAGAGGCGCCGCATGCTGCGCCCGCATTAATCGGGGCGAATATATTCGCCCCCTACAGTAACTGGGATGAGTGACAAATCTGTCGGAAACGGATTTGAACGCTGCGGCTTGAAAGACGACGGGTATAGGCCCTTTCACTGCTGCCTTTTAAAATGGATAACCATCGTTGAAGAACTCTTTCTCCGCTTCATTGCTGGCGCTGAGCCTGTGTGCCGCGCCGCTGGCCGCGCAGGCCGCCGCCCCGCAGCTGGCTTCGCAAATCGTCGACCAATATGCCGAGCACATTTTCTACAACAGCGGCGCCACCGGCATGGCGCTGGTAGTGATCGACGGCAATCAGGTGGTTAACCGCAGTTTTGGCGACACCAAACCCGGTAACAACCTGCGTCCGCGCCCGGATTCTCTGATCCGCATCGCCTCGATCACCAAGCTGATGACCAGCGAAGTAATGGTAAAAATGGCGGCGGAAGGCCGGGTCAAACTCACCGATCCGCTGCGCAAATACGCCCCGTCCGGTGCCTACGTACCGGCTTATAACGCTCGCCAGCCGATCACCTTGCTGAACCTGGCCACCCACACCAGCGCACTGCCGCGTGAGCAACCGGGCAAGAAACCGCCTAAAACGCCGGTGTTCACCTGGCCGACCAAAGCGCAGCGCTGGCAGTGGCTGGAGCATGCCAACGTGACGGTACCGCCGGGCGTACGTGCCTCTTATTCCAACCTGGCGTATGACCTGCTGGCGGATGCGCTGTCACGAGCGGCGGGTAAACCTTACAGCGCCCTGCTGAAAGAAAAAATCACCGCGCCGCTCGGTATGGTCGACACCACCCTGACCCCCAGTGCCGAGCAGTGCTCACGGCTGATGGTTGCCTCAGCCGGCCCTAGCGCCTGCCGCGATACCACGGCCGCGGCCGGCAGCGGCGGCGTTTACTCTACCCCACGCGATATGCAGCGCTGGATGCAACAGTTCCTCACTTCCAACGTCTCCGGCCCACGCAAATCAACCGCGGCCAGTGAGCAGACCATGTACTTCCAGCGTAACGATCTGGTTTCGCTCAAAGGGATGGATGTGCCGGGTGAAGCCAGCGCCCTGGGATTGGGATGGGTGTATATGGCGCCGAACGGCGAACTGCCGGGGATTATTCAGAAAACCGGCGGTGGCGGTGGCTTTATCACCTATATGGCGATGATCCCGCAGAAAAACGTTGGGGTATTTGTGGTGGTAACCCGCTCGGAACTGAGTAAATTCACCAACATGAGCGATCCGGTTAACCGGCTGGTCGCCGAGTTGGCGACCAACAAAAGCTAATGCCGTAACGGGGCGCAGCCCGTGCGCCCCGCCGTTTTCAGACTAACGCCGCCATCTTGTGCATCACCGGATGGAAGTTGCGTTTGAAGTAGATCAGGCCGTTACCGCCCGCACTCACCCGGATCTGGCGGATCTGCACCAGATAAACCTGATGGGTGCCAATGCTCTGGATCTGCTCGATCTCCCCTTCCAGACTGGCCAGCGTGTTACGCAGCACCGGCTGATTCAGTGCGCCGTTTTGCCACTCCTCCAGACGGAAACGATCCTCCATGCTGAGTTCGGTCATACCGGCGAAGTGGCGCGCCATCAGCTCCTGCTCATGATTCAACACGTTAACGCACAGACGCTGATTCGCCTGGAAAACCGGGTTCATCGCGCTGTTGCGGTTAATGCAAACCAGCAGCGTCGGCGGCGTATCGGTCACCGAGCACACGGCGGTGGCGGTAATGCCGCAGCGCCCCGCAGGACCGTCGGTAGTGACGATATTCACCGCGGCGGACAGGCTGGCCATCGCGTCGCGAAACAGCAAACGGTGTTCATTTTCCTGAGACATACACCCCTCCTTCAGGATCACTTGAGCAAGTTATCCAGCTGATTAATGTCACCATTATTATGCAGATGCGGCACTTTCCAACCGTGCTGGTCGTAGTCGGACAGGCATTTGTCGACCATCTCCATCATCTGGTTCATGGCGCCGGATCCCTGTGCGTTGCGCAGACACTGCAGGCGGATCTCATCCTGGCTGCCGGCGTAGTTGATCTCATACAGCTCGTGGCGACCGCCGAATTCGCTGCCGATCGCATCCCACATCAGCTTGAGGATCTTGATGCGTTCAACGTGATCCATACCGTCGGATCCGCGCACGTAACGCGCCAGGTATTTATCGATCTCCGGGTTATTCATGTCGCGCACGCTGGACGGCAGATAAATCAAACCGCTGGTGACGTTCTTTTCGATAATGTGCTTCACCTTGGTGTAGGCCATTGGTGCCATCACGCGGTAAGTTTGCATCGCGGTGGAATCCGGCAGATAAGCGCCGTTTTCCCATTTGGTGGCCTCGGCGCACATCGCATCGCTCAGTGACCAGAACATATTGCGCCAGGCCACCACTTCGCCAAGATCGGCCTGTACGCCACGGAACTCCAGCACGCCGGTACAGGACAGGCTTTTTTGCAGCAGCGCGGTGATAAAGTCCATCTTCACCGCCAGGCGCACACAGGCCTGCAGCGGGAACAAACGAGCGAAGCCCCCTTGCGTGCTCCAGCGACGGCAACGATCAAAATCGCGGTAGATCAGTACGTTTTCCCACGGGATCAGCACATGATCCATAATCAGGATCGCATCGTTCTCATCGAAACGGCTCGAAAGCGGATAATCGAACGGGGATCCCGTTGCACCCGCCACCAGCTCATAAGAGGCGCGAGAAATCAGCTTCACCCCTTCGGCGTCCATCGGCGCCACAAACATCAACGCGAAGTCCGGGTTATCCCCCATCACCTGGGCAGAACCAAAACCGATAAAGTTATAGTGGGTCAGCGCAGAGTTGGTCGCCACCACCTTGGCCCCGCTGACGATAATGCCCGCGTCGGTCTCTTTCTCCACCTGAATGTAAACGTCTTTCACTTCGTTGACCGGCTTGTGGCGGTCAATCGGTGGGTTAACGATAGCGTGGTTAAAGTACAGGCCGGTTTCCTGAATGCGTTTGTACCAGTGGCGCGCGTTATCGGCAAACTGACCATAAAACTCGGGATAAGCCCCCAGCGCACACCCGAAGGCTGCTTTGTAGTCCGGGGTGCGCCCCATCCAACCGTAACTCTGGCGCGACCAGTCGGCGATAGCATCACGCTGCTGGCGCATCTCTTCCGGGCTGCGGGCGTAGCGGAAGAATTTGTGAGTGTAACCGCCGTTGCCGGTATCGGTGTTCCAGCACAGGCGATCCTGGCTGACCGGATCGTGCAGCGCGTCGTACAGTTGACCGACCGAAGCCGCTGCATTACGGAATGCCGGGTGAGTGGTGACATCTTTCACTCGTTCGCCGTAGATATAAATCTCACGGCCGTCCTGCAAACTTTTCAGGTATTCGGCACCGGTGAACGGGCGTTTGTTGTCAGCACGAAAGTCTTCAGGTTTCATTAAGCATTCCTCGTAATCGGCCGTATCCTTCATATTTGCAGTTGCCGCGGTGTTGACTGCGCTCCCTCACCCGAATCACTGACCAAAGTCAGCTCATCGGGATGCGTTCACTGGTCGCCTTGCTGCAACTCCAACTATTTTGGCTAGCACTAATATCGTTTGAACATTTTATTGTTAATAAAATGTTTTCTTTTGGTTGCTTAATTGAAGCTTCCAGCGCCGGTTTCGAGAAGAGACTTTTGCGGCAAACGCCGGTACTTTTCAGGCGGGTTGGCCACAATCGCCGCGAATTGTGATCCATACAGTGTTCCGCCGTTATGAAAGGGGATGCTGCGCGGCGCGGTAGGTCGAGGGTGAACAGCCTTCCAGACGATTGAAGAAACGCGCGAAATAGGCCGGATCCTTAAAGCCCAGACTGTAGGCGGTTTCATGCACCGTACAGGCGCTGAATAGCAGCATGCGCTTGGCTTCGCGCAGCAGGCGATCGAAGATCAAACGTTTGGGGGGCTGATTGGCAAACCGTCGGCACAAATCGTTGAGCCGCGATTCGGTGACGCCGAGCGCCTGAGCATAGTCCGGCACCGCCAGGTGATCGCGAAAACGTTCGTCCACCATCTTGTTGAAACGCTGGAACAGCTTCAGCTCACCACGCACGCCGCTGGTGGCGGTATCCTCCAGCGTGGTATTGCGCAACAGCAGGGTAAACACCGCCTGCGCCAACAGTACCAGCGTCTGTTCGCGGCCCACCAACCTCTGGCTGAACTCACGCCGGATCAGCGCCCAGTAATGGCTAAGCGCGGTCAATTCCTGCGGTGCATCCGCCAGTGAAAGGCAAATGCCCGGCATGTCCAACGCCAGATTGCTGCCAGGGTAGAGGCGCTCCAGCAAAGGCCAAATCAGCTCCTGGCGTACCGTCAGCACGTGGCCGTCGCTGTCCGGTTCGGTGAAAAATGCATGGGGCACCGAGGGCGGCGTCAGGATGAACAGCGGTGCCTGCACCGAATAGTGCTGGCTGTCCAGCTGCAGCTCAATCTTGCCGGTCTCCAGAAAATGCATCTGGAAAAACCGATCGTGCCAATGCACCTGCATATCGCGGCCAAAAAACGCCGCCAGTCCGGCGAAGGTTTCATAGTGCACTTCGTCGGTGGCGTAACGCGCATCGTACTCTTTACAGATATCGATATTGGCGATAAAACCGGTACTTTTCTGCACATCATCCTCCATCAGCGATGAGATCAGTGATAAGCCTTTTATTAGGCGTCATTGTCGCAGGCAGTTTGGCCATGGACAGCGCGCAGGAACCCGAGCGTACACGCAGTACGTAAGGGGTCCGAGCACTGCCCTAGGCCAAAATGGCAAGTAAAATAGCCTAATATCAGGCTTATGGCGTGGCCCGTGGACGCGAGCCCTGCATCGGGATCCGCCACACGATCACGGCACCGATGATCAACAACGCCGAAACGAAATACAGCCCAGAGTTAAAGCTGCCGGTCAGATCCTTAAACCAGCCGATCAATACCGGGCTGACCGCCGATCCGATATTGCCGGTGGCATTGATCACCGCGATCCCAATCGCCCTCGCCTCGAGGCTGATGGACTGATCCGGCGTAGTCCAGAAGATCGCCATCGCCGTGAACGACCCCACCGACGCCATCACGATCCCCAGCAGCTGGATCATGCTGTGATCGGTGGCCGACGCCAGCAGCCAACCGGCAGCGGCAAACAGGTACGGCAGCGCGGTATGGTGTTTGCGCTCTTGCAGCCGATCCGATCTCTTACTCCACCACACCATGCCGGCGATGGTACAGACTTGCGGGATCGCCGCCAGAATACCGATCACAATGTTGCTACTGCTCTGATTGAAGCTCTGCAGGATCTGCGGCGTCCAGATATTGATGGCGCTCAGGGTGTTGGTCAGACAGAAATAAGCCAGGGTATACATCAGCACAATCGGGGTGAAAATTTCCCGCCACAGGCTGCGCTGTTGCAATGCCCGATGGCTGCCCGGCCCATTGGGCTGCACCAGTTGCAGTTTGTCCGCCTCCATCATCGCCTTCAGACTGGCCTTTTCCTCGTCGGTCAGCCATTTGGCCTTGGCAGGAGTATCGTCGAGGTAGAACCACACCACCACGCCCAACAGCACCGAAGGAATGCCCTCCAACAGGAACAGCCATTGCCACCCTTTGAGGTTCATCAGCCCGTCCAGCGCCAGAATATAGCCGGACACCAACGAGCCAATCGCCATGGTTACCGGCATGGCGATCATAAACAGCGCGTTGGCGCGAGCGCGGTAAAAAGCCGGGAACCAATAGGTGAGATACACCAGAATCCCCGGCAGAAAACCGGCCTCGGTAATACCTACGATCATCCGCAATAGGTACAGGCTGGTCGGCCCGGTGGCGAACAGCGTGCAGGTCGAGGCGATGCCCCACAGCACCATGATGGTGGCGATCCAGCGTCGCGCGCCGACGATCCCCAGCATGATATTGCTCGGAATGCCGAAGATCACATAGGTGACGTAGAACAAGGTTGCCGCCAGGCCGAACATGGTCGAGCTCAGGCCGAGATCCTTGCCCATCGTCAGCCCGGCGAAACCGATGTTGATGCGGTCGAGGAAAGAGAAAACAAACAGCACAAACAGGAAAATAATCAGTCGCCGAAATAACTTTTTAATCACCGATTGCTCGGCGGCGGTTAACGCTTTATGTTGCTGCGCCGGGTTGACCGGCGGCAGCGAATCGACGTTGCTCATGGTGTCTCCAATAAGATGGCGGCCTGCAACCTAATAAACGCTCGGGGACTGTACGGGCGGCAGCTCTTGTTTAAAGCGGCTGGCCAAAGATTCCGCCGCTCGCGACAGCAGGGTGGTATCCACCCCTACTGCGACAAACAGCGCGCCGGACGCCAGATAGTGCTGCGCCAGTTCCGGGTTGGCCGTCAGAATGCCTGCTGCCTTACCGGCGGCGCTGATGCGTGCTATAGCGTCGTCGATAGTACGCTGCACTTCCGGCTGCTGTGGATTGCCGGAAAACCCCATGTCGGCACTGAGATCCGCCGGGCCGATAAATACCCCGTCGACCCCCTCCACCTGCAGGATGGCATCCAGGTTTTTCACCGCCTCACGGGTTTCGATTTGCACCAGTACGCACATCTGCGCGTCGGCCTGTTGCAGGTAATTCGGCACCCTGTTCCAGCGGGAAGCACGAGCCAGCGCACTGCCAACGCCGCGTATGCCATGCGGCGGATAACGGGTGGCTCGCACCGCGTCACGCGCCTGTTCTGCGTTCTGGATCATCGGGATCAGCAGCGTCTGCGCACCAACGTCCAACAGTTGCTTGATCATCACCGGATCATTCCATGCCGGACGCACCACTGGATGACTCGGATAAGGCGCGATGGCCTGCAGCTGGCCCAATACCGTTTGTACGTTGTTAGGCGCGTGTTCGCCGTCGATCAGCAGCCAGTCGAAACCGGCCCCGGCCAGCATTTCTGCGCTGTAGCTGCTGCACAGCCCCAGCCACAGGCCAATCTGCGGGCGTTTTTCCTGCAACGCCTGCTTGAAAGGGTTGGTTAACATGGTGTTCTCCATTGGTTTTTCCACTCTCCCACAGGGAAAGGGCCGATCAGACAAAGCGACAGCTGATGCAGCCCATCGGGCCATAATCCGCATGGAAGGTGTCGCCACGTCGGGCGGCAACCGGTCGGGTGAAGGAACCGCCGAGGATCACCTGCCCGGCTTCCAGCTCTACGTCGTACGGGAAAAGTTTGTTGGCCAGCCAGGCCACGCCGTTGGCCGGATGGTTCAGCACCGCTGCCGCCACGCCAGACTCTTCAATCACGCCGTTGCGGTACAGCAACGCGCTGATCCAACGCAGATCCAACGCGTCCGGTTTGATCGGCCGCCCGCCCATCACCACCCCGGCGTTGGCGGCATTGTCGGAAATGGTGTCGAACACCTTGCGCGGGCGCTGAGTTTCGGGATCCACGTTATGGCTGCGCGCATCGATGATCTCCAGGGCCGGAATGATGTAATCGGTGGCGTTATAAACGTCGAACAGCGTGCAGTTTGGCCCGCGCAGCGGCTTGGCGAGCACGAAGGCCAGCTCCACCTCGACGCGCGGCACGATAAAACGGTCGATGGGAATATCGCTGCCATCGTTGAAAAACATGTCGTCCAGCAGCGCGCCGTAATCCGGCTCGGAGATCTGGGAGCTGACCTGCATGGCGCGCGACGTCAGGCCGATTTTATGGCCCTTGAGTTTGCGCCCTTCGGCGATCTTCAGCTCTACCCACTGGCGCTGAATGGCGTAAGCGTCTTCAATGGTGATCTCGGGATGATCCAGCGACAGCGCGCGGATCTGCTCGCGGTTTTGCTCCGCCTGATGCAAGCGCTGCACGGCACGACTAACCAGCTCTTTATTCAACATTGACGGCCCCTTAGCCTTGGCGAAATAGCGCGTGGACATTGTTTTGCTTGTAGTTCAGCACCGGATCCAGCTCTTCCATCGTGAAGGACAGCGCCAGATAGCGCCTGGCCATCAGCGCGGCAAAATGTTCTTTGATCAGCGCAAACAGCATCTCACCCACCTGTTCACGACTTTCCAGGCTGCGGCCGTGACCAATCTTCAATGTCATATGCACGAAGGCGTAATCGTGCTTACCGTCGGCCATCTGCCAGGTATCCAGCCAGATAGCGCGGCTGCGCACTCCGGCCAGCGGAAAAATACCGGTGTCCGCCAGTGCCTGATTGACCTTGGCGAACAACGCGGGGAGCTCGGCTTCTTCGCGGATGTTATTGGTGCATTCAGCATAAAAATGCGGCATAGCAATCTCCGGGAGACGAATTTGCGCGAACGCCTGTCCGCGCGTTGGGGGCTACAGGGTGTTACCGAGCTTAAAGCCTTTCTCTGTATCGCCTTGACGGGTATAGGAAAAACCATCCGCGCCAATGGTGACGGCCATTTCGCTTGGCGCGTTGCGTTCGATAACCGGCTGCGGTTGGCCATCGAGATCGAGCACCAGTGACCCCTCGGTGTACCAGCTTGGCACTACCGGGTTGCCCCACCAGTCGCGGCGCTGGTTATCGTGCACATCCCAGCTCACGGTCGGGTTGTCAGGATCGCCGGTGTAGTAATCCTGGGTATAGATTTCTACGCGATGGCCATCGGGATCGCGCAGATAGAGATAGAAGGCGTTAGAGACGCCGTGGCGGCCTGGACCACGTTCGATCAAATCGGATTTACGCAGTGCGCCGAGCTTGTCGCAGATGGCCAGAATGTTGTGTTTTTCATGGGTGGCGAACGCAATATGGTGCATACGCGGCCCGGCGCCGCCGGTCATCGCGGTGTCGTGCACCGTGGCTTTGCGGCGCATCCAGGCGGCGTAAACCACGCCATTTTCATCCCGGATATCTTCCGTCACGCGGAACCCCAGGCCCTGGATGTATTCCACCGCACGCGGAACATCGGGCGTGATCTGGTTAAAGTGGTCGAGACGTACCAGCGCCCCTGGCGTGTAGAGATCGTAACGCCAGGCCAGACGCTCGACGTGCTGCACGTCGTAGAAGAATTCGTACGGGAAGCCGAGCGGATCCTCTACCCGCACCGAATCGCCAATGCCTTTGGCGAAGCCATTCACCCGACGCTCGGTACGGCAACCCAACGCTTTGAAATAGGCTTCGGCCCGATCGACGTCTTCCGGCGTACGCACCCGGAAGGCAAAGGCCGCAACCGCAGCCACCGGCCCTTCACGCAGCACCAGATTATGGTGGATAAACTCCTCCATCGACCGCAGATAGAGGGTTTTCTCGTCCTCGGCGGTCACAACCAGACCCAGGATATCGACGTAGAATTCGCGCGCGGCTTTAAGGTTGGTGACCTGAATTTCCATATAGGCGCAGCGCACAACATCGGGAGCAGGGACAGCATCGGTGGTAAGTTTGGTCGTCATTGTTCTCATCTCCTTCTTTTTTATTATGGTTTGAGGCTTAAACGCCCCAGCGCGGGATCGGGTGGTCACCCATGGAAATGCACACGTTCTTCATCTCGGCGAACACTTCAAAGCTGTATTCCCCGCCCTCGCGGCCGGTGCCGGAAGATTTCACGCCGCCAAACGGCTGGCGCAGATCGCGTACGTTTTGGGTATTGACGAAAACCATCCCCGCTTCAATATTGCGGGCCAGGCGCAGCACCTTGCTCACATCCTGCGTCCAGATGTACGACGCCAGGCCGTACTCCACGTCGTTGGCCATGCGCAGACCGTCTTCTTCCGATTTGAACGGCAGCAGGCAGGCCACTGGCCCGAAAATCTCCTCCTGCGCGATGCGCATCCGATTGTCGACATCCGCCAGCACCGTTGGGCGCAGGAAGTTGCCGTGGCTCAGACCAGCCGGTTTGTCCGGGCCACCGGCCAACAGGGTGGCGCCTTCTTCCAGCCCGAGGCGGATATAGCCGGACACTTTTTCCCAGTGCTGCTGGCTGATCAACGCCCCAACCTGCGTGTTGGGATCCTGCGGATCGCCTACGCGCAGGCGGTTGGCGCGCTCGGCAAAACGTTTGACGAATTCCGGGTAAATGCTCTCTTGAATAAAGATGCGCGAACCGGCGGTGCAGCGTTCACCGTTGATCGAGAAAATGGTGAACAGCGCGGCGTCCAGCGCACGTTCGATGTCGGCATCTTCGAAAATCAGTACCGGCGATTTCCCGCCCAGCTCCATGGAAAACTTCTTCAAGCCCGCGCTTTCAATGATCCGGCGTCCGGTGGCGGTGCCGCCGGTAAAGGACACTGCACGCACGTCCTTATGACGCACCAGCGCATCCCCGGCGGTGGCGCCGTAACCCTGCACCACGTTGAGTACCCCGGCCGGAATGCCGGCTTCCAGCGCCAGTTCGCCCAGGCGATCGGCGGTCAGCGGCGACAGCTCGGACATTTTCAGCACCGCGGTATTGCCCAGCGCCAGGCAAGGCGCGGTCTTCCAGGTTGCGGTCATGAAAGGCACGTTCCACGGTGACACCAGCGCACACACCCCCACCGGCTGGATCAGCGTGTAGTTGAGCATCTTGTCGTCCACCGGATAGGTGCGGCCGTTCATCTGCTGGCAGATCTCGGCAAAGAACTCGAAGTTGTGAGAAGCGCGCGGGATCAGCACGTTTTTGGTTTGGTGGATCGGCAGACCGGTGTCGGCGGTTTCCATCTCGGCAATCTGCGGCACGTTTTCGTCAATCAGCTCGCCCAGACGACGCATCAGGCGAGCACGCTCTTTCATTGGCGTATTGGCCCATTTCGGGAACGCAGCCTTGGCGGCAGCCACCGCCTGATCGATCTCCAACTGCCCGCCGGAAGCGACCTCTGCCAGCACCTCGCCGTTGGCCGGGTTGGTGGTAGTGAAATACTCTTTGCTGGCTACGTTTTTACCGTTAATCCAATGGTTGATGGTTTTCATCGCAGGCTTTCCTCGTAATCTTTTTCACTGATGATGTGGTTAACCAGGCGGCCGATGCCCTCAATCTCCACCACCACTTCATCGCCCGGCTGCACGTCGGCCAGCCCTTTCGGCGTACCGGTGGCGATCATGTCGCCCGGCTGCAGCGTCATAAATTCACTCAGGTAACTGATCAGGTAGGGGATATCGAAAATCATGTCGGCGGTGCTGCCGCGCTGGCGCAGCTCGCCGTTGACGTAGGTGCTGAGTGCCAGACGGTGCGGATCGGCGATATCGTCACGATCGACGATGTACGGCCCAATCGGCGTCAGGATATCGCGGCTTTTCACCCGCAGATTCGGGCGGTAATAGTTTTCCAGATAGTCGCGAATGGCGTAGTCATTGCACAGCGTGTAGCCCGCCACGTACGCCATCGCATCTTCGCGGCTGACGTTACGCGCCGTCTTGCCGATCACCGCCACCAGCTCGGCTTCGTAGTGCATATAGTCGACGTTGGCCGGACGTACCGAAACCTGCCGATGGCCGGTCAGGGTGTTCGGCGCCTTGAGGAACACCAGCGGCTCTTCCGGGGCCTTGAATTCCAGCTCGCTGGCGTGATCGGCATAGTTCAGCCCCAGGGCAAACACCGTGCCCTGCGCCGGTGGCAACCACTCGACGTCCTGCTCTGGCAACACCGTGCCGTTCGGCAACGTCACGCGCAGTTGCTCGTCGACGCTGACATTAACAATTTGGCCATGATGGCGAATACGGGCGTGTCTCATGCGGTTTCTCCTGCCTGCACTACGCGGTTGGTCAGGGTCGGCAAACCGGCGGCACGCACCCTCACTTCATCTCCAGGTTTGATCTCCACCCGCTGGTGTGGCGTGCCGATCAGCACTGCGTCGCCCGGCTGCAGGGTAATAAAATCGCTGATGGCGGCGATCAGTTCCGGCACCGAACGCACCAAATCGGCCGTCGACCAGCGATCCTGCTCTACCCCGTTGATTTCGGTGATGATCTCCACCGCATCGGTGGTCACCAATGAACCGATCTCCCCCAACGGGCAAAAACCGTCGCGGCATTTCGCTTTGATCGCCGGGCGGTAGAAGCTGCTTTCCGGCAGGCTGATGTCGTTGGCCAGCGCATAACCGGCCAGATAGTCGGCGACCCGTTCGGCCGGCACCTTACGGGCGGTGTTGCCAATCACTACCGCCAGCGTGGCGCCGCTTTGCACTTGCTCACCGGCAGGAAACGGGATCGCCCCGCCGTTGGCGAGGTGGGTATTGCGCGGTTTGATAAACCACACCGGGGTCTTCGGCGGGGTTTTATACGGCGGCTGATGAAACGCCTGATCCCAAGCGTCTATCTGGCTGCGGTGATTCAACGCGACGGAAAATACGGTGCCTTTCATGCAAACTCCTTTCAATGACACAACAGGGCAATTCAGCATTCATTAATATGTTAATGAATACTTTTATACGCTGTTCAGCTTTTACGCAACGCCGGTGGATTGATTTGTGATCGTGATAACAAAATATTCACAACCCATGAACATTGGCGTGATTATTCAACGAATTAATCATTTTTAGGTGATTTTTACCGCTGCGGATGCGTTTTCGCTTTATCCATCGGGGTAAACTTGGCTACTATTAAGTTATTAATAAAATCAGGATTTACCGATAGGGGTATTGCAGTGTCCGCACGGCCACCTGCTGAGCCACAACGGTAAATGCCTGAATGACGAACACCTTTATAGCCAAGGCCAAATCTATGCATGAGTCCTTAACCATTGCCCTGCTGCAAGCGCGTGAAACCGCCATGGGCTTTTTTCGCCCGATCCTGAAAAGCCATAACCTGACCGAACAGCAATGGCGCATCATTCGCGTTTTGGCCAATAGTCGTTCGATCGAATTCCACGAATTGGCAGCAGAAACCTGCATCCTGCGCCCCAGCCTGACCGGCATTTTGTCGCGCATGGAACGCGATAAGCTGATTTTCCGCCTGAAACCGGTTAACGATCAGCGCAAGCTGTACGTGTCTCTCACCCAGCAGGGTCAGGAGCTGTATGAAGTGGCGCGCCACCAGGTAGAACAGGGGTACGCTGAAATCGAAGCCGCATTTTCACAGCAGAAAATGGACCAGTTGATGACCTTACTGGACGAACTGATCACCCTGGGGGATAAACTGCCCGCCAACGTGACCGCTCATCCCACAAAGAAATGATCCTTCCGATTATCATCCTCTGATTAATTGGCGTTGCAGCCAGGCTGCAACGTCAAGAAAGAACAGGATGAGCCTCGGGGAGTAACGCGCCGCCGTCCACCACCAGCGTTTGGCCGGTCATATAGGCGGCCGCCGGTGAGGCGAGAAACACCATCGCCGCCGCGATGTCTTCCGGCTCCCCCAATCGCCCGAGCGGCACTGCGGCCGCAATCGCCTGATTGACCGCCGCGCCCCCCAGATTGGCCATCGCCGGCGTGCGAATCATTCCCGGCTCCACACCGTTGACCCTGACGCCAGCCGCCGCCAGTTCCAGCGCCGCCGCGCGAATAAACCCGTTTACTCCGGCCTTTGAAGCGGCGTAGTGCGCCAACCCCGGATAGGCGACCCGTGGCCCGGTCACCGACGACGTCACCAAAATGCAGCCCCCGCCCTGACGTTGCATCCAGGGTAAAGCCGCCTGCGCCAGAAAGAACGGCGCCATCAGATTAACGCTCAGCGTGCGTTGCAATAACACAGCGTCAATCTCGGCAAAGGGCGTCAGCGGGAAGTAAGCCGCGTTATGGATCACCACGTCCAGCCGCTGATGCTGCTGCCCCACCGCTGCAACCAGTTCGGCAATCTGCCCCGGATCGGCCAGATCGCAGGCCATCGCCTGGACCTGCCCGCCCTGCTGTTGCAGCGTCTCGGCGGCATCCTGCGCTTTTTGCAGCTGCAGATCCGCCATCACCACCGTCGCGCCCAACTGAGCAAAGGCACTGACGATCGCCAGCCCGATGCCCTGCGCACCGCCCGTCACCAGTACCACCTGCCCCTTGAACGCATCAGCCGCATAGGTTGCATTCATCGGACTATCCCCGTGGATGGTGGGTGGTGTTCAGCACCTGCGCATGGGCGCCTACCGCAAAATTGCTCAGCGCGCTGAAATCACTGCCCTGATAGCCGAGGATCTTGCCGTCGGTGCGCATGCCTTGCAGATCGATCATGACCACGCCCAACGTCGGCACAATCTTCTCTCGCCAGACAAACAGGTACAGCTGTTCGGCCACCTTCACGTAGTGGCAGCGATCGACATCCGCCAGCCCTTTCTCCACGCCGTCCAGGCACTGCCAGGCGTAGAAATTGTCGTTCAGATAAATGTGTTCGTAACGCTCGGTCGGGCTGTAGGTATACATGTTACGCATGCCAATCAGCTCGTCGGTGAACTCTGGCGGTGCAACATCGGCGTTATCCAGCGTGCCAAAGTGGAATTCAACGTTGACCGCCGTCAGCGGCAACCCTTGCTCAACCCGGCTGAAGGCGTCCAGACGGGCTTGTTCCTCATCCGGCAACTGGCCATACACCGCCGTGAAATTACCCTGGTTGCGATCGCACACCAGCGTGATGCTGGCGTTCTCCTGTGCGGGATCGAGAAAATCGATAAACAGAATGCCGGGGCGAATGCTGGTGGCGCGATAAGCGATGCCCCTGTACTCCCCCCAACTCAGCGTCTGCTCATCGACAAAGTGACAACTCAGCATTTCACCGTCGGCAAAACGTAATGTCAGCGTGTTACCGCTCAACCCATGCTGCTGTTCCAGCGTATTGCTGTGCGGCGCAAAGCCTTCCGCCAGTGCGCCAACCTGAATAAATACCGCTTCTGTACTCATTTGATGCTCCTTAAAGGGAAGTAAAAGCCAATGTCGGTACGTCGACAATGGTGGAGCCGCCGTCGGCCACCAGCGCCGCACCGGTAATGATCGACGCGTCCTCCGAACAGAGAAAACGGCAGATAGCGGCGATCTCTTCGGCGCTGGCCGGGCGACGCAGCGGCACGTCGCGGCATACCCGTTGGTAAGCCTGCTCCAGCGTAAGGTGGTACTCAGCCATCAGCGGCTGCATCTCTTCATCCGCCATCGGCGTAGTGACCCAACCGGGACACACCGCGTTGGCACGCACGCCCAGCGGGCCGTAGTCACGAGCGATGGAACGCATCAGCCCAATCAGCGCATGTTTGGCGGTCACGTAGCCGCACACCTCCGGCCCGGCGGCCAGCGAAGCGATAGAGGCGACAAACAGCAGGTTGCCGCCGGTTTTCACCAGCTCAGGCAGGCAGGCGCGGGCGCTGGCAAAAGCACTGTTGAGGTTGCTGTCCAGCGCCTGACGCCACTGGTCATCGTTCATTTCGGTAATGCGCCCCAGCCCCATCCCGCCGGCGCTGCAGATCAGGCAATCAATGCGCCCGGCCTGCTGCAAAATGGCCGGCAACAGCTGGCTTTGCCAGCATTCACCGCTGGCCGCATCTCCCACCAATGCCTGCGCGCCAATGTCGTCCGCCAGCGCCATCAGAGGTTCACGGCGGCGGCCGATGATAAAGACCCGATCGCCTCTGCTCGCCAGCAGCCTGGCGCACGCAGCCCCCACGCCGGTGCCGCCGCCGGTAATCACCACCACTCTACTCATCCAGTTTCTCCATCAATTGGCCGATCATCAGCAGGCTGCTCAGCAGCAAGCGCCGCTGCTCCGGTTCCAGCCGCAGATAGCGGCGACCGGCAGGCAAACGGCTGACCACTTCCGAAGCGGCGAAATGTTCGATCTCCAGCCGCCAATGACCGGCCGCGACCGTCAGTTGGATACGCCGAAAATCCAGCTGCTCCAGCGTTTCGGCAATCTGCGGATAGCGCCGCAGAGCGGCAATCATTCGCTGCGCTACGGCACCATCCCGGGTCGCGCGATAAACCACGCCGCGTCGCCGCAACCAACCGCCGGCGTTAATGCGTAGCGTCAGCGGCTCCTTCTGCGAGCACGCCCCCTGCAAGCTGAAACGCTGACTAACGATATGCGCCATAAACAGCGCGCTGACCTGTTCGCTAATGTCGATAACCGGCCCCTGCGGCAAGGTCAGGCGCAGCAGGCAGGGCGAAAGGCGCTCGCAGGCATAGGGCTGCAGATTGTTCGCCAGCCGGCTGAGGGTGACGCCCGGCTGGTAGCCCGCCGGGGAGCGCTGCCAGTAGCGATTAAGTGAGGGAAGTAAGCCGATCAAACTGCGCCTCCTCGCTTTCCGCTTTGGCAAAGGCCGTTTCCAGTACCTGTTCGACCGGCACCGGTTTAAACGGATTGACCTTTTGCACGCACAGGGTCCAGAACAGCGCATAGGCGGCAGTCAGGCCAATCATGATGCTGAACGGGATATAGACGGCACGCGGATCCATGCCCGGCGGGGTGATATAGATAATCGCCAGCACGATGCCCACGCTGGAGACAATTTGCGGCAGCGGGAACCAGGGAGATTTGTAAGCGCGTGGCAGATCCGGGCGGCGAATACGCAGGATCACCACCGAGCAGGTGACCAGCAGGTAGGCCACGCCCCAGGCGCACACCGCCGCCAGCACCAGCGGAATAATACGGTCGAGATTGCCCTGAATGGCGAAGGCATGCACGCAGGGGATCAATACCGCGACCAGAATACCCACCACCGGGGTTTTAAAACGAGGGTGCAGATAGGCGAAGATACGTGGCAATGCCCCGTCCAGCGCCATGCCGTAGAGAATACGCGGCACCGCCGCCATCAGCGTGTTGATGGTCGCCGCCCCGGCCAGCAGCAGCCCGATACCCAACCAGTATTTGCCGAACTCGCCCATCACCTGACCGGCAAAAGCCGGGATCGCCATCGGCGTATCCAGCAGATGAACGCCGTTGGCGGCGTCCACCACCACGTTTTCCACCTGATGGCTGAGCGCCGCGCCGTACAACGCCATGCACACCGCCACGCCACACAGCCCCAGCGACATCGCCCGTGGGATCACGCTGGCGGAGCGTTTGATCTCCGGTGCCATCGGCGTGACCAGCTCACAACCGACGAACATAAACATCGCCATGCCGATCAGGCTGAATACCGCAAAGGGATCGCTCAGGCTCAGCGTGCTGCCGAACCAGCCTTCCAGCGGTACCGCATGCGGCGAAAGCAGCCCGGTAATGCCAAATATCACCAGGGTGCTCCACATGGCGAAGGTCAGCACGATCTCCGCTTTACCGAAGGCCTCGATGCCGAAGGCGTTGAGTGCACCGAACACGATGACCAACCCCACCCCCACCATCCAGGAAGCATTGTGGGTTTCCATCAGGGTATTAAGGTGCTCAAAATTCACCAGCGCCATAATGCCGGAGAGAATGGTTTCGGCGGTCCCGGCAAAGATATGCACGATCAGGTAGGCCGACAGCGCGCCGGTAATGGCAAAAAAGCGTCCCATACCACAGGCGATATAGTCATACACCGATCCGGAGGTCGGCAAGATCGCCGCCGCTTCCGAGAAGGTGGTGAGCTGGGCCTGCATCATGATAAAGGCGATCAGCATCGCCAGCGCGAAGGTATCGCCGCCGATGCCGAAACCGCTGGTCACGGTGAGGATCACCGGGCTGGCCATAATCACCCCGACCGAGCTGGCCAGCGTGGTGGGGAATCCGACCTTGCCCCGCTCAAGATGGGCATGAAGCCGCGACGACAGGTTCATGGTTATGTCCTCTTATAGTTTTATCGTTTGGCCCTGATGGTGTTTTTGCAGGTGTTTCGTCGCCAGTGGCGGCAATATCACTATAGAGAGGAAAAGAAAATGCTGACTATCGTCCTTAAGGACGAGGCCAAACCATAGCTTTTTCGTCTTACCTTTGGTGCCCAATCAACCGTTATGGTTTTCGTTGGCAGGAAAAGGTTTTCACAGAGAGAACAAACGGGATTAAGGCTGTCTATCGTTCTTAAGAACGAGCCGCGGGGAGCGGCATCAGCGGCGAGACTGGCCGGTGATATCGCAGGGGGTCACCACGCCGAGGGGGAAATTGCTGTAAATTCAGCAGGAAGGCCATAGGTCATTCGTTAATATATTAATAAAATATCGACACTCGTGCGGCACTGTCGCTGCCGAGGCTTCTTCGTTGCCTTGTTATTTATGTGTTTTATTGCAATCAGGCTCACGTTGTTAATATGTATTTATTGTGTTGCACAATTGCTATCACTATGCTTGTATCGTTCACATATTGACCGAATATTCCAGACCGAACGATAAAGGGAGGAAATGAATCATGCACATAACATCGTCCGATGCCTTTATCAACAGCTGTTTGACCACCATTGCGCACCTGATCCCGGTGTCCGCAGGGGTGTTTTATTTGGTTAACCAAGACCTGCGGCCAGACCACTATATTTTGCACGGCATCTCCGATAAAACCCACCAGCAGTACTTGAACCATTTCCAGCAGATCGATCCGCTCAAGCCGGCCAACTTTCACCAGCAGGACATCAATATGGTCGGCATGAGCCCGGCGGCAATCGCCAATAACCGCCATTACTATCATGACTTTATGCTGCCCAATGATATGCGCGACATGACGGAGATCTTTATCCGGCAGCGTAAACGCATCGTTGCCGGGGTGTCCTTGATCCGCGATACGCCGTTTACCGAACTGGAACGCGGTCGCCTGCGGGCGGTGATGCCGCTGATCGAACTGGCGACCCGCGACCTGTTGCCCGACGGGGAAGCCCGCCTGCTCACCGCCAAAGAGCAGGAGATCGTCAATATGGTGCGTGAAGGCGCCAGTAATAAACGCATAGCGTTGAAGCTGGGTATTTCGCTTTCAACGGTAAAAACCCATATGCGCAATATTTTTGCCAAAACTGAAGTGGTCAACCGTACCGAATTGGTGGCCAGTAGCTTTATTGCCCACGGCTAATAAATAGAGCCATAACATCGGCTTATAGTGAAGAAAATAAGTTCGTTAATTATTCGCCATTCATGGCGCGGTTTCCGCCTGCCCAGAATACGGCAACGCGGTTATATCTGACTCAGGCTTAACCTGCGGGGATAATTATTATGTCCAGTGATTCCGTTTCTGTACCCGCTGCCGGGGCGGCTCTCCCCTGCCCGCCGCGGCTGCTGACCGCCATCATCATCTTTGCCGCCATTGCACCGGGCATCCTGATGACCGCCCCGGCGGTTGCCGCGCAACTGGCCAGCCAATGGTCGCTCACCCCCGCGCAAATCGGCCATCTGTTTTCCACCGAGCTGGGGGCCATGAGCCTCGCCACCCTGCCCGCCTGGTGGTGGATCAGCCGCGTTAACTGGCGCCGGGTGGCAACCCTGGCTGCGGGGGTGTTTATCGTCGGCAATTTGGCGTCGGCACTGGTCAGTGATTTTCACCTGCTGCTGGGGCTGCGTTTCATCGCCTCTTTGGCGGGCGGCACGCTGATGATCCTGTGTATCACCTGTGCCGGTGGCACCGCCAACCCCAGCCGGGTTTACGCGTTGTGGGTGCTGGGCCAGCTGGTGCTTGGCGCCGTTGGGCTGCTGGTGCTGCCCTTGCTGTTCGCCCATTTTGGCCTGATGGCGGTATACCTGATCCTGGCGGCCATCATGCTGTGCTGCCTGCCGCTGCTTTCCGCCTTTCCCAGCGGCTTTCACCCTGCGCAATCCACCGCCCATACCACGGCAACGCCATGGCTGCGTAAAGTCTTCGCCGTCCTGGCGGTGCTGACCTTTTATATCAGCCTGAGCGCAGTCTGGACCTTTATCGGCAGTATCGCCCACGCGGCCGGCCTTTCGCCGGTCAGCAGCGGCCAGGTGCTGGCGGCCGCCACGCTGTTTGGCATCGCTGGCGCCGGCGGTGCGGCGTTCATCAACGCCAGGCGAGGCGGCAATGGGCTGATCTGGCTAAGTTACGGCTTGTTGCTCGCCGGCATTGCGCTGCTGTTCCACACGCCGCAGCTGCTGCGCTTTGCGCTGGCGGCGGTGCTGTTCAAGTTTACCTGGACCTTTGTGCTGCCGTTTATCCTGGCCCGCGTCGCCGGGCTGGATAACAACGGCAAGCTGATGAACAACATCAATCTGGTGATTGGCGGCGGCATGGCGATCGGCCCAACGCTGGCCGGTTATTGGATTGAGTCTTCAGGCGGTTTCGACAGGCTGCTGGTCGGGGCGCTGGGCAGTGCGCTGCTGTCGCTGCTGCTGATTTCGCTAGCTTCACCGCGCGTTCAACGCGCCATTTAACAGGAGTAATAAGGTGAAAAGAAAAACCGGTTTCTTGTTTGATGAACGCTGTTTCTGGCACAGCACCGGCCTGCATGCCACCACGCTGCCGGTCGGTGGCTGGGTGCAACCGCCTTCAGGGGCGGGCCATGCCGAATCGCCGGAAACCAAACGGCGGATGAAAAACCTGATGGACGTGTCCGGCCTGTCGCGACAGATCCAGCTGCTAAGTGCCGACATGGCGACGGAAGAAGACCTGTTACGCATTCATCCCGCCGACTATCTGCAACGTTTCAAACAGCTAAGTGATAACGGCGGCGGCATGCTGGGTGAGGAAGCACCTTTGGGGCCGGGCAGCTACGAGATAGCCAAACTGTCCGCCGGGCTGGCCTGCGCGGCGGTCGAAGCGGTGCTGCAGGGCCACCTGGATAACGCCTATGCGTTGTCGCGCCCACCGGGCCACCATTGCCTGCCGGATCAATCGATGGGGTTCTGCTTTCTGGCCAATATCCCGATCGCCATCGAGCGGGCCAGGGCCAAATACGGATTAGGCAAAGTGGCGGTGCTCGATTGGGACGTGCATCACGGCAATGGTACGCAGCATATCTATTGGCAACGTGACGACGTACTGACGATGTCGCTGCATCAGGACGGCTGCTTCCCGGCGGGCTACTCCGGTGAACAGGACCGCGGTGCCGGGGCGGGAGAAGGCTTTAACATCAATGTTCCGCTGCTGGCGGGCGCCGGTGACGACGGCTATCTGTATGCCATGCGACAGATAGTGATCCCGGCACTCGAGCGCTTCGAACCCGAGCTGATCATTGTCGCCTGCGGCTACGATGCCAATGCCCTCGACCCGCTGGCGCGCATGCAGTTGCACAGCGACAGTTTCCGCAGCATGACGGCCCTGGTGCAGGACGCCGCCGACCGCCTCTGCGATGGAAAGCTGGTGATGGTGCATGAGGGCGGTTATGCCGAGTCCTACGTGCCCTTCTGCGGGCTGGCGGTGATGGAACAGCTTAGCGGTATTCGCACCGAGGTCGAAGATCCGCTGTTGGCATTCATCCGCCAACAGCAGCCGCGAGACGCCTTCAATCTGTTCCAACGCCAGGCTATCGATGCGCTGGCACAGCACTTCATTCGCTAAATATCCTGGGGCACCGCACGCAGTGCCCCTACCCATTCTCCGCTTTGCCGCTACGCTGAATATGACCTTTCCGATGAGAAAATACGATGTCTGAACAGAAGATCAGCTTTATCAAAGGTGGGCATGGCGATATTGCCGTGCATGACTGGGGCCATGACCGACCGCGTTTTCTGGCGCTGCTGGTGCACGGTTACGGCGAGCATCTCGGCCGTTATCAGTACGTCGCGCGTACGCTGGAAGCGCAGGGTGCGCGGGTGTTCGGCCCCGATCATCTCGGCCATGGGCTTTCGCAGGGCGAACGCGTATTGATTGAAGATTATGACGCCGTGGTCGACGACGTTCGACGCGTAACGGAGCATTTTCAGCGGCTGCATCCTGGCGTCCCCCTGGTGGTTATCGGCCATTCCATGGGTGGGATGATTGCCACCCGCTACGTTCAACGTTATGGCGATGACGTGCGTGCGCTGGTGCTTTCCGGCCCCTTGATTGGCGAAAGAACCCTGATTTCGGATTTGCTTACTCTGCCAGAGATCCCAGACACGCCGCTCGATACTGCCACCCTGTCGCGTGATCCGTCGGTGGGGGAAGCCTATCAGGCCGACCCGCTGGTGTGGCACGGGCCGTTCAAACGCCCGACGCTGCGGGCGATGCAGCAGATCCTGGCAAAAATCAACGCCGGCCCGGGCTTCGGCACGCTGCCTACGCTGTGGATACATGGTGATGACGACAGGCTGGTGTTAATGGCGGAATCGCAAACCGCGATCGATCGGCTCAAGGGCAGCGATTTCGAAGCGATGGTCAATCCAGGCGGGCGACACGAGAGTTTTAACGAAACCAACAAGGATCAGATATTAAGGCGGATCACCGACTTTATCGAACGGGTGCTGGGATAGCTGAATGCCCCTCTCCCGGCGGAGAGGGGCCAGTTCACGATCAGCCTTCAACGATCGCCAGGTAATGTTTTACAAAACGATCCGAGGTGATCTCCCAGCGTACCGGGGTGCCTTTTTCGACAAACCACGAATCCCCGGCCTGATACTGCACGGATTTACCGGTCTTTTCGTCGGTCAGCGTCGCGCTACCCTCCCACACCGTGGCGTGTTCGGAGAACGGATACTCCATTGCAAAGGTGCCGCGCGTGCAGCTGAAAACACCGCAGTTCAGGTTATCGGTCGGCTCACCGAAAAGGCTCGCCACCCCGACGTTTGGCTCACCGGCGATCACCGTGGCGCCCAGGTTGCTGACGCTGCCAATGTCCAACAGTTCAGGCAGCGGTTGCTTAAGCAGTAATGGTTTCATGTTTCTCTCCTGTGATAAAAATTAGCGACGACCTTTCCAGTAGCCGGACGTCTGGTGCCAAACCTTGCCGGCGGTGGTCATTACCCGTCGCAGCTTGTCTTTACCGAAGATATTGACGTGCGGAATCGAACTCATCAGATCGTAACGATCCGATCCTTCGCTCATGCCCTCTGCCAACACTTTGCAAACGATATGACTCGGCGTTACGCCAAAGCCGGAATAGCCCTGCACATAAAACACGTTGTCATGCTGCGGCAAGGTGCCGATCTGCGGGAACAGGTTGGCGCTGCAACACAGCGGCCCGCCCCAGGCCAGGTCGATCTTCACGTCATGCAGGTACGGGAACACTTTCAGCATCAGGTTGCGGTTCCAGGCCTTAAGATCCGACGGGATGTATTCGATCAAGCGGGTGGCGCTGCCAAACAGCAGCCGGTTTTCATTGGTCACCCGGTAATAATCGATCACCGGGCGGATATCGCTGTAGGCACCGCGGATCGGGCTGATCTGGCGGATCAGTTCTTCAGGCAAGGGTTCGGTCGCCAGTTGGAACGCGTAGGTATTGATGGTTTTGTTGTAGATGAACGGCTCCATGCCGTTGAGGAAACCGTTGCACGCCCACAGCATCTTGTTGGCACGTACTGAGCCCATGGCGGTGCGCACTTTGATGCGCGAACCGTATTCCACGCCCAGCACGCTGCTGTTTTCGAAGATTTTTACGCCGTAGCCGCTGAGCGCCTTCGCCTCGCCCAACAGCAGGTTGAGCGAATGCACGTGGCCGCCGCCCATATGTTTCAATGCGCAGGTATAGGCATCTGACCCCACGACCTGTTTCACCTCTGCGCCGGTGTAGAGTTCAATCTCTTCATCCGGCGATACCGCCTTGAATTCCTTCAGCCAGCTGCGCAGGGTTTTCTCCTGGCGTGCATTGCTGCCGAGGTAGCCGTAGCCAAAACAGAAATCGGCATCAATCTCGTACTTCTTGATGCGCTCACGAATAATCCCAGCGCCGAGGTTGCTGATTTTGAAGATGGTTTCCAGCCCGGAGGGGCCGACGTGGCGTTTGATTTTTTCCAGATCGTGACCGATACCGGCCATCACCTGCCCGCCGTTGCGGCCGGTGCCGCCGTAGCCCAGGTAGCGCCCTTCGAGTATGGCGATATTGGTGATGCCGCGCTCAGCCAACTCCAGGGCGGTATTGATGCCGGAGAAACCACCGCCGATGATCACCACGTCAACGTCCAGATCTTCTTCCAGCGTCGGAAAGCGCAGATCGTATTTTTTGGTTGCCGCGTAGTAGGTTAACGATTCGATATTATTGTTCACTGTCGCACTCCCGAAGACCCTATGCCATAACATCGGATTATCAGGAGGTGGGCGCGACGTCGCCATGTCCCTTTAGGGACATTCGCAACAAATAATTAACACTCAGGCGCTGCGGCGCAGCGGGGTGGCCAACAGCAGATTGAACAGTTCGGCCTGCGAACCGATCGCCAGCTTGCTGTAGATGTTCTTGCGGTGGTTTTTCACCGTTCCCAGGCTGATGAACAGCCGATCGGCGATTTGCTGCGAGCTGCAGCCGTCCAGGATCAGATCCACTATTTCGCGCTCGCGCGGCGTCAACAGATAACGTGCCTGCACCGCATGATCCGTCACCCTTTCTGGCTCTGCCGGGGCGACGACCACTTCGCCATGCAGCCGCGCGACGCTCTTGAGCAGCGTCAGCGCATCACGCAACTCAGCCAACTGCGGATAGCGCACCCCCACCGACTGGCGCGCCGAGCCGAAAAACACCCCCAACCCGCGTTCCGACGTCAGGGGCAGCAGCACCCCGGCTTCATCATGCCAGCCGGTTTTGCGGTAAAAGTTACGGTAATAATCAGTATGGTAGAAGCCGCAGGGAGCCAACTGGCGCAGGGTCAGCACCTCGCCGCCGCCGCCATCATTCAGCGCCTGGTAAAACGGATCCTGCAGGTAAGCGCCCTGTTGATAGAGTTGATTGACCGCGTCACTGTTTTCTCGCTCGGTTTTGATCAGGCAACGTGGCGCCTGGCCGCGTTCAAACGCGTAAACAATGGCGCTATCAAAGGCGAAGAACCCTTCCAGCCAGGCCAACAGGTTGGGATAGAAACCTTGGGTTGCGACTGCGTCTATCACTGCGGATAACCGTTCCACCTGAATATTCATCTTCGCCCCGCCATCATTAATAAATTAACAATCACTTTATTCCGGCTACGCCGTGGCCTGTTTGTTATAGAAAACACTCAATAGCGCCAAATGCAACAGCAGAATCGTTTACATGTTAAACAAATCACACCTTCGCCAGATTATTGCGGCGTGGCCTAACGAGGCTGGATTAATATATTAACGGAATCCCTTTCAGGCAGCGAAAAGCAGTGGTTCAGCCGCAGAGGCTGGCTTATGCTGTGGTTTTCGCGTGCCAAGGAGAGAACATGACTACCAGCCTGACCATTGCCAACCGCCAGACCTGGTTCGGCCACGGCAGCATCAGCCAACTGATCCCGCTACTGACCGCCGAGCCACAGCCGACGCTGCTGTTTAGCTGCCGATCATTCCTCAATGGCGCGGTGTATTCCTCACTGGCAGACGCATTGACGCCACTGCTGCTCGGCACCGAAATCGTCAGTCACGAGGCTTCACCGCAAGAGATAGACGCCTGGGTCGCGCGCTGGCGCGGCAAGGTAAGACGCGTGGTAGCCATTGGCGGCGGTAGCGTGCTGGATGCTGCCAAGGCCTTTGCCGCGCTGGTCGAGCACCCGTTGCCCACCCTGCGCTATATGGAAAAGATCGGCGACACAAAAATCAGCGGTGCAACCCTGCCGCTGATTGCCATCCCGACCACCGCCGGTACCGGCAGTGAAGTCACGCAAAATGCGGTGATCACCGACACCCAGGTGAGCAAGGTGAAAGCCTCGCTGCGCCATAACAACTTTGTGCCACACACCGCCATCCTGGATCCGCAGCTGCTGCAAGGGTCACCGGACAAGGTGCTGGCCTACTGCGCCATCGACGCCTTTACCCACCTGTTCGAGGCCTATCTGTCCAAAACCGCCAATACCATGACGCGCGAGATGTCGCTGACCGGCATTCGCCACTTCCTGCAGGCCTGGCCTGCGCTCAACCGCAGCGCCGAGGCTCACGAGGCGATTATGCAAGCCTCTTACCTTGGCGGCCTGACGCTGAGCGCCGCTGGGCTGGGAGTGATCCACGGCATCGCCGGCGAGATTGGCGCCCTGCGCGATTATCACCACGGCCAGGTCTGTGGTCGCCTGCTGCTGCCGTTCCTCGAACTGCTGGCGAAAAGCGAACAACCGCAGCAGCGGGCGCTGATGGCTGAGCTTGCCGCCCGCCTGTTCCCCGAGCAGCATGACAGCCCGGAACGCTACCTGATCGACTTTATTACCCGCAATGCCATCGCCAGTTTCTGGCAGGATGACCTGCCGATTTCCGCCGACGAACTGGCGGTGACGCTGGCAAAATCCAACAGCAAGAACTCGCTGATCGACTACAGCGCGCCGCAGCGGCAGCAGATGATCGAAGGCGCATTCCGCATCGAATGATTATATAATCAGATCAAAGTAATAGCGGGAGATTGGACATGGGCATCATCAGCTGGATTTTCACCGGCATCGCGATTGGCATCCTGGTCGGCTTGCTGATCAAGATTTTTGGCAAGAAGAAAGATCAGTAAACATTAAGCTGTTCCATGAGCCGCCAGCAGGCATTCGTGGAACAGCTTGACCACCCGCTGCGGGCTGGGCGAACGCCGCAGCACGCTGGAATATTCGCAGTGATAACGGAACAGCGTCGGTTTGATGGCGCGCATCATATTTTGCGCGACAAAAAACGCCGCATAGTGGTCGGGAAGAAAGCCGACGTACTTACCGGAAAGAATTAGGGTCGCGATCGACTCCTGGGCAAACCCCGTTGCCTTGCGATGTAAATGCTGCTGCAGGCTCAGTTCCATATTCGGCGAATGGTAGCCTAATCCGGCAAAGGCATAATTGTGCAACAGATCCCAATTTAGTATTTCATGGTTAGCGGAAAATAATTCATGTTGCGCGCCACAATATAAGAACATCCTCTCATGAAATAACGAACTATAAGATAAACTTTCCGCACTGCGGTGCATGGGAATAATGCCAATTTGAAATTGGCCGTCAATGACGCCGCGTTCAATGGTATTTATCGGTTCCACATACATTTGCAAAGAGACATCCGGCGCCTGCTCGCTGAATAAAGCAATCGCCCGGCCGATATGCGCCTGAGGATTACTGACGGTATGGTCGAATATCGCCACGTGCAGCTGCCCACCCAGGCGTTGATGCACATCATCCACCCCACGGCGAAAGGCCTCGGTCGCCGCCAACAGATTCACGGTTTCCTGATAAATCAGCAGCCCTTCGTCAGTAACCGCAAACCCCTCGCGCCCGCGGTGGCACAGCGTCAGGCCCAGTCGCTGTTCCAAATCCTTGATATGCTTGCTGATGGTCGACAGGCTGATATTCAGCTCCAGCTCGGCGGCGCTCATGCCGCCACAGTCGACCACCGCCTTAAATACCCGCAGCAACCGCAGATCCATATCCGATAACTGGCCCAACAATGCGCGCTTTTTTACTTGCATAAAACCTTAAGTAAGTTTCGACATATGATTATTCACATTAGTGAAGAAGCAGAACATAGTCAATTTCACTCAACAATTCATTAACACGTTTATTTATACCCTCTAGCTTTTATAGTTGCGGCCAGGCGTCCAGCTCACTCAGCCCAGGTACTTACTCAAGTAAGTACCTGGGCTGAGCTGGTGCAGATAACAACGCTGCAATTTAAAAGATGACGGGCATAGTTAATTAACCGTACCTATTCTCCCCCTCGGAGGGAAAAATGGCTGATTTAAATCAACGTGAAAATAAAGCCGACCGTGAATGGTTAGAAGCACATTGGATGCCCTTTACCGGCAACCGTAATTTTAAAGCCAACCCGAGAATGATAAGCCACGCGCAAGGCGTTTATTATACCAGCCAGGACGGTCGCAAGATTTTTGACGGGTTATCCGGGTTGTGGTGCTGCGGATTGGGCCATGGCCGCCAGGAAATTGCCGATGCCGCTCACCGGCAACTTTCCCGATTGGATTATTCCCCGGCGTTTCAGTTCGGCCATGCCTTATCTTTCGAACTGGCGAACAAAATCAAGGCCATGACCCCGGCCGGGCTGGACTATGTGTTTTTCACCGGTTCCGGCTCCGAAGCGGCAGACACTTCGTTAAAAATGGCGCGTGCCTATTGGCGAGCCAAGGGCCAGGCGGGCAAAACCTGTTTTATCGGTCGCGAGAAGGGCTACCACGGCGTTAACTTTGGCGGCATCGCGGTGGGCGGCATTGCCGGCAATCGTAAAGCCTTTGGCGCCAGCGCCGAAGCGGACCACCTGCCCCATACCCAACTGGCGGGAAATGCCTTTTCGCGCGGCATGCCCGAGCAAGGCGCCGAGCTTGCGGAAGAACTCAACCGCATCATCACACTGCGTGACGCTTCGACCATCGCCGCGGTGATAGTCGAACCCTTCTCCGGCTCGGCCGGGGTGATCGTACCGCCGGTCGGTTATCTGCAACGCATCCGCGAGATCTGCACTCAACACAATATTCTGCTGATTTTTGACGAAGTGATCACCGCCTTCGGCCGCTGCGGCGCATTGACCGGCGCCGAGGCATTCGGCGTCACGCCGGACATCATGAATATTGCCAAACAGGTCACCAACGGCGCACAGCCGATGGGGGCCGTGGTAGTTCGCCCCGAGATTTACCAGGCCTTCATGGCCACCGATGAACCGGAATATTTGCTCGAATTCCCGCACGGCTACACCTACTCCGCCCATCCGGTCAGCTGTGCGGTGGGGCTGGCGACGCTGGATATCATTGAACGCGAACAGATGATCGAACGGGTGCAGGCGCTGGCCCCCTATTTCGAACGTGCAGTGCACAGCTTACAGGGCAGCAACCACGTCAGCGACATTCGCAACTTCGGTCTGGCGGCGGGTATCACGCTGGCGGCCCGACCGGGCGAAGCGGCACGCAGGCCGTATGAAGTGGCGATGCGCTGCTGGGAAAGCGGGTTTTATGTCCGCTATGGCGGCGACACCCTGCAGTTGGCGCCGCCGTTTATCAGCAGCGAGGCGCAGATCGACTCGCTGATCAACGCCCTCGGCGACGCTATCAACGCAACCGAATAATAAAGGAGCGCAAGCCATGCCAATTGCACATTGGATCAACGGCCAGTCCGCCACCGGCGGAACCCGCAGCCAGCCGGTTTACGATCCGGCTACCGGGCTGTCGCATCAGGAGGTGTTACTGGCCGACCGCGCCACGGTAGAAAGCGCCATCGACGCCGCCGAGCAAGCCTACCCAGCCTGGCGCGATACGCCACCGCTAAAGCGGGCCAGGGTGATGATGCGTCTAAAAACGCTGCTGGAACAGCATGCCGATGCCATCTGCCGGTTGATCACCGCCGAGCATGGCAAAGTGCTCAGCGACGCCATGGGCGAACTGCAGCGCGGCATCGAGAATATTGAGTACGCCAGCTATGCGCCGGAATTGCTGAAAGGCGAACACAGCAAGGATGCCGGGCCGGGCATCGACAGCTGGAGCGAGTTTCAACCGCTGGGAGTGGTGGCAGGCATCACGCCGTTTAACTTCCCGGCGATGGTACCGCTGTGGATGTGGCCAATGGCGGTGGTGTGCGGCAACACATTTGTGTTGAAACCTTCCGAACGCGTCCCTTCCTCCACGCTGTATATCGCTCAACTGGCGTCCGAAGCCGGGCTGCCGCCGGGAGTGCTGAACCTGGTCAACGGCGACCGCGAGGCGGTGGACACCCTGCTGCACGATCCCCGGGTCAAAGCCGTCAGCTTTGTCGGCTCTACGCCGGTAGCGGAGCACATCTATCACACCGGTTGTGGCCAGAACAAACGGGTGCAGGCGCTGGGCGGCGCGAAGAACCATGCTGTGGTGCTGCCGGATGCCGACATCGCCGGCAGCGTCAGTGCGCTGATGGGTGCGGCGTTCGGCTCCTGCGGACAACGCTGCATGGCCATCCCGCTGGTGGTGGCGGTAGGAGACGGCACGGCCGACGCGTTGGTTGCCGGGTTACAGCGGCAAATGGCGGCCATGCGGGTCGGTGCCGGTAACGATAACCGCAACGACATGGGGCCGCTGGTCACCCAACAGCATTATGAAAAAGTGAAAGGCTATATCAATCAGGGTGTTGAGGAGGGAGCTACCCTGGTGGTCGACGGTCGCGAGCTGGCGGTGCGGGACGACAGCGGGCAAATCAGCCAGGGTTATTTCCTTGGCCCAACGCTGTTTGACCACGTGCGACCGGGCATGCGGATTTATCAGGAGGAGATCTTCGGCCCGGTGCTGGGGGTGGTTCGGGTCGGATCGCTGAAAGAGGCGATGGCGATGATAGACGCCCACGAGTACGGCAACGGAACCTGCCTGTTCACCCGCGACGGCGAGGCGGCGCGTTATTTTTCCAGTCATATTCAGGTCGGTATGGTGGGGATCAACGTTGCGCTGCCGGTTCCGGTGGCTTATCACTCGTTCGGCGGCTGGAAACGCTCGCTGTTTGGCGACCTGCACGCCTACGGCCCGGATGCCGTCAGGTTCTACACCAAGCGCAAAACCATTACCCAGCGCTGGCCTTCTTCCCATGATGCCCAGCATGCCACCTTCAGCTTCCCGTCCGGGCAAGGGTAATTTCATAATAATCATAATGATTTTTTAGAGGCGAAGAAATTCGCCTTGTTTTCCACGCGCTCCATTTAATCAGGCCTGGGCAGCGACATGCCATCGCAAGGCTCTACCGCACGATCGCCGCCCGCAAAATAACCCACTAACGCGTTAATGGAGTTTTGAATGACTGAGCCCACACCAGAACACAAATTCAAAGGTAATCTCAGCGTCCTCGACGTGGTGATGATTACCGCCTCCGGCGTCACGCCCGCCAGCTCAATTTTCGTTATTGCTCCGCTGGCGATCGCCAGCGCCGGTAGCGGTGCCTTTATCTCATTTCTGATCGCTGCCTTTATCGCCGCCACTATTGCCCTGTGCTACGCCGAACTCGGTGCGGCGCACCCCAGCGCCGGGGGCGAATACAGCATTATCAAACGCCTGTTCGGCACCCTGTGCGGGCTGCAAACTTACCTGTTTATTCTCAGCGCCGCGCTGTTCGTACCGGCGGTGCTGGCCACCGGTGCCGTGCCTTATTTGAACACCGCGCTGGGGACTCAGTTCGACGCCTCTACCGCCGGGATGATCACCATCTTGATCGGCGGAGCCTGCGCCATTTTCAACATCAAGGCCAATGCGCTGCTGACCGGCACCTTTTTGGTGGTTGAAATCGCGGTGCTGGGGTTAATCGCCTGGTTGGGCTTTAGCACCCCGCACCAAAGTGCGGACATCCTCGTCGCGCCGGTGATGCTAAACCCCGAAGGCGTGTTGGCACCGGTTTCCGTACCGCTGATCGTCGCCATGGTCGGCGTCGCGCTGTTTTCCTATAACGGCTACGGTGCCGCGGTGTATATGGCGGAGGACATGCGCGAGCAGGGCAAACCCATGGCCACCGCCATCATGCTGACGTTGGCGATCGTGGTACTGGTCGAGCTGCTGCCCTTCACCGCTTTGCTGATTGGCGCGCCGTCCCTGGCGGAAATGGCCAAACAGGCCGATCCGGTCGGCTACGTGGTCAGCCAACTGGGTGGGCCGACGCTGGCGCGGGTGGTCAGCGGCGCGATTTACCTGTCGGTGTTCAACGCCATTATCGCCATCGTGGCGCAGTTTAGCCGCATGATGTTCTCCAGCGGGCGTGACGGTTTTTGGCTGCCGCAGGTGAACCGGGCGCTGAAAATCATCCATCCGCGTTTCGGCACGCCCTGGATTGCCACCCTGCTGTTCGGTATTCCCTCGGCGCTGTTGGCCTTTTGCTCCAACCTCGGCGATCTGACCTCATTTACCGTGATCCTGCTGCTGCTGGTGTACATCATCATGGCCGTCGCCGCGCTGATCAGTCGCCGCCGCGTACGTTTCCACCACCCGTATCTGATGCCGCTGTGGCCGCTGCCGGTGGCGATCGCGCTGATCGGCTGCCTGTATGTGTTATGGACAATTTTGATCGCCAGCAGCCTGAAAGACTTTATTATCATTGCCGGTATCCTCTGCTTTGGCCTGCTGCTGAGCTATATGCGCACCCGGCAGGCTATCCCGCACGTTGAACCCTCAATTGAAGGAGAATAGCCATGTCGCAGCGCGCTCAGGATTTGGGCATTAAAATCGGCCACGGCGTTGCCGGCCCGCTGAACGCCATCACCGACGTGCCCGGCGTTCGCGTCGGCCACGCCAGCATCCACGCCGATTTGCCCGACGGGCGCAGCGTGCGTACCGGCGTCACGGTGATCGAACCGCGTGCCGGCCAGGCCCGGCAATCCCCCTGCTTTGCCGGCGTGCATGTGCTTAACGGCAATGGCGACGCCACCGGGCTGGAGTGGATCCGCGAAGCCGGCCTGCTCACCAGCCCAATCGCCTTCACCAACACCCACAGCGTCGGCGTGGTACGTGACAGCCTGATCGCGCTGGAACGTGAAGCGCTGCCGGCCGACGACGCGGTGTACTGGAATATGCCGGTGGTAATGGAAACCTTCGATGGCCTGCTCAACGACATCAACGGTTTTCACGTCAAGCCTGAACATGTGCGGCAAGCACTGCAGGCGGCACACGAAGGATTACCCCAGGAAGGTGCGGTCGGTGGCGGCAGCGGCATGATCTGCCATGAGTTCAAGGGCGGCATCGGCACCGCTTCGCGCCGCCTGCCTGCCGATCGCGGTGGCTGGACGGTCGGTGCCATCGTGCAGGCCAACCACGGCAAACGCGCGTCGCTGCTGGTGGGCGGTTATCCGGTGGGCCGTCATTTGGCACATATTCACTCGCCGTTTACACCGCAGCTGCCGCACCCGGGAATGGGGTCGATCGTCGTCACCCTGGCCACCGACGCCCCGCTGTTGCCGCACCAATGCGCCCGTCTGGCCCAACGTGCCAGCATCGGCATTGCCCGCACCGGCGGCGGTACCGAAGACTCGAGCGGCGACATTTTTATCGCCTTCGCCACCGGCAATGACAGCCTCCCCCCTGCCGACTACGCCAACAAAGGGGCCTTTACCACCCCGCTGCGCATGGTGAACAACGATTACATCTCCGAGCTGTTTGCCGCAGCGGCAGAAGCGGTGGAAGAGGCGATTATCAATGCCCTGTTGGCCGCCAATACCGTTTCCGGCAATGGCCATCGGGCGGAGGGACTGAGCGCCGAACAGTTGCTGACGGCACTGGAAAAAAGCGGCTGGCGGAAATAATTTCAATGTCTGCTCTGGTTATGAGGACAGACTAAAAAATGCTACTCTGGGCGGCGTCCATTTTTTGATTCTCAAGGAATTAATGATGAGCCGCCTCTCGCTCAAATCCATTTTAAATAGGATCCCCCCGGGGAAACGACGCATCCAATTTGTGGTAAGCGTTTTACTGGTCTTCTTCGCGCTATTTCTCTACAACAAAAATTATATTATTTATGCCATAACCCTGTGCTTGCTTATGGCGATGCCGACCTTATTGTTGCTTAGAACCGTTGCTCTGTTTCCCACAATCAAAAAAAAGCTAATCAGACGCTATTGGCGTTTAGTGATCAACACCCGGCAATTTTATAAGCTATCGCTTGCGACAGAGTTCCTGCTTTATGTCGCCACATTTCTCATTACCTTGCAAATTCCCTACGCTTTCCTGATTAACGCTCAAAGCCTGCTGATGTTACAGATCAGCATTGGGATCTATGCGTTCGCAGCCCTGTTAGATTTAAAATCCAGGTGTGAATGGGTGATAAGAAAAACCTGGGCAAGATTGGCAGGAAAAGTCCTGCTAGCCGGTATAGGAACGTTGGCCTTTTACATTTCAACTGCCATGTCAAAGAGTTGGCTAACAGAACTCACCCACACTAACGCGCGTTTTTTCCCGGAAATGACCACGATAGTCGCGACCCTGTATACACCCATCGCTTACTTGAGCATCATCCTGCTGTGCGTTATCACAATGGCCGTATTAGAATGGTTAGCCATTCTCATTCCAATGTTCGTCACCATGCCGCTGCAAATATTTGCACCGAACTTTATTAAACGCACGGCGCAGCGTCTTATTACCGGGAAGAAACATCTCTCACCCGATGCGAACAAAGAGTTAGAAGTGAAAAAGCTCATCATGCTGCCGCGCATAGCGGCGCCTCTCATACTGGCTTCTTTAATGGTCATAGGCATGCAAAGTACTTATGACATCAGCTCACCAACCCTCAGTCTTATCGCAAAAAAATTCCTTGTTGAGCTTCATTATCACCCCAACTACCAATGTAATAATCTTCCCCCTGAAGCGACAGTCGCTGAATTGGAAAAAGGGGTGGTCTCCGTTGCTTATTTTGGCGATAACACCCTTTCCTTTAAAGAGCAGAAATGTGAAACATCATCCAACGATAAATAATAACCACCACGCTATTTCACACTATTGAGATTCGCCGCCCGGTTTGGGCATCGGGTAGTCGTAATCCAGTTTCAGCGGTTCGGCGTAAAGGCTGTCCCACAGTTGGCTGTACAGCTTGTCCAGCCGCTGGCTCATGTTCACGTCGTGCAGCACAATCTCCAGATTGCGCGAATTGTCCAGATAGCCGCCGGTCCAGTTGCTGGTGCCTACCCAGGCGATCTCGCCGTCGATGGTCATGATTTTACTGTGGATCACTCGGGCAAACGGGATAAACCCGCTGCTTGCCGGCGGAATGGTGACCACTTTCACCTGCACATTCGGCACCAGCGCCAGGCTTTTCAGCCAGGCGATATCCGGCTTTTTGGTATTCCAGTTAGCGACCATCAGCTCAATCTGCACACCGCGCGCGGCAGCGCTGCGCAGGGCGTTATCGATCACGGCGTAGTAAGGCCGGGTGCGGTCCGGGCCAAAAGACAACGGCGCGTAGTCCATCACCTGTACCCGCACTCGCTGCCTGGCCGAGGCCAACAGGCGCGGCAGCTCAAGCTGCGAATCAATCACGCCCGCCGGGTTGTAGGCACGCGGGCTGGCGACCAGGTAATTGCTCTGCAGCGGTTCAACCGTGGGTTGGGACGTCAGCTGGGGCACCGGTTTTTCCGCCGCCAGCAACGCCTGCGCCTGCCAGTCCTGTTCGAAGATCGCCTGGATCTGCCGCACCACACCGGCATCGCTGATGCGCAGCCCGGTTTCATGGATGTGCGCCAGCGCGCGCCAGTCAAAGTTCTGGCTGCCGACAAATGCCTGTTCACCGTCCACCAGCAGGTATTTGGCATGCAGAATGCCGCCGCTCAGCCGCTGGTAAGGGATGATACGCAGCTCCAGATTCGGGATCGCCTTAAGCTGTTCCAGCGTTTCGGGAGTAGAAATGCGGATGCCCTTCTCCTCCATCAGGAAACGAATTTTTACCCCACGTTCCCCCGCCGCTTTAAGATGCTGCAGCACGCCATCCAGCAGCGAACCCTGTTGGTTCGCCGCGTAGAACTGGCCCAGATCGATGCGGGTTTTCGCCGCATCAAACATCTGCTGCCACACTTCGGCAGTGTTGCGCAGGTCATCCGCCTGCAACGCGGTTTCTACCGGTGCGGTATACACCAGCTCGTAGCCGGGAATTTCAAAGCGCGCCGCCGCATTCTGGCTCAACATCAACAGGCAACCACCCCATAACGCAGTGTAAAGGCGGCCTAATGGCCACCGTGAATGACGGCCATTAGGCATAGCGCGGCACCTCGTTGTCAACCCGTTGCTCACGGCTGCCGTTTTCCGGGCGGCTGCCCGGCGCACCGGCGCGGATCAGCAGTACCTTCAACAGTTCGTTAATGCGCTCCATGCGGCTTTGCAGATAGTTGTTCCCCACCAGGCACAGCAGCGCGATGGCGATACCCAGTCCGGTAGCGTACAGCGCGGTGCCCATCCCGGCAGAAACCAGGCTCGGCTCGGACACTCCCGAGGCAGCCAGTGCCTTAAAGGTTTCGATAATCCCCATCACCGTGCCCAGCAGCCCCAACAGCGGTGCCGCGGTAACGATAGTTTCCAGCAACCACAGGCCCCGCGCCATCAGCGGCTTGCTCAACAAATACTGAGCGTCGATCAAATCACCGATCGCCTCGCGGTCACCGGCACGGTGTTTTTGCTCCAGCACCGGTGAAATCACCGCCAGCGGCAGGCTGTTGCGCTGGGTCAACTCATCCGGCAGATCGGCCGTGCGGTGCACATCCAACGTCAGCGCCTGCTCCAGTCGACGCGCCTGGCGTTGGGTATAGGCGAAATACAACGCACGTTCGATAATGATCACCAGTGCAATCGCCAGCGCGGCGTACATCACGTAGAAAATAATGTCGTGTAGCAGATTGGCATTCATCGTTCAGTCCTCTTACCCGTCGTCTTTCAAGCCGCAGCGTTGTTACCTGCACTCGCTCACCCCAGTTACTTACTTAAGTAAGCGCCTGGGGATGAGCGAGTTGGCCGCCTGGCTGCAACTTGAAAGCCATAGGGTATAAATAGTTAAAAGGTGGCTTCCAGCGATACGCTGAAGGTACGTTCTTCCCCGACGTTGTAGTAAGGCGTGCTGGCCCTTACGCCGTTATAAGGCGCGGCGTTGAAGGTAGTGGAGCGCACCGAAGTCAGGTACTCCTTGTCAAACAGGTTGCTGATGCCGAAGCGGAGCGCCGCGCTCTTGACGATCTTCTTGTCCACCGGCAAATGCACCCCCGCCGCCAGATCGAATACAGTCCGGCCGCCAATCTTCTCGTCATTGGTCAGGTCGCCGTAGAACGAACTGACGTACTTGCCGCTCACGCTGCTGTAATACAAACCGTCGTCATAACCCAGGGTCACGTTAAGCAGGTTTTTCGGCACGTTCGGCACTTCTTTACCGCTGGTCGGCAGCGGCAGGCCGCCGTTGCTGACAATGTCGCTCTTCTGCTTGGACTCGGTATAGGTGTACGAGGTGTAGTAGTTGAAGTTATGCGGCAGTTGGCCGCTCCACTCCAGTTCCAGCCCTTTGTTCTCTACGTTGCCGATGTTCATCATCTCGTAGTCACCGTCCGGATTGGTGGTAGAGATTTGACGGTCGCTGTAGCGCAAGTAGAACAGCGAGGCGCTCAGCAGCATATCTTCACGCTCGAAACGCCAGCCCAGCTCATGGTTCCAGCTCAGTTCAGGCTTGGTGCTAAGCGAATCGCCGACGTTGTACAACACGTAGTTTGGCGGGGTGCGCATGTTGCGCGTCAGGTTATAGAACACCTGGTTTTCCGGGTTCAGCTTGTAGCTGGCGCTGAAGTTAGGCAGAAATTCATGGTATTTGGCATCACGCTTTTCCGGCACGTTATACAGGCTGCCCTTGTTATCGCCTTTTCGTTCAACGTACTGATAGGCCAGCCCGCCGACGAAGGTCCAGTCCGGCGTCGCGAACCAGGTGTCCTGCAGCCATACTTTTTGCGCCGGGGTAATGGTGTACTGGTTACGCCCCTGCACGGTTTTGCCGTTGGCGTCCTTCACCTGATCGGAACCGCCCGGTTTACCCGAGAGCTGCTGCGGGTTGCCGTCGTCCTTGATGCCGATAAACGGCTGGGTCTGCGACTGACGCGCACGTTCAAACCAGTAGCCGATATCCAGGCTGTGCTGATCGTTGATGTCCCACTTCAGCTTGGTGGTGATACCCGGCCGCCAGGTCTGGGTCCAGGAAGGACGGTAATAGGTGTTGGACTGCAAGTTGCTGAGGTCATACTGACCGGCCCGATCCGAGGTACTGGACAGTACCGACGCGCTCTGGCCGCTGAAGCTGCCGCCGTTCCCCCAGTAGTAATAGGGTTGCAGGGTTAACGCCAGGTTGTCGCGCAGCTGCAGCTTCTGGGTGAACGTCAGGTTGAAATTCTCGAACGGATTACGGTTGAGCTTGTAATAGCGAGTCAGCTGGCCCCGGTTATTGTAGGACGGCGTGGTGTCATAATCGCCACGGGGGTCTTCCGCGAACTGAGCCTTGCTGCGGGTGTTGTAGTTGACGTTATTTTGCTGGTTGTACTTCATGATCAGGTTGCTGCTGTTGCCGTTACCGTCCTCATACAACGAGTTCATCTCGAACTTGTTGGAGTACAAGCGCCCTTCCCCGCGCCACTTTTTGGCCTCGGTGTGCGAATAGGAAATCCAGTTGCTGAAGCCGTTGTACTCACCGGTCTCCAGACGGGCAAAGGTTTTGCTCAGGTTGTTGCTGCCCAGCGTCTGTTTGACGAAGCCGCCGAAGTCTTTAGACGGACGCCGCGTCACCAGGCCAATATTGCCGCCGCTGGAGCCGATGTGCGGGCCGTCGGCTTCCGAGGATCCCTGGGTGACGAACACTTCCCCCAGGTTCTCTGAATCACCCAGCAGGTTCGGGTAAACCGCATAGTTGCCGGAATCGTTGATCGGGATCCCGTCCATCGACAGGCCGATTTGATCGGAGCTCATACCGCGCATGGTGTAATCAACGCCGCTCAGACCGCTGGCATCGTCGCTGTTGACGTTCAGGCCCGGCGTGTATTTCAGCTTGTCGATGGCGTTGGCCGCCGCTGGCATTTTATCCATCGCCTCTTTGGTGATGGTGGAACGCGACTTGGCGCTGTCCTCCTGCACCATCATGCCGCCGCCCAGCGACTGCCCCTTAACGTTGATGGTGCCGACGTCGGTCGAGTCCGCCGCCAGCACGGCACCCGGTAACATCGCCGACATCACTGCCAGATAAATCCCAGATCGATTGAAAGATTTCATTGTTTCCATCCCATAAAAATCAAACTGTTATGCCAGGCATCAAGGCGCCTGATAATTGAACGTGGCTGAAAATCTTTTGGTTGTTTGCCCGTTGAAAGCCTCAGTTGGGAACGGCTTCACCTGGCTGATACTTTGCAAACTGCTCAGCGCCGCACGGTTGAGCAGCATGCTGGAGGCCTTATTGGTGATGCCGGAAGAGATCACCCGACCGCTGCGATCTACCTCCAGCCACACCTCGACGTTGCCCTGCGGCCGTTCAAGCGAAGCCTGCCGCCCGCTGGGATAGCGCTTGCGCTGCTCCAGCTCATGGCGCAATGCCTGCAGATAACCGTTTTCGATTGCCTGCGCATTCACCTTCGGTGCCGCTGGGGCTGGCGGAGCGGGCTGTGCGGCGGGCTTGCTGACCAAGGTTCTCGGCGCTGCCGGCACCGCGGCGGGTCTGGCCTTTTCCACCGGCTTGGCTTTCTCTTTCACCGGCTTGGGTTTGGGTTTCGGCTGTGGCTTGGGCACCGGTTTGGCCTCGACAATCGGTTCAGGTGCAGGCACCACAGGTTCAGGAAGGGGCTCAGGTTCCGGCTCGACCAATGCCAGCTCCATGGCGGTTTCGTCATAGCGCGGCTGAATTTTCAGCGCCGCCTGTTGGCTGGCGAACAGCACGCAGCCCGCGACGATCAGCGCCGGCAACCAGCTGAAAAGGTGACGTGAGCGATAGAGCAGATACATGTCACAGCTTCCGTGTGGCGATGGAGACGGAGAAGAAACCGCCCTGGCGCAGGTTATCCATCACCGCGACCAAGCGCTCTACCGCAACGCCTTTGTCGCTATTAACGATAATGGTGGTGGTCTGGTTTTCCTGCTGCTGCTGCTTCAGCGTGCTGACCAGCGCGCTCAGCGCTATCGGCTGGCCGTCGAGCTGCAGTTGTTCCTCAGCGCCCAGGGTAATGATCGCCTTCTTCTGCGGCTTCAATTGCTGAGCGCTACCGGCGGACGGCAACTGAGTCTTCAGCCCAAGGGCCGGGATCACGTTCAGGCTAATCAACACAAAAAACACCAGCAAAAACATCATCACGTCGATCATCGGGATCAGTTCGATGTGCGCTTTGTTCTTTTTCGGCTCGTTCCAGTTACGCATGGCACTCCCTCCCAAAAGCAAAGCAGCCAATATAGAGAGCCTATGTTTATCTTTTGTTACGTTTGTGTGATCTTATTTTCACAATGCAGAGGTTTTGAGAGTTTTTTCTCAGGCAATCACTAGTCGGATGAGATATATAACCAATTAATTAACGATGATTTTTTGAGGAATAATTGCCAGAAAGGACTTATAGCGGTGATGCATAGGCAGGTAAGCTGTGATTATTCTGACACTCTACAGCAAGATCTCCAGACCGCGTTTTTGCACCAGAGAAAGATGTTTCAGCGACGGGCCTCCCGGCAGTTCCCTGTCGCAATTTTGCCCACCTACAGCTTCGCGATGCCCGTTTAAGGCAACGAGAAAATCTGTTTTTTGCTAACAGTACCGGACCTTTAAAGCGGCAGCGGTAACGAAAAGCAAAGAACTGCGGAGGCCTGCGCAAAACGGTGTTTTTTAGCCATAAAAAAAGGCGCCCTAAGGCGCCTTTTCTACAGCGACTGAATCAATCAGTTCACTTTAACCGGCATACCGGAACGGGCTTTGATTGCCGCGTCCACTTCGCTCTGGTTAACCGCCGGGTCCATCATCACTTTGCCCACTGGCGCAGAGATGGTCAACGGCACCGGATCTTTGGACTTCAGCTGTTCTTCGTTAGCAGAGAGTGGGTTGTGCACTTCAATGTAACGGGAACCGTCCGGCTCAACGCTGGCTTTGATCGGCTCGTTGATGAACTGCACGCGAGTGCCGACCGGAACGTTTTCGAACAGGAACTTGATGTCGTCAGCACGCAGACGCACACAGCCGTGGCTCACGCGCAGACCGATACCGAAGTTGGCATTGGTACCGTGGATCGCATACAGACGACCGACGTACAGCGCGTACAGCCCCATAGGGTTGTCCGGACCGGCCGGGAATACTGCAGGCAGGATCTCGCCGTCAGCGGCGTATTCCGCACGCATCTTGGCAGTTGGCGTCCAGGTTGGGCCGTCTTTCTTGCGCTGCACGGTGGTAGTCCAGTTCAGCGGCGTATCTTTGCCCAACTGGCCGATACCGATTGGCAACACGATCACGGTGTTGGTGCCTTTCGGGTAGTAGTACAGACGCATCTCGGCGCTGTTGATGATGATGCCTTCACGTGGCGCATCCGGCAGGATCAACTGCTGTGGGATGGTCAGAGTGCTGCCTGCTTTCGGCAGGAAAGGATCCACACCCGGGTTGGCTTCCAGCATATTGCTCAGGCCCATCTGGTATTGAGCGGCAAAGCTCTCCAGCGGCAGCTTGCTGTCTTCCGGTACGGTGATCTGGATGTTCTCACCCACCAGACGGCTGTCTTTGGCAGGCAACGGATATACAACGGCGAAGGCAGCCTGGCTGAAAGCCACCAGTGCCGTAAACAGGGTTAGTAACGCGCGAATGCTCATTTTCATCTTCGTGTTGGTAGTGGCCACTGGCAGTTATCAATATAGGTTATGCGGCCATAAATGACCGGATGCGCATTATATGTGCACATCGGCCTAAGTGTGAAACATTACCAGCGCAATATCGAACTTTTTTGTAACCTGGTGCAGCACGAAGAGGTTTTTCTGTGAAAACTGCCGTTAAAGCACAGCGGCCGGCGGTGACGTTCGGCGAATCGGGATCAGATATTCACAGCGGATCGCCGTACCACGTGCATTACAAACCTCCCCCTGTGCCGGGTAAAAACGCTCGATATCCTGCCCGGGACGGCGTACAGCTTTCATCATGGGCATCGCGGAGTCGTACAGGCGATCGACAAAGTTTGGCAACTCTTCGACCTGCCCCTGATAGGTAAAGCTGGCGTAATCGCCCTGCTCGATCAGGATCTGCTCCCCTTCGGCCTGTTCATCTGCCAGCGCCAGTGTATAGGCCATGCGTTGACCATCAAGCTGTCGGTTGTCCGCTTCCAGACTGGTGAGGCCGTAGACTACCGCCGGTGGCGCGACTTCGGGTTGCAGCACCTGGTTCCACACGTATTGGCGCAGCTCATTTTTCGAATGTTGCATTTGCCCCAGAGTGCAGCTGCGGCGCTGGGTACGCCCGACCAGCTGCATGGCCGGCAGAGTGACAATACTCCCCTGAGGCAATGGGCCTTCTGCCATCCGCAGCGGCGGCTGCATGCCGTGGCTGGACCAATCCGCGCTGCGGCGATAGCCGGCCGGCGGCAAACCGAACTGTTTTTTGAAGCAACGGGTGAAGGTCTGCTGGGAATCGAACTGGTATTTATCGGCAATGCAGGCCACGCCGGTATGGGTGAGCCGCAGCTCACGCGCGGCGGCGGTCAAACGTCTGCGCCGGGCGTAAGTGCCCAGAATATGGCCGGTCAACTGCTTGAACAGCCGTTGCAAATGCCATTTGGAATAGCCGGATTTGGCGGCAATATCGTCCAGCGTCAGCGGCTGGTCGAGGTTTGCTTCAATCCAGGCCAGCAGTTGCGCAATTACCTGTTGCTGATACATGGCGCTTCCTTATTGATTATTGTTCCCGCTGCTCGAGCAGGCGTTGTGCCAGCTCATGGGCCTGTTGCTCACTGGCCACCACCATCACCGGATAACCCCAGAAACGGCTGGCGAAATCGACAAACTCTTCCGCCGCCTTTCGGCGCATGTCGTCCGGCTCGATCAGCACCATACCTTTAACCCATTTCGCTAACGCCTCACGGTGATCGCGTTTCCACAGGGCGACCTGGGTACGCTCGTCGCGATCCTGCTCGCCGCTTTCGTCCATACGACGATCGCAAAGCAGCACAAACGGCTGTTCACGCTGCAGCAAGGTGCTGAATTCGGCAAATTCGGCGAGGGTATCTTTCGGTTCGCCGGCGGCTTGCTGACGCATCCAGACCAGTGGGAAGGTTGCAGAATCTAATGACATGAGATTTCTCCTAAGAGTTCGGAAACGTGCGCTTACTTTATCGGCGGAAGCACTAGACCACATTGCACAATCAGGACATAATGTTTTTCATTTGCGCCAAATTGAGAATTATTCTCATGCCTTTTGTCACTCAACCGCTTTTCGATATCGATCGGGTGCCCCGGGCAGTTTTTGCCGTGCAGGGTTCCACCGTTAACAAGGATTGGGAAGTCGCCCATCACCGGCACCAAAAAGCGCAGCTGATTTATACGATGCGCGGCATGATCCGCTGCGAAGTGGAAAACGGCCTGTGGCTGGTTCCGCCGCAGTGTGCGCTTTGGATGCCCAGCAACGTGCTGCACAACGCTCAGGGTACCGGGGCCACCGAATGTTACGCGCTGTTTGTCGATCAGGCTGCCATCGCCGGGTTGCCGACCAGCTGCTGTACGTTGGCCGTTTCGCCGTTGCTGCGCGAACTGCTGTTGCAGGCCAGCGGGTTTGATCCGCTGTATGACGAGCAAGGCGCTGAAGGGCGACTGATTGGCGTACTCTTGGATCAATTGGCCGCCGCGCCGATTGAGAACCTGCACTTACCGGTCTCCAATGACGCGCGCATTCGCCAACTGACCGAGCGCCTGCTGGCCGATCCGGCGGACAAAGCCACCCTCAGCCAATGGGCTCAGCGCATTGGCATGAGCGAACGCACCCTCAACCGCACCCTGCAGCAGCAAATGGGCATGAGCTTTGGCCACTGGCGACGGCAACTGCACGTGATGCTGGCGCTGCAACGCCTGACCAAGGGGGAGACCGTACAGCGGGTGGCGCTGGATTTGGGCTATGAGAGCGCCAGTGGCTTCGTCACCATGTTTCGCAAAGCCGTCGGCAAACCGCCGGCACGCTATCTGGCGGAGAAAACCGCGGCGGATCGGGCGCAGGGTGGTTGGATCACCCTGTGAAATAACCAGACAAAAAGGCCGGCAACGAGGCCGGCCTGGAAAGTCTGTCAGGGGCGATCAGAAGTCGTAGAACACCGTCACCCAGGTGGAGTCCGGTTCGTTGTCGCTGCTGTTGGCCAGCGTCCGTTCCACATACACCGACAGGCCGTAGCCGATGGTGGTACCCGCCCCAAGGTAAACGTGATTGGCGTGGTACTCCTCGTCGCCCTTCAATTGCAGCGAGTCCGCAGCCACATAAGGCTGGATCGATTTCAGGAAAGGCTTGTCGATATTAAAGGTATAACCGACAAAGCCTTCTACCCCGTAACCGCTCCCGGCGAAATAATGCGACAAGGTACGTTCACGGGTGCTCGGCACATAGTCTTTGTAATAGCTGGCGGTCCCGACGATATACCAGTTATTCGGTTGCCAGGTCAGCGCGGTGCCGGACAACTGCTGGTGATACTCTTTCTCGTTATATTGATTGTCTTTGATTTTTGCGTCGGTGTAGCTGTAGGCCGCGCTGAAGGTTAATTCCTTCGTCGCCTTATAATCAAACCCCAACCCGCCGCCGCCTTTACGGCGATAGATGAGATTATCCGCCGTGTGCAAATCGTCTTCCGGTAATAAATAGTTGGCGTATAAGGTAACCGGCCCAAAATCATTGGTGTATTTCAGGCTGTTCTTCGGTTTATTACCGCCGTCGTAGTCGCCGGAAATACCAATGCCGGTGCCGCCCGCATGACCATCGTTATCCCAGACGTCGCTTTTAATGCCGACAACCGAATAATAAATGCCGTATTGGTGACCAAAGGTTAAGGTGCCGTAGCGGTCATCTTTGAAGCCGCCGTACAGCTGGCGCTGATAGTCGCGTTTGCCGTCTTCGTTGTAGTGGCCGTCCCAGCTCAGCGCGTGTGCCAGATCGACGCCCCACTCGTAGTAGCCGATAACCGAGGTATCCTGCGTCAGCGCATAGTCGCCGCTGAATCGAAAACGCGTGCCGCCGTCATGACCATTTTTATAATATCCCGGCTCCGGGCCATTATTAAATATCCACTCGGGGCGAATACTGCCGCCAACTTTCAAACTCAGCGGTGCCAGCAACACATTGCTTTGCGGGTTTTTATCCAGAATGGTGATTTCTGCCTGCGCGCCGGCGGATAACGCCGACAGCACAACGCCGCCAATGAATATTGGCGTTTTTATATATCTCATTATTACCCCTGCCCGAAAAATTATTGTTATAAATACGGTGGTCTTGAGCCACGCATAAACAATTACCCGATGTGTGCAAATGACGCAAGTTATAAAAATTCATGTCATAACCTGAGATTATCCACCACAGGATGACTTTTTCACCATAAAAGTATTCAACTGTAATTCAATGCAAGACAATGTAATTAACCGCTCACATAACGTACAAAGCCGGAGTTTTTAACCCAAAGAAACCTCGGTTATTATCGGGTTTTTATTATAAGAGATAACAAATAAATATTATTACAGCGACCAAACAATAACGCAGCTAAATTAATTATTTGTTATCTGCCCACAGGGAAAACCAGGAAACCCACGCAGCGACACGGCGACGATCACCCTCCACCCACTCTTCACATTGTGATTTTCACCCCAGCCTGGGTAGAAATCACTCCCCTCCGGCATGAATAATGATTATTATTCGCAAACAGAAGGCCCGGCGCGCCACGATGCGACCGGCCGGATTTTGCTTTGAATTCAATGTTGAGCTTTTTAGCCTCTGGGCAACCGCCCTGCGGCGACAGGCATTTTAACTCCATGGAGAGGTTATGAACTCTGCAACAACGACCAGCCGCCGCTTTGGCGCACGCGCCGCTTTCCCACTGCTGCTGCTGACTTCAATGCTGTTTTCCGCCCCGCTGCTGGCCCAGGGCGAGCCGGAACTGCTGCGCAAGCCCGTCGGCAAAGGCGCTTACGAGATGGTCTACAGCCAGGGCGAGAACGCGCTGTATCTGGCCACTTCGCAAAGCCGCAAGCTGGACAAAGGCGGCGTGGTGTATCGTTTGGATCCGCAAACGCTGGATATCACCCAGATCATTCACAACGATATCAAACCTTTCGGCGCGGCCATTAACAGCAAAACCGACACGCTGTTCTTCGGCAACACCGTCAATAACTCGGTCACTGCCATCGACGGTAAAACCGGTGAGGTCAAAGGCCGCCTGGTGCTGGATGCGCGGAAACGCTCCGAAACGGTAAAACCGCTGGCACCGCGTGAGCTGGTGGCCGACGCCACCACCGACACCCTGTATATCACCGGGCTGGGTGAATCCAGCGTGGTTTGGGTGGTAGACGGCAAAGACCTGACCCTGCGCACCACCATCACCGAAACCGGCAAATACGGTACCGGTCTGGCACTGGATGCGGCCGCAAGCCGCCTGTACGTGACCAACGCCGACGGCGAGCTGGTGACTATCGACACCAAAACCAACAAGGTGCTCAGCCGCAAGAAATTGGACGAGTCCAAAGAGCACTTCTTCCTGAACATCACCCTGGATCCTGCCACGCATCGCGCCTTTATCACCGACTCCAAGCAGGCCCAGGTGCTGGTGGTCGATACCCGCGACGGCAAGATTCTGAGCAAAATCGACGTGCCGGAATCACTGGCGGTCCTGTTCAACCCGACGCGCAATGAGGTGTATGTCACCCATCGTCAGGCTGGCCAGGTCAGCGTGATCGACGCCAAGAACTACAAGCTGCTGCAAACCATCAAGACCCCAACCCATCCGAACAGCCTGGCGCTGTCACCGGATGGCCAGACGCTGTACGTGAGCGTCAAACAGGCTTCCAGCCGCGAGAAAGAAGCCACGGCGCCGGACGACGTGATCCGTATCGCGTTGAAATAACGGCATAAGGGCGCCCCGGCGCCCTTTTTTGATCGGTAGCTATGGCTTCCCCGCTAGCCCATCAGCGTCCTGAACCACCGCCTTTTTAGTGGCTCGCTGGTAAAGGCACAGCTCTTTGCCCGCTTTGTTATGCATAAACGCCTGCGGATAGCGCCCAGCGATCAACAGGGCCGAGTAACCGATGTCGTCACCATAATGGATAATGCTGCCGACGGCTTTGGCCCCTTTCAAACTGCTGGCTTTCAGGCAGGCGGTTTGCAGTGCTTTATCGCCGCTGGCCCATGCCGCTTCAGAGGAGGCCCCGGCGCTGAACGCCGTCATCACGGCGGCAAACACGATAAAAACTCTGATCATTATTTTCGCTCCTGAATAACGTCGCTCTCAGCAGTATATGCAGCTATTTATTCTTCGGCCATCAGAGCCACGCCCCTTATTTACACCTTTTTTATTCCGGCTATAAATAAAGTTACGGCGTTTTTACAGACAGGTTTTAGGGGCGCAGATAACATCATTACATCGCCAATATGGCCTTACGAGACGGATGCCTCATGTGTTTATACCCTGCCCTGATAATAATTTCCCCCGCGGCTTTAATTCATTTCGGGGGCTGCCATGCATGCTAACGTTATTGGTTTCAACCCGCTGCTGGCAGATATTCCCGCTTCGCAGGCGCGTTCATTCCACAAAGAAGTAGAACAGTATTTACAGCGCTATCCGGACACCGAACACGTCGATATTTATCTCAACGATCTGAACGGTCAATTCCGCGGGAAACGGCTGCCTGTCGCCGAGGTGTTTGCGCTGGATAAAGGCTGTTATTTCCCGCTGTCGATCTACGCCATGGATCTTGGCGGCCAGGTCATTGAAGAAAGCGGGCTGGGCCAGCAGGCCGGCGAGCCGGACAGGTTGTGTCTGCCGGTGCCCGGAACCTTGCGGCCCTGCGCCCGCGATCCGCAGCACCATGCCCAATTGCTGCTGACGATGAAAAATGCCGACGGCGACGCCTGCGAACTGGAGCCGCGTGTGGTGCTGCAACGGGTGCTCAAACGCCTGCATGCCAAAGGTTACTTCCCGGTCGTGGCGGCAGAGCTGGAGTTTTATCTGCAGGATCCGCTGCAGCAACCGGCTGAGGCCGGACAGTGCCCGACGCAGAGTTTTTCTGTCGATGCACCGGAGCGCCACCAGGCGTTGCTCAATGACATCGAACATCAGGCCCGGCTGCAGGCCTTGCCGCTGACCGGCGTGGTCGCCGAAGCCGCCTCCGGCCAGTATGAGCTGAATCTGCATCACAGCGCTCGCGTACTGGAGGCCTGCGATCAGGTGCTGGCCCTGAAGCGGCTGACGCGCCAGATCGCCGAGAAACACCACCAGCACGCCTGCTTTATGGCCAAGCCCTGTGCTCAGGCCGCCGGTAGCGGTTTGCATTTTCATATCAGCCTGCAGGATGAGCAGGGCAACAACCTGCTGGCAAGCCTGCCGGGCGAGTTGAGCGCCACCATGACGCAGGTGATGGCGGGCATGCTGGCGCTGATGCCAGCCTCGATGGCGATATTCGCGCCCAACGTTAACGCGTTCCGCCGCTTTCGTCCCGGTATGCACGTGCCGCTGCGCGCCTCCTGGGGGCACAATAACCGCACGGTGGCACTGCGTTTACCCTGCGCCGACCATGCCAACCAGCGCATCGAATACCGGCTGGCCGGGGCCGATGCCAACCCGTATCTGGCCGTAGCGGCGATGCTGAGCGGCATGCTGTATGGGCTGGAGCACGCACAGCCCCTGCCACCGGCAGCCTGCGGCAATGGCTATGAAAATGGCGACGCGGTGGCACTGCCGCTCAGCCAGCAGGAAGCATTGGCGTTATTCCGGCAAACTCCGCCGTTGCAGGAAAGCCTCGGCCCGGCGTTTGCCGCGCTGTGGCACACCTGTAAGAGCGCCGAGCTGCGCCGCTTTGAAGCGCAGGTCACCGAAGCGGAAACCCGCTGGATGCTTTAACCCCCTATTCGTAACCTGAACAAGGAACGCAGCATGTCTCGTTTGGTTTTGATCTCGAATAAGCAGTGTGACAGCAAGGATCTGGCCTGCGCTACGCAGGCCCTATCGCCTGACAGCCAGAGCGACGACGATCGCGGGTTGTGGCTGGGCTGGAACGGTGACGTACAGAACTTTGGCGATGCGCCGCTGCGCCCAGTTAGTTACCAGAACCGCAGCGGCTACGAGCAGGTGACCTTTCCGTTATCGACCGAGGAGTTTCACTTCCACTATCAGGGCTACTATCACGACGGCCTGTGGCCAGTGTTCCATAACCACCCGGAAAAGGCGCATTTCACGCCGGAGAACTACCGCGCTTATCGGCAACTCAACCGGCATTTCGCCGATATCGCCTGCGAGTATGTTTGCCCGAACGACATCATCTGTATTGATGATTACCAGCTGTTGCCCTGCGGCCAGGCGCTGAAAGAACAGGGGTTGCTGAACCCCTGCGCGTTCTTCTTCCATTTGCCGTTCCCGTCGACGGCGCTGCTCAGACAGATCCCCGAGCACCACGGCTTAATCGAATCGCTGTTTTTCTACGACCTGATCGGCTTTCAGACGCTCGACGACCGCAATAACTTTCTCAGTTATCTGACCCACGAATACCCGGTCGAAATGCTGCCCGACGGCCAGTTGCAGGTTAACGGGCACATCTTCGCCACCGGCATTTTCCCCGCTGGGATCAACGCCAGAAAGATTTACTGACCCGCCCCTCGGTGGGGCGTTGCCACTCCCCCTGCAACGCCCAACCGCTCACCCCGGGATTTCAACCGTTCGGCACCCTATAGCACCGTTGACTGAAATTCGCATGTCTTCCCCAGCCCCAACCCGCAATGATGAGCTGTTCCTAAACTCGTCATACTTCAAGTTGCATCGTTGTTGGCTACGATTGCTCACCCGAATCACTTACTTATGTAAGTTCATCGGGCTTCGCGCCCTTGCCGCCTCAATGCCACTCGAATTATTTAGAGTTCGTACCCGAACGTTATCCGCACCGGGCCGCGTGCCTGAAACATCTTATAAGCGGGTTAACTCACTCATTTTGCAGATTTGAACTAAGGACACCTCAATGAACAGAGAGGGGATTTTAAAACACATACCCTGGATGCTGCTGGGAATACTCGGCGCGTCCTGCCTGGGCGTGGTTGCGCTGCGCCGTGGCGAACACATCAGCGCGCTGTGGATCATCGTCGCCTCGGTGGCGGTGTATCTGGTGGCTTACCGTTATTACAGCCTGTACATCGCCACCAAGGTGATGAAGCTGGACGCCTTCCGCGCGACGCCGGCGGTGGTCAATAACGACGGCCTGAACTACGTGCCAACCAACAAAAACGTGCTGTTCGGCCACCACTTCGCCGCCATTGCCGGGGCTGGCCCACTGGTGGGCCCGGTGCTGGCAGCGCAGGTCGGCTACCTGCCCGGCACGCTGTGGCTGCTGGGCGGCGTGGTGCTGGCGGGGGCGGTGCAGGACTTTATGGTGCTGTTCATTTCCTCGCGCCGCAACGGCGCTTCGCTTGGCGAGATCATCAAAAAGGAAATGGGCCCGGTACCGGGGACCATCGCGCTGTTTGGCTGCTTCCTGATCATGATCATCATCCTGGCGGTGCTGGCCCTGATCGTGGTGAAAGCGCTGGCGGAAAGCCCGTGGGGCGTGTTCACCGTCTGTTCCACCGTGCCGATTGCCCTGTTTATGGGCGTTTACATGCGCTTCCTGCGTCCTGGACGGGTGGGCGAAGTGTCGATCATTGGCATCGTGCTGCTGGTAGCTTCCATCTGGTTCGGCGGCGTGATTGCCCACGATCCGTACTGGGGCCCGGCGCTGACCTTTAAAGACACCACCATCACCTATACGCTGATTGGTTATGCGTTCGTTTCCGCCCTGCTGCCGGTCTGGCTGATCCTGGCGCCGCGCGACTATCTGGCGACCTTCCTGAAAATTGGCGTTATCGTCGGGCTGGCGATTGGCATCGTGATCCTCAACCCTGAGCTGAAAATGCCGGCGATCACCCAGTTTGTCGACGGGACAGGCCCGGTGTGGAAAGGCTCGGTGTTCCCGTTCCTGTTCATTACCATCGCCTGTGGCGCCGTGTCCGGCTTCCATGCGTTGATCGCCTCCGGCACCACACCGAAGCTGCTGGCCAATGAAAAAGACGCGCGCTTTATCGGTTACGGCGCGATGCTGATGGAGTCCTTCGTGGCCATCATGGCGTTGGTGGCGGCTTCGATTATCGAGCCGGGCCTGTACTTCGCCATGAACACCCCGCCGGCAGCACTGGGCATCACCATGCCTGACCTGCACCGTTTGGGTACCGAAGATGCGCCGATGATCATGGCGTCACTGAAAGATGTGACCGCCCACGCGGCGGCGACCGTCAGCTCATGGGGCTTTGTCATCAGCCCGGAACAGATCCTGCAGACCGCCAAGGACATCGGCGAGCCTTCGGTGCTGAACCGCGCCGGTGGCGCACCTACGCTGGCAGTGGGTATCGCCCACGTGTTCCACCAGATCATTCCTGGTGCCAACATGGGCTTCTGGTACCACTTCGGTATTCTGTTTGAAGCACTGTTTATTCTGACCGCGCTGGATGCCGGTACCCGTTCCGGCCGCTTTATGCTGCAGGACCTGTTGGGCAACTTCGTGCCGTTCCTGAAGAAAACCGACTCGCTGGTGGCCGGTATTGTCGGCACCGCCGGCTGCGTGGGCCTGTGGGGTTACCTGTTGTATCAAGGGGTGGTCGATCCGCTCGGCGGCGTGAAGAGCCTGTGGCCGCTGTTCGGCATCTCCAACCAGATGCTGGCCGCCGTGGCGCTGGTGTTGGGTACCGTGGTGCTGATTAAGATGAAGCGCACCCAATACATTTGGGTCACCGTGCTGCCGGCGGTATGGCTGCTGATTTGTACCACTTACGCCCTGGGTCTGAAGCTGTTCAGCGACAACCCTCAGTTGGAAGGCTTCTTCTTCCAGGCCGGTGAGTACAAGCGCAAAATCGCCGAAGGCGGTGCCGAGCTGACCGCTCAGCAAGTGGCTAACATGAACCATATCGTGGTGAACAACTACACCAACGCCGGGCTGAGCATTCTGTTCCTGCTGGTGGTGTACAGCATCATCTTCTACGGGGTGAAAACCGCCATGGCGGCGCATAAAAACCCGAACCGCAGCGACCAGGAAACGCCGTACGTGCCGGTGCCTGAAGAAGCGCCCTCCAACGGCGTAACTGAGGGGGACGTCAAAGTTTCACCGCAGCACTGATGGTGATTTAACGGATACCCTGCATAATGAAAGCTGTTATGCAGGGTAATTTTTTGGGGAGAAGGCGATGTTCGGAAATCTCGGCCAGGCGGGGAAATACCTCGGTCAGGCAGCGCGCATGTTAGTGGGCGTGCCCGACTACGATACCTACGTCCAGCACATGAAAGACAACCACCCGGACAAACCGGTGATGACCTATAAAGAGTTTTTCCGCGAACGCCAGCAGGCCCGCTACGGTGGGGACGGCAAAGGCGGCATGCGCTGCTGTTAATAAGGACCCGTAATGAAACCCATCGCAGTCACCATTCTGACCGGCTTTTTGGGCGCCGGTAAAACCACTCTGCTACGCCATATTCTCAACGCCGAGCACGGCTACAAGATTGCGGTAATCGAAAACGAATTCGGCGAAGTGCCGATCGACAATGCGCTGATTGGCGACCGCGCCAGCCGCATCACCACCCTGAGCAACGGCTGCATCTGCTGCAGCAAATCCAACGAACTGGCCGATGCGCTGCTGGACTTGCTGGACGGCGTAGACCAGGGCCAGTTGGCGTTCGATCGATTGATCATCGAATGCACCGGCATGGCCGATCCCGGCCCAATCACCCAGACCTTTTTCTCGCACGAGATCCTCTGCGAACGCTTCCTGCTGGACGGCATCATCACCCTGGTGGACGCCGCACATGCTGACCAACAACTGACCCAGTTCAGCATCGCGCAGGCGCAGGTGGGCTACGCCGACCGCATTCTGCTGACCAAAACCGACGTGGCACCGGACTGCGAAGCGCTGATCCAACGCCTGCAGCAGATGAACGCCCGCGCACCGGTGTATAAAGTGACGCACGGCGATATCGATCTCAGCGTACTGTTCGACATCGAAGGCTTTGTGCTGAACGACAAGCTGACCCTGACGCCGCCGACGCCGCTGTTCCGCCGCATTCCGCAAGCGCAAAACAACATTGGCTCGATCGTGGTGTACCACGACCAGCCGCTGGAGCTGATGCAGATTTCCGAAGTGATGGAAGGCCTGCTGCTGGAATACGCCGACAGCCTGCTGCGTTATAAGGGCATTTTGTCGATCAAGGACGAGCCGCGCCGGCTGTTATTCCAGGGCGTACAACGGCTGTATAACGCCGACTGGGATCGCGAGTGGCTGCCGGAGGAAGAGCGCCGCAGCACCTTGGTGTTTATTGGCGTAGATTTGCCGGAGGAGACGATTCGCCAGCGGTTTGCCGAGTTGGGTTGATAGAGTCCTTTCGAGTTAAGTGGCGCAGTCTGAAGTGCCATCATAGGTTGCGCTGCGAAGACAGAACAGCAGTGGCATGCTAAAATATGAGCAATGACTGAGGATGCCAAAATGCCGCAAAGATCTCTCGTTAGTGTTGCACGTTATGTCCATAAACTCGCAAAAGATCATGAAATTACAGATTACCGCGACGGCATTAGCCGTATGGCGGTTGCCATTACTGGTCTGGCTGACGACACCGTCGAATTGGATGACGTTGAACAACTCATGGTTAATCTTAAACGCAAAGGTGTGCTTACCAAGTCTGAAATACTTAGCCTTCAGGGTCGTTACTTCCTTGAACAAAGGAATGCCCGCAAGAAATTAACAACATGATTTTTGACCCGTTCGGCGACTTTGATGCTGCTGGCTATCTTCAGAATACCCTGCACCTCAAAGAACCGGCTGAAATAAAAAAGTCTGAACATCTCTCTTTCGAATTAAGTATCGAAGATGCCCTCAGTTATCTCGCCCAAACAAAGCACATCAACTACTCGTCTGTTCTTAAAGTTCACGAAATTCTTTTCTCTGACTTCTATCCTTGGGCGGGAAAGGATCGAAATGAACTAGTTCCTCATCTGGCCGTCTTCAAAGGCTCAGAGAAAAATTCGCGCCATACTGTCTTTGAGCGACCTGATTCTATTCGTCTGGCCGTTGATTATGCACTGCGACTCGCAGTGGACAAGGAACGCTTCAGGGAACGGCCAGGGGAGGTTATGGGATTATTGGCTTTTGCGCATCCCTTTCTTGACGGCAATGGCCGTACTATTTTGCTGGTGTTTATGGAACTCAGCTTCCGTGCCGGATTCACCATTAACTGGCCAGAGAGCAATAAAAATGACTATCTCCAGGCTTTGACTGACAAGATAAACGCCCCTTCTCAGAGACATCTTGACCATTATCTGCAGCCTTTTGTCGTCGACATATCAAGCCGTGATGACTGGCCGACCATCATCGGAGGGATAAAAGGGCTGGATGGCTTAGATAAAGAAAATATCTCCTACGGCAGTCTGGATGATCCTGAAATTCAAAAAATTTATATGACGTACCGTGGGAAATAATAAAACCCGCCTCCCCCTTACCCCTTCTGAAAATAAGGCCCCCCCGCTACCGAATCACGCAGGATCAGGCTGGCCGGGAAGGTGGGCCGTTTGCTCAGCTCGCCGCCGTCCAGCATCGACACCAACCGATTGATGGTTTCCTTGATCATATCGGTTACCGGCATTTTCATGCTGGAGAGCGAAGGGATGGTATAAGGCGCCAGCGGGATGTCATCAAAACCAATCACCGAAACGGCGGACGGCACCGGAATTTGGCGCTCCGTCAACCGCTTGATAGCGCCGATAGCCATCTCGTCGTTGCTGGCGACAATGGCGCTGAAAGCGCTGCCGCTGGCCACCAGCGTATCAACCGCCGCCATGCCGCTTTGCGCATTCCACTTCCCCTCGACAATCAGGGCGCTATTGACGGCAATACCCTGCTCCGCCAACGCGGCTTTATAGCCGGAAAGCCGCTCCAGCCCGGTGGGCGAATCCAGCGAACCGGTGATGAAAGCGATATCGCGGTGCCCCTGTTCGATCAGGTGCCCCACCGCCGCCGCGCTGGTGGCGTGCTGATCGCTGAAGATGCAGTAGCTGTCGTTCAGCCTTAACCGACGGTTGATCACCAGGATCGGCTGTTTGTGCTGGGAAATGATCTCGTCCATTTCCGCAATCGACAGAAAGCGCGGGTAGATGATCACGCCGTCGCAGCGCAGGTCCAACAGGAATTGAATAGCGGCCTTTTCTTCTTCGGCGGTGTGCTTGCCGTCCGCCAGGATCAGTTGGCGGCCGTGCTCTTCCATGATGCGCGCCGACTGGAACATCAGCTCGCTGAAATAGTTGCCGCTGTACAGCGTGTTGGTGACCACCAGCCCGATGGTCTGAGTGGTTTTGGTGGCGAGGTTGCGCGCCAGCAGATTGGGCCGATAGCCGGTCTCGGCGATGGCTTTCTCTACCCGTTCGCGCTTCTCCGGGCCCACATAGCCGCTGCCGGATAACACGCGGGACACCGTCGCTTTCGAAACGCCGGCCCTTTTTGCCACCTCAAGTATTGTTGCCATCTCTGCGCCGTCAAAATCCAGGGTTCCGCGCAGTCTACCCAAGACGCCCCGCCTTTGGAATGTTTTCGCGCCTGCCGTTGCCGCCCTCCCTAGCCTTAAAGTGACTGACTTCACGAAATGAAAAACCAAAAAATCATAATTCTTGCCAGAGTTAAAACAGATCAGCATGATTTTGTGAAACCGGTTTCTTGTGGGCGTTTCATTGACATGGAACGGCGGATCGCCCAGGCGCGTACTTATACCCTAAATAATTGGAGCGGCATCACAACAAAACCAAGGGTTTTGTTGAACAGCGCTTGCGCTGGCCCCAACGGGGCGAGGCTTTGCCGAGTAACGCGGCCAGCGAGTCTCATCCCGATGAACTTACTCAAGTAAGTGATTCGGGTGAGTGACAAATCTGTCGGGAACAGATTTGAACGCTGCTTGCAGCGGCCCCGAAGGGGGAAGACCCACGATGGGTCTTATAACGCAGCCAACACAGATGCAGCTTCAAGTATGACGGGTATACCCATAATCTAAGAGACGATACTCCATGCCGAAGAACTACACAGAGATCTCGCACGCCATCGTGGATGCGTTGGGCGGCCGCGCGAACGTCGAAGCCGTTACGCACTGCATGACCCGCCTGCGATTCGTGGTGAAAGACAAGGCGCTGATCGACACGCCAAGACTCAAAGCGATTAGCGGCGTGATGGGCGTGGTGCACAGCGGCGAGCAGTGCCAGGTGATCATCGGCAACGAAGTGTCGAAAGCCTATCAGGCGGTGCTGGCGCTCGGCATGCCGGGTAACGCTCCTGCCGCCGCGCCGGCAAAACGTAAAATCACCCTGAAAAGCATTGGCGCCGGCATTCTCGACGCGCTGGTCGGCACCATGTCGCCGCTGATCCCGGCCATCATCGGCGGTTCGATGGTGAAGCTGCTGGCGATGATGCTGGATATGGCCGGCGTGTTCGAAAAAGGCTCGTCGACGCTGATCATCCTCAATGTGATTGGCGACGGCGCGTTCTTCTTCCTGCCGGTGATGGTCGCCGCGTCGGCCGCCCTTAAATTCAAAACCAACATGTCGCTGGCGATCGCCATTGCCGGTGTGCTGTTGCACCCTAACTTTATCGATCTGATGGCCAAGGCGGCGCAGGGCCAGGCGGTGGAGTTCGCCTACATTCCGGTGACGGCGGTGAAATACACCTACACGGTGATCCCGGCGCTGGTGATGACCTGGATCCTGTCGTATATCGAACGATGGGTCGATCGCATCACCCCGGCGGTAACCAAGAACTTCCTTAAGCCGATGCTGATTGTGCTGATCGCCGCGCCGATCGCAATTGTGTTGATCGGCCCGTTGGGCATCTGGATCGGCAGCGGTATCTCGGCGCTGGTGTATACCGTGCATGGCTATTTGGGCTGGCTTTCCGTCGCCATTATGGGGGCGATCTGGCCGCTGCTGGTGATGACCGGCATGCACCGCGTCTTCACCCCGACCATCATTCAGACCATCGCCGAAACCGGCAAAGAGGGCATGGTGATGCCTTCGGAGATTGGCGCCAACCTGTCGCTCGGCGGCTCTTCGCTGGCGGTGGCGTTCAAAACCAAGAACCGCGAGCTGCGCCAGACCGCCTTGGCTGCCGCCGCTTCCGCCATTGTGGCGGGCATTTCCGAACCGGCGCTGTACGGCGTGGCGGTGCGGCTCAAACGCCCATTAATCGCCAGCCTGATCAGCGGCTTTATCTGCGGCGCCGTCGCCGGCATTGGCGGATTAGCCAGCCATTCGATGGCTTCACCCGGCCTGTTCACCAGCGTGCAGTTCTTTGACCCGTCGAACCCGATGAGCATTGTCTGGGTCGGCGGCGTGATGGTGCTTTCCGTGGTGCTGTCATTCGTGCTCACGCTGCTGTTGGGCTTTGAAGATATTCCGGAAAGCGAAGAGGCCCCAACGACAACCGCGCCTGCGGCCAATACCGCTAACGCTACCCATTAACACACTATTTTTTACCCTACATAATTGGTGTTGCATCACGGCGGCAAGGCCGTACATCCCCAGGAGCTTAGTCAGCTAAGTGACTGGGGTGTGCGACAAATCTGTCAGGAACAGATTTGAACGCTGCTTGCAGCGGCCCCGAAGGGGCAAGACCCACGGATGGGTCTTGTAACGCAGCCAACACAGATGCAACTTCAAGTATGACGGGTAATTGAGGATTGCATGTCTGATTCAACATTCCCGCAAGGGTTTTTATGGGGCGGCGCCTTAGCCGCCAACCAGTCGGAAGGGGGCTATCGCGAGGGTGGCAAAGGGCTGACCACGGTTGACATGATCCCGCATGGCCCCAACCGCATGCCGGTAAAGCTTGGCCTGGAGAAGCGCTTTACCCTGCGCGAAGACGAGTTTTACCCCAGCCACGACGCGATTGATTTTTACCACCGCTACCGCGATGACATCGCGCTGATGGCGGAGATGGGCTTTAGCGTGTTCCGCACCTCCATCGCCTGGAGCCGGATTTACCCGAACGGCGACGAGCTGACGCCCAACCCGGAAGGCATCGCCTTCTACCGCAGCCTGTTCAAAGAGTGCCGCAAATACGGCATCGAACCGCTAGTGACGCTGTGCCATTTCGACGTGCCGATGCACCTGGTGACCGAATACGGCTCCTGGCGCAGCCGCAAAATGGTGGAGTTTTTCACCCGCTATGCCCGCACCTGCTTCGAAGCCTTCGACGGGCTGGTGAAGTATTGGCTCACCTTCAACGAGATCAACATTGTGCTGCACAGCCCGTTCTCCGGCGCAGGATTGGTGTTTGAGGCGGGCGAGAACCCCGAGCAGGTAAAATACCAGGCCGTACACCACGAACTGGTAGCCAGTGCGCTGGCAACCCGCATCGCCCACGAGGTGAACCCCGCCAACCAGGTGGGCTGCATGCTGGCCGGCGGCAATTTTTACCCCTGGTCCAGCAAGCCGGAAGACGTGTGGGCCGCGCTGGAGAAAGACCGCGAGAACCTGTTCTTTATCGACGTGCAGGCCCGTGGTGCCTACCCTGCTTACTCTGCCCGGGTGTTCCGCGAGAAAGGCGTGAGCATTGCGATGGAGGAAGGTGACGCCGAGATCCTGAAGAACACCGTCGATTTTGTCTCCTTCAGCTATTACGCCTCGCGCTGCGCGTCTGCCGATATGAACGACAACAACAGCAGCGCCGCCAACGTGGTGAAATCCCTGACCAACCCGCATATCCCGCGCAGCGACTGGGGCTGGGGCATCGACCCGTTGGGTTTGCGCATCACCATGAACATGATGTACGACCGCTACCAAAAACCGCTGTTCCTGGTGGAAAACGGCCTGGGCGCACACGACGAGTTCAATGCCGCAGGCGAGATAGAGGACGATTACCGCATCAGCTACCTGCGGGAGCACATCCGCGCCATGGCCGACGCCATCGCCGACGGCGTGCCGGTGATGGGCTACACCACCTGGGGCTGCATTGACCTGGTGGCGGCATCGACCGGGGAAATGAGCAAACGCTACGGCCTGGTTTACGTCGACCGCGACGACCACGGCAACGGTACCCTCGCCCGCACGCGCAAGAAATCTTTCTGGTGGTACAAGCAGGTGATTGCCAGTAATGGGGGGGATTTGGGGTAATGGGGGGACATTGACGAAACACTAAAGGAGTTTGTCGCCTGGCTATGCATCCCCACTGCAAATATAGTCAGGCCAACTTAGAGTTTGAATATTGCTCTTGATCATCTCTGGTAACCAGTTTAAAGAATTTTCCCCCTTCTTTCTAAAACCACACTCCCATAATTCGAATACTCGCCACCCCGCTTCCAGCAATTGCATCTTGACGCGGATATCACGTTGTTTATTCGATGCAAGTTTTTTAATCCAAAACTCAGGACGGGTTGATGGAGTAGTAGCATAACGGCATCCTTCATGTCGATGCCAGAAGCAACCATGCACTAAGATGCACAGTTTATACTTGGGAAGAACAATATCTGGCTTGCCGGGTAAGTCCGCAATGTGCAGTCTGAACCGGAACCCTTGTTCATGAAGGTACTTACGCACGAGTATTTCTGGCTGCGTATTCTTGCTTTTGATGCCTGACATCATTCTAGATCGTGTTTTAGGGTCAACAATATCCATGATGCTTCCTGTTTGCGTCTCTTCCTGGTATCCTGGCTACCTGACTAAAATCACAAATAGAACTCATGAGTACAACTTCGTTACCGATACCAATTGTTGACCTTTTTGCAGGACCTGGTGGGCTAGGTGAAGGCTTCTCTGCGCTGAACAATGGTGAGACCTTCCAGATAGCGGTCTCAGCCGAGAAAGATCCTATTGCTCACAAAACTCTCCGTCTCCGCGCCTTCTTCCGACTTCTCTGTAGTAGTAAACCAGAGAAGCTGGATGACTACTATCGCTTCTGCAATGGTCAAACAGAGGAACCTTATAGCGCTGAGACCGAAGAGCTTTGGAATAAAGCAGGTGAAGAAGCCATGTGCATAGAAATCGGCAGCGTCGATGGAAATGCTACTCTTGATGCTTCAATTAAAACAGCATTAGATAAACGTTCCCCTGAAGAGCCCTGGGTGCTAATTGGTGGGCCACCTTGTCAAGCGTATTCACTGGTAGGTAGAGCCAGAAACAAGGGTAAAGCTGACTACAAGGCAGAAGATGATCATCGCCATTTTCTCTATCGCGAATACCTGAGGATCATACAAAACTACCAACCTGATATTTTTGTCATGGAGAATGTCAAAGGAATTCTCTCGTCGACTATCAACGGTCAAAAAATATTCCATGAGATCCTCAAAGATCTTGCCAATCCAAATGCTGCCTTGGGAGCAGCGAAAAAAGGTCAGCGCTATCACATAGTGTCACTTGTCAGTGATCAAGTATTTAGTGATGGTGATGATCCAAACCAGCTGGATCTATCGAAATATATCATTCGTGCTGAAGACTTTGGCATACCGCAGGCTCGCCATAGAGTCATATTGTTAGGGATTCGAGAAGATCGCTATCAAGGTAAGTTGCCCAAGTTGTCCTACCAAAACTCAGTATCAGTCAAAGATGCTATTGGAGGTCTCCCTGCTTTGAGAAGTTTGTTAAGCAAAGAAAAGGACTCCAATACTTTATGGGCAGAGTTGGTTGGCAAGGAACTGCAAACACTGACAGAAGTCGCGTCGACATCTGACGGTACCGTAAAAGATTTAGCCCCATATCTGCAAAAAACCTCTGCCAGTATAGGTTGCGTCCTAGCAACAGGAAGTACAAGGCTGCCTAAAAAAACCGGTGTTTCTGGACAAACAGGACACGAATACCTTAATGAATGGCTATTAGACGATCGCTTAAATGTCTGGCTTAACCATGAAACTCGTGGCCATCGTATCGACGATCTGGGACGTTACGGTTATGCCGCAACCTTCGCTTCTGTCTACAACCGATCGCCCAAGGGACATAAGGAATTTAATTTGCCAGGGCTAGCCCCTGCCCATAAGAACTGGGAGTCAGGCAAGTTTTCGGACAGATTTAGAGTACAAATCAAAGATCATCCGTCGACAACGATTACTAGCCACATATCCAAGGATGGACACTATTTCATCCATTATGACCCGGTACAGTGCAGAAGTTTGACAGTACGAGAAGCTGCTCGATTACAGACTTTCCCAGACAACTACTTTTTTCAGGGCGGTCGAACTCAACAGTATCACCAGGTCGGGAATGCGGTGCCACCACTTTTGGCGAATCAAATTGCTGATATAGTTGCTGAAATTCTTCATAGTAGAGAACTGTTAGTATAATACTTATAGAGTCAGACTCTGGCTCTATAAGAGCAACTATCCTGCTTAGTCCTACGATAGGGAAACAGTAGCGAAAATTTAAAAATTACTCGTTATAAAAGCAATTTTGTGGTTTCAAAATGGCAGCTATAATTCATTCACTATTCTTTCCACCAGTTAAAGTAACCAAATTAAATAATTAACATTGAAATAAATTTACCACTCACTCATCCATCTTTATAACATCACAATACGAATCTGGATGCTGGCATAAAAATTTAAAAAAAATTAGTTTAAAAAATCATAACACATTGATTTACAAATAAAATTTTCTATAGAAAAGGGATAAATTAATTTATCGCATAAAATTTCTGGCAGACCATTTCTTACCTGTATGAATAATAGTAATATATAGTTACATTTAATGGTTTTAGTTTGGACTTCATTCGTAGCCCTACTTGTGGGGGACTCACCCACTTATGCGTTATTTTTAAACTATAACCTCTTTTTGGCTCCGTCACCGAACCACCATCGCCATGAGGAAGCAACTAACATGCAGGAACAACGCCAGCCCAAAACAAATGGAAATGTTGCCAGAATGAGTCGGTATCTGCCATTCTCTGTGTCACATGAGCAGATATATGAAGAATATCAAACTGATGAAGATGCCCTATCATTAGATACAGAAGCACTTAAATATATTCTTTCGGCACTAAAAGCAGGAGCTCGGTGTATCGTGCTTACAGGTGATGCTGGCCATGGAAAAACACATTTATGTCGTAAGCTACTCAGTGAGTATTTGGGTTATGGAGTAACAGAAAGTAGGAAATTACTACTATCTAAGTGTGATGGAGGATCTATTATCTCTCCTGTCGTGCCAAATATTCGAACAGTTCTAAGGGTTCACAAAGATTTCTCGGAAATAGACCCTGATAGTGCGGCAAAATTTCTAGAAGAGCACGGAAATTCACAGGGAGAATCCCTCGTACTTTGTGCAAATGAAGGACGGTTACGTGCCATTATTAACTCCCCCCTAGCTGGAACGGTTTGTTCCGAACTCAAAGATCTATTTAAACAAACTTTTGAGACTGGCCTCTCATCCACCGATAACCACCTACACATAGTTAATCTCAATTTTCAGTCGATTTCAGCCCACAAAAATAATGGTTCAGAAAGCTTAGTCAGAAGAACTCTAGGGCATTGGATTGGAGATGGTAGGCGTTGGACATCTAGCTGTAACTCTTGTGTTTTAGAACTAAAATGTCCAATCCGAAAAAACAGGGAGCTATTAGGTGAGGATAGTGCCAATTCTCAAGTTCGTATTAACAAAATAGAAAGGTTCTTCTCAACCGTCGAACGTCTGGGACATGTTATCACCATTCGTGAAATGTTGATGCTGGTTGCATATATCATTACAGGCGGCCTGACTTGTGAGGATGTCAGAAGAAAAAATAGTCGTTCTCCAGAACCAGGATGGCAAAGCGAGTATGTATTCTATAATCTTCTTTTTTGTCGTCCTAAAGAGATACCAGAAGATCGGCTCTTTAGAGGAATCCCTATTCTTGAGGATATTAGTAAACTTGATCCAGGTAAAATTGCAAGACGCGTTGTCGATGACAAATTACTAAATGGAGAGGAAGTTTATCCAATAGGTCAATTAGATTTACTGTACAGAATTAATTTTGGAAATAATAAAAAGATCATTGATGCCGCAAATGGGATAGACGAAGTGATTGGTACGCCTCAAAGTCGAACCGACCTATCACGAGAAGCTGAATATGTTAAACGAGTTGTTGCTGGTCTTAGAAGACGCTCATTTTTTGATAATGATACAGATGCCAAGGATATGCTTTCGCGATTAGGCTTCCAGTATGGAGACGATTTTTTAGAAATGCTCGAAGGAGAAATGAAACCGCAGGCCAAACTCAGGATGAAAAATCTTGTAGTCGCAGGGTTACATGGAATCCAAGGACTTCGTCTTTCATCGACAGAAACAACATTATTTCTAGTTGATCCTGCATTTGGAAGAGCAAGTGCAGATGCCGCAATCATAGCGCGGCAAATTCCCATTAGAGATATTAACTTACTTTCTGAAAAAAATGCATGGAACAACCAAGAAACTAAATGGTTACTTGCAGACTCAGTTGATTGGTTAGACCGAAGAATCGTTATCCGTATAGATGATAGATCTGAAGAGCCACTTAACATTGCCCTCGATTTGATGGCTTTCGAGTGTGTTATTCGTTCTGCATCAGGTTTCATCTCCGAAGGCTTCTATGCTCATGAGATGAAGAGAATTAGAGCTTTCCTAGGAAAACTTGCCGAACGCGATCGAACCGACAGCACACAAATATCCTTATTTATGAATGGGAAAGTCAGCAGTGTATCTTTAGATATGGGCGTAATCCAAGTGAGTGGGGGAGCTTAATTTAAATGTCAGATATAAAGGCACCAGTGGTTTCATTAGAGGTTTTTGGAGGAATATTCGATATCGACGGTGCTGGTCAGTATCCCGGCATTGAACTTCTCAATTTTATTCTTTGTTCACCTGATGGATTAAAACCAACGGAAGGCAGAATATTAATTCAACGTTCAGCGCATGATTTTTCGAGAAGACTCATTCGTGATGAAACATTACTAGAAGAAGAAAAACGTAATGTTCTCTTGGATCTGCACTCAGAGCAAGCAATATCGAAACTTCTCAGATCATTAGAGCTAGAGCTCCCCAATCTCGTAAAATCAAAAAGTTGGGAAAGAACACATTTCTTCCCCTTTACCAGATCTCTTGTACATTGGGATGCTAGGACGAGAAGGGGGAAAGAGCAAATACTTCTGGAGAGAAGATATTTTCGTGGTGCTGGAGCATATGCATTTATTATTTTGAGAGCAGATCAAGATCTTAATCGACTAAAAAGAATTTGTGAAGGGTTTCAATATCTTTATCCAAATAATGATGAATCACCACTCGAAATGCTCGCAAAAACTCTACGAGATGCAGGCATAACTGACAAAGAGCCGGTAGCAGATGAAGTAGCCTACTCAACCTCTAATAAACTGAAGCACGATGATTGGGAAGAACTTTATCGCAACGGTGTTGATAATATTCTCAGTTATCATTCTGCTTCAGTAGTTGACCGTGTCCGTTCCTTAGTGACCTGGACAGGTATATGGTCTGTCATAATGATGGCTGGAAGAGCAGAAACGGCTGTTGCGTGCAAAGTAACTGGGTTTATTCTGGATTGCGCAAGTACTCATCCTCAGCTCAGACGGGCATCGCAAAAAAATTATAAAACCCAATTAATTAACATAGACAAAGCAACGACGCTGAAAGCGACAGAATTAAATGGCGAGCTAAGTGCTCAGCAACTTGGGAAAATTAGAGGATTCTTTGGAAATACGGCAGTTTCATGTGGCATTGGGAATGCCTGGAAAGGTAGAAGGCATTTCACGCTACGCCTCGAATCGATAGATGCCTTAGTTATGGCCGGTATTGCTTGTGGAGATGAAATCGAGTTTGAAAATTTCATGACCGATTGGTTATATCATCATTGTCGCCTCATTATTGGAAGAAATGCAGCTAGCTCTGAGAATCTTCTCAACGATCTCGATGCCACTATCTTTGAAGAAAACGAACGTTCACTAGCAGAACAGATGCTTACAGCCGGAATGCTAAAAATGTATTCTGATGCAACACGGATGGTTTCTTATGGGGGTGATAAATGAATAGTTGGATTTTAGCATCAGTTGCTGTAGAGCTTGTAGTTAATTCATTTGAAAGCGAAGCGAATTCTAAACATCGATGTTTCCGAGTAAAAAACCTTCTCAAAGAAGAGGCACAGCAATTTGTTCAATTGTGGGAAAATCGGGTGGTATCTACTGAACTGAAAGATGTTAAACTTGTTGTCGCAAGTTCCTTAGGTGGAGAAATTCCCTCATCTTATATAGCTGAAGAAGGTAAATCAATCACCTTCTACCGTAATCACAACGAATCTGGACTGGTTTATTTAGAAACAGAAGATCAGAGTGATGCTCAAGGACTTCAAAACTTTTTCACTCTCAGAGATAGCAATTTTCTTGATGCAAGTTTTGACACTGCTGCAGGAAGTTACAACTCAGTATTTAAACTTATATCTGCGATAGCATGGAAGAGCCTAGGGAAATCTACCGCTCCCCCTTCAATGATGCTCTCTCGACTTGAAGAGCTAATCCAGCTCATCCATCCAGAAATTGAACCTATTCCGGTGCGTAAATTCATTAAATACTGCTATCATGTGGCATTAGATTGGAGTAACCATGAACATGCTGTTGATGAATCAAAAGCAGATGAATTGATAGGGAAATTATTATGGCATCTAGACATATTTCCAGATAAAAATTGGCGTGATGCAGGTTCAGAAGGGAAAACTCGCAGACGGCTAGAGTTAAATATACGCTACTCTGATCTACGAACAACAAATGGAGAAGCTGATCCATTAGCCTTAATCGAGCTTGTTAAACGCAAGGTATTTGTTAAAGAAAATGGAGATAAATATTCCAATAATGAGAACGAACTATGGAAGAACCTTTGCGAAGAATATATTAACAACCAAACTAACAATATATTATCAAAGATTCCATACGAAATTTTCATGCAACTATTCCAAAAAGATAGCACTGGAACAAAATTAGGAGAAAAAGTCCGCTTAGAAATAGAAAGTGCAGACATCAAACGACTATGTGAATTGGAAGTAATGGATATAATTCCAGGTCTGAATCAGAAACAACAATCAGATGCAGAACGGTTTTTGACTACTTTAGCCAAGGAAGGGCAACCTGCTTTGGCAGATCTCATCAGCTCACGAACACGACGGATGCTCGAGAGAGTGGCTTATCCTCGACCTCACGAATGTGAAAATCCACTCGTAGAGACTGTAAGGCAACTCCAGCGTTTCAAACAATCTAGTGATAATGATAATATCGTAACAGTAAGTATAGAATTCGCTGGAGAAAGGGATTCATTAGCACCATCGGTAGGGCTGTTTAGTTTCCTCTATGGTTCAACTCTAAAAACTATCTCAGAAGCAAGCCAAGCTGCTGATTGTAAATATGAACTCTTAGTCGATGATGTGCTTTTTCTCCCTCAAAAACCTTTAGCATTATACCGTTCGATGGGATCTGATGACGATGAAAATGATGAGCCAAGCTGGGAATCAGTTCCTTTGCGGTGGATTGCTCGTAGCGAATCCGGAGCAATTATCGAAAGTTCTGATGTAGCTCATTGGCGGCCAAGTTCAGTACAACACATGGTGTTTTTTTGGTTATTGTTAGCAGAACCTGACTCTCCTAGTATAAAAGGAATAGGTGGATGCTTGGCAACAGAAGAAATAAAACTTGCTGGTACACAATGGCTCGCCCCATTTGTTACAGGGACGACAACTGTAGCAAATATCCCCATAGATAAATCTTACATATCTAGAGGGAAAAGTATAGTTTCGGATCAATTCATTGATTCAAAGTGCGAGCTGCATGAAGGTGTGATTACGGAAGGATTATCGATTGAACTTATAAATGCCTACTTTGATTGCTGGTCAACTATCTTGAAAGAAGTTAGAGAAAGATATGTACCAAATGGTGTCCGAATCCCAATTATTGACTCCATATTAATGTCTGATTCAATTTCATTCAGTGATAAAGGTAGGATTTATTTTCCTACTCATCCTCTAAAACTTCGTTGGATCGCTAGCTACTTAGATGAGTCTCGGAAGCTTCTATTCAGTTCGTTATCAAATTCATTAGGTTTTGCAGATCAAGATGGTGATTCATATCTCGACTGGCTGGAAAAGCGTTGTCCACGAGAGATGCCACCTGTAGCGATAGATTCTGATGGTGAACTACTTTACGCTAAATCTGAAATAGCATGGTTCGAACATTTTTCAAAACTTGAAAATGGTAACCAAGGGTTCGGAGATGATCAGGAGGCGTTTTCATCAATTTGTGCAAAAATTTGCAGCTATGTAGATGCCCACCCATATAAAAAAGATGGTCTTTCTGTATTACTTATTTTGCCACCTTCAGATCTTACTGCTGCGGAGCTGATTGAACATCTCTTCCGTACCACATTAAAAGATGGAGGAAACCTGTTACTTACAATTGCCGTCCCGAGATTCAGGTGGGAAAAAATCGCCAAAGCAGTAGAAAGTGCCGGTACCGCGAACACTCAGGAAAGACGTAGAAAACTTTTCCCATCTCGAAATGTTATGTTTATAGAGTTTGATGCAGGTTCATCTCTAGAAACAGCAATTTCCGGATATAGTTTCGATATTGGCATTGTAATGAATGTGCTGGATGGAGTAATGCAACCCCAGCATAATACGGAGCCTCTCACACAAGCACCTAGACAATTCGATGTTCTTTTTGACAGGACAACGAGGATTGATTCAACCGGGGATGACGGAGCAACATCCATTGTGATGAGACCTCGAGCCCCCGACCTAGCCCTTGACTCTTGGGGAACACTTGTAGTTCGTGCAAATCGTTGTCGACCAATATCCCCATTACAACCAGAAAATACGGATTTTATCGAGTTACGCCTTAACTTTTCTGGACTAGCATCTCTATTCAATACTATGCATAAAAATTGTCACTGGGTTCTCACTCTGGAGAGGCACATTTCACGACGCCAGATTGAGTCGATTGAAGCTGGTGCCCCAGATGTTCTAAGTATACAAGATGGTGTAGGTGCCAATGGACTTGGAACTCTTGTCGTATCCTCACGAGCGGGGCGCACTTTAGTTGAATCAAGACTCGCAAGAAAACTCCGAAAATTGGTTAATGATTCCGAAAAAACAGGTAATTTAGAGCATCTTGCAGCTGTAATCTATGACGAGACTCGCTGGACTTCACCTCACCTTGCTCTTAATGCAATGGGAGTTTCCCGTGTTACTGAAGAGATTCTAGGCCTAGCCGTCGCAAGAACTTTAGCAGATCATATATACCCGCATCCTAATCACGAAGGCTTTGCAGCATGGATAAGCCTCGACGAGCATGTTGAGTGGTTTGGCGGGAGTGGCTCTATTCGCGCTGATATGTGCCGCTTCGCGTTCTCCATTGATGAGTCCGGACATGTTATATTGGATTTGCTTGTAATTGAAGGGAAATTAAGACAGTCATTCGACTCGCATGGGATTCAACAAGCCAAGCAAACTCGTCAGTTTATGGCTGATATTTTACATACTGAAGGCGTCAATAACTCTCTATCAAAAATAGATGGAAAGTTTTGGAGAGAGAAAATATTTTCCGCAATTGATATGTGTGCTGACCAAGCTCGTGTTACTTTTAATAACACAGGATCAGATGATAATGAAGATAGCGATAACTTGCGTAAACATATACGGTCAATGTTTAGAGATGGTAATTACACTCTAAAATCTTTAAAAGCCATGTACTCTATTTGCCTCTGGGACAATAAGTCTGATAAAATTGAACTCCAAGAAATAGAAGATGTTTTAGTTGTCCGCACATATAACTCTCACATTATCCCTTTATTAAAGAAGGTTTCTTTAAGTGATATTGTTAATCACTATTCAGAAATCCCCAAGACAGATATTGGCTTAATGGTTAAGGATAAAATTGGAAACCATCGTAGTGATAATTTAAAGTCTCAAGAAAAAATAATTTATAATGACGACACCATCGTAAAATCATCTTTATCTGTAAAAAAAACCTCAATGTCTCGAGAGAAACTACAAAGGATATACGAAGAAATTCTTGCATGTTTTGATGCCCACGGGATTTCTGTTCAATCCGCCGAAAGTGAAGATCAACCCAGTATCGAAGGACCTGCATCTATTCTTTTTAAAGTTAAGCCAAAAATGGGTGTAGATCCAAGAAAACTCTACGAAAAAGCAGATGCATTGAAACTGCATCTTCGCTTGGAAAATGAGCAATCTGTCCACTTTGGCATTGATAAAGGCTATGTGACTATAGATGTGCCTAAATCTGAAGAACAACGTTATTTCGTAGATGCCCTTGATATCTGGTCTATTTGGCAAAGACCAAATGAAGCCCTTGCAGCTCCTCTTGGAGAGGATCGTTTTGGAGAAGTAGTTGATTTAAACTTCTCATCATCAAACTCACCACATCTACTAATCGGTGGAACTACAGGTAGTGGTAAATCAGAAGCACTAAATACAATTCTTTATGGGCTAACAAGATTTTATTCTAATGAAGAACTGAAATTATTACTCGTTGATCCAAAAGGGACAGAGCTAAATATATTTGAACGTTTCGATCATCTTGAGGGCCCTATTGGTTGGGACGATAAAGATGCAATCATGATCCTGAAAAACTCTGTTGATGAGATGGAGCGTAGATATAATGTATTCAAAGAAAAACGTGTCCGTACTCTTTCTGAATTCAATAAAGCATCCTCACCAAAAGATAAAATACCTTGGTGGGTCATTGTACTAGATGAATATGCGGACTTGACAAATGATCCACAAATGAAAAAAGAGATTGAAAATCATCTTAAGAGACTTGCTCAAAAAGCTCGGGCATCTGGCATACATGTAATTATTGCCACACAAAAACCTAGTGGAGATGTGATAAGCACAAACTTGCGCTCCAATCTCCCCGCCCAGCTTGCCTTAAGGGTAAAAAGCGGTGTTGAAAGTCGAGTAATCATGGATGAAACAGGAGCAGAATCATTGAATGGTAAAGGTGATGCCTATCTAAAATCAGAAGGCCGAATGAAACGAGTACAGTGTGCTCGAGTTTCATTTAGTAAATTTTAATAAAACTCAGGCTGGCATAAAATTGCCAGCCTATAATGCTAACAAACCTAATTAAACAATCATTAATATACACAGTAAAACATACTATAAGTTAAAAACCATCGCCAGTTAACGATAGAATGTAAGCATCTGTGCCGAGGTGATTTTCATTTTATCTTCTCAAGTGGATAAAATGAGTATTATCCCCTATTGCGGATAAATTAACCTACTCTGGTTAAGCGGCTCTTTAGATCTACCTCTAAAAAAATCCACGCCGAAACGTGGATTCAATGTCATAGCCCAGGCCAGGCATCACCTTATTCGAAGTGAACTGCGGGGTTATCCGCCAGTGACACGAAATTCTTCGTATTTTTATCCAGCGTGCGGATCTCGCCACTTTCGATGTCGTACACCCAGCCGTGCAGACGCAGGCCGTTGTTGCGCAGACCCACGGCAACGGACGGGTGAGTCTTAATGTTATTAAGCTGGGCGATAACGTTCTCTTCGACCATAGCGTTAACCTTGTCGATTTCGTTATCCCACGTTTTCTTCTCTACCACCGCTTTGGCGGCGTCAGCATAGTGCAGCCAGTGGGCCACTGCCGGCATCGGGTCAAGGCACTGGCAAGAAGCTATCGCCTTCATGGCGCCACAGTTCGAGTGGCCGCAAATCACGATATCCGTGACGCCCAGTGCCACCACTGCGTATTCGATGGTCGCAGACACCCCGCCCGGTTCCGGGCCAAAGGAAGGCACGATGTTGCCTGCGTTACGGATAACGAAAAGCTGCCCCGGATCTTGCTGAGTCACAAGCTCGGGCACCAGGCGGCTGTCAGAACACGAAATAAAAAGCGCTTTAGGGTTCTGGCTGGAGGCAAGGCTGCGGAAGAGTTCCTTACGCTGTGGGAAAATCTCTTTCTGGAAGCTGAGGAAACCTTCAATGATATGTTGCATAACACGCTCTCTGGATCGGTAGTATCGATAACATGATAATCATCACTCCCGGTTAGTCCAGCATCTCTTGGATCGAAATGAACGTTCAAGGCACTGCGGGACCTGCCAGCAAAAGTGGCAATGACCTAGTGATCAACTAAAACTTCAAATTCGAGCTATCCCCTAGCAATAGGCACATCTCCCAGCCATTTTTCTGTACCAAAACAGGACTGTGCGGCCGGAGACAGAGGCCAAAGTGCAAAATGCTTTACTCCATATACATTAACGCCCGTCAGCAAATCATCGTTATTGCCTTCCATATTTTTAAAGGTAAGCGAAGTGTATCTTTATAAAATACCGTGCTTAGCTCTGTATCAAGAGTGATGCGACTAAAGCCTGCTACAAAGAGCACATCTATGTCATTTAGATCAGATATCATAATTCCTACTTAGGTTTTTTGGTATGATCACACCTGTAATTTATAATTTGAAAGCAATATAAAAATATTATTTAATGCGCTTATCACTAAAGCTATTCATGTTTAAATTTCCATTAATGCCAATTTAACCGCAAGTATGAAAAAAGAAACAGAAAAGAATCTTAATACCCACCGCTGCACAGATTCATTTGCAACAACATACTCTCGCACTCTGGCTGCAGATACTCCATACAGCATAAACACAAAGAAAGTTATAGCCATGAAAATTAGACTCATCTGCAGCATCTGAGTTACCGGTGAGATATCACTCTTAATAACAAATTGAGGCAAGAAAGCCAGGAAGAATATTGACAGCTTTGGGTTAAGTAAATTAATAAGTATCGCTGAAGTAATGACCTGCCTGTAACTCTGAGTTCTCACCTCACTATTAATATCAAGCTTTCTCTTTTCATTAATTGTCTTCCATGCCATATAAAGCAAATATAACGCCCCAAGATATTTTATTATCTTAAATACGATTTCGTTTGTATGTAGCAATACAGCAAGCCCTGTAATAACAGTTAACATGTGTGGAACAATACCCAGCGTGCATCCCAGTGCCGCAATCATACTTACACGTGCACCGCCTGAAAGCCCCGTCGCGATGGTATAGAGCACACCGGTACCTGGAGATGCAACGATAATGAATGTGGTAAGTAGAAACTCAGGCGTCACAATGAACCCTCCACACTGACTGAAGCTTCTGGCCAAATCTGACATAACAACTTAGTCAGCGTAGACAGGAGGGCTGCTATATCTTCACGAGACGTTTCATGCAGGGCCTCGGCTACAATCATCACACGGCAGGTTGTTGAACTCACGGCAGACCAGCCACTCTGGCGATGGGTCCAGCGCCGTGCATGGGCCCGGCCGGAGGTATCAACAAAAATTACCTCACCTGCTTCAGGATGTTCAGTCTCCCCTGTAAAAGACTCATAGTATTCTTTGCCGTTCGCTGGCCGAACAGTCATCTCCCCTGCAACTCGATCAAGATCAAACACGGCGACAGGTATAGCAAACGCGAGCGAAACCGCATTACACAAGCCAATAAGAGGATGAAGTTCTGGAAGTTCACCTCCTTTACGATGGCGCCTCAGGAGTGCCTCAGCCGCACAGCGATATTGTGTTGGTTTTAATCCCAGGGTTGAATAAGCCCGCCGCCAGGCCTTGATTTCGACAAACTCTCCCTCACTGGCAGTTGCCAGTCGCTTGTCGGCAATATCATGTAAAAATGCAATCTGCTCTGAAGGATTGGCATTCGAATGAATACCATCAACAGTAACGATGCCAGAGTGGAGTCGTCCGAACAGTGAACGGATTTCAGGAGCGTAGTGTAATGACATTGGCAGATCTCTCTTCTTGAACGTTTCCAGAAAGATGCCCTCTGTCACGACTATTTGTATTGAATAAAATTGCAGTTCATTTTATAGCCATAGCATAGGCTCCTGGCGTAATGCCATATGTACGAACAAAAAGTCGGGTCATATGGCTCTGATCCGCAAAACCAGCTGCATGCGATGCGTCCGCAAGAGACATACCTCCAGCGATTAATTGTCTTACCCTCTGTAATCTGCGCTGAATAAGGTAAGCATGAGGAGTGAATCCTGTAACTTTTGAAAAACCACGCAGTAGCTGGAATTGACTCACACCGCCAAGTTCTGAAAGCTCATAGAGTGACAGTGCTAATGAGGGGTCATCATCAATACGTTCCCTCGCAAGGGCAATTGCTCTTGGAGCACAAGCCCGCTCCTGATGCTGATAACCGAGGAGGCTTGTAAGCAAAACGAGGAGAGTTTCTTCTCGTTCAATTTCGCTGTCCCCCCCACATGGATCCGTCAATGTACGAAAGAGTGTTGAAAAATATATTGCTGATTCATGATTGTGCACAACCGGGCTAGACAGCTCAACACAACCCATGTTGCTTTCTGTCTGTCTCTGAATAACTCCGGACAGAACTTCCGGCTCAAAATAAAGCATTCGCCACGATCTGCTTTCTGTACCTAGCGGAGATCCATCATGCACTTCTCCTGGATTAACAGTAATGATATCCCCCACGCGGGCTTCAACAATACCTCGCCCGCTCATCGACACCTGAGCACCACGATCAATTAAGCCAATGCCGAACTGGTCATGAGTATGACGTCCGAAGCTGAATGAAGTATCCGCTGATACGGCATGTACACCTGTCATCTCGCAGCGAAGTGTAGTGAAGCGTCCTTTCTTCATTTTCTAAAGACCTATTGGTAAGTATGCTTTGTCTACCGGTGACGGTGTGTTCAATTCACAGCATTACTCTACTCTATGCGAAATCGAACAGGCTAATCCCCATATCCCGGTTCGCATTTATATAATCTACCGACCGCTGAATCATTTTTCTGCGCTCATCTCAGTGGTAAATACCCCACATCAGCATTTCCTAATTATCTTCAAAGCGATAACGCAAGCACCAGTGTTTTTGAACCGTCCAGGTGAACCAGCAACACTACACTATGCCGTCGCCATCAGTAAGCTTATAGGCTTTTTCTTCAGGCTTGGCCGTACGAACCTTCACATCGCTCAGAGCCATGTTGAGTATCCTTTCAAGGGTTCTGCGTGAATACAAACATTATAGAACCGGGATATACCCGCGGTTGTATCCGCATCAGTAAGTTGATGTAGGCTGACTCAGATTGAGTGATAAAGTGAGGAAAAAACCTTGCGGGGCTGGATTTTAGGCACAAAAAAACCACCTCTCGGTGGCTTCTTGTTCGCGCTGTACTAATGGTGCGAAGGCCGGACTCACATATGATTACAACATAATGAAAAACAACCATTAATCAACAACTACGTACTCAGGTGCCCCTTTTTATGCCCCCATAAAAATTTTCGCATCAAGGCCCGGCGAAGTTCCACGCCTGCAATTGACACTGATTTACAAACTTAATCTACTGTTCGACCCGAACTAAAACTCATTTGTATATAGAACATCCCGATAAACACATTTTTTGAACAAAAAATCAACCGCATCCAGTGTTTTCATTCATAAGGAATTTTTCGTGACAACTATCCTCACTGTTCACATATATAATATAACCTTAGAAATCATATCCTTATAAAAAACCACCCATCGCTCGACTATGCAGCACTATGCACTTTTGTATAGTGCCGAATTCAGAGCACTATTTGCCTGTCCTACGGATTAGGAGCAGGGTTTTTTATAGTTACATGCCAAGATAAGTCAATATGTACCTAAGTGGGGTTATGGATATATCATTATTGTAGTCAACGTAGATTATCCTTATACCCCCAAGGAAGTACGAAGGTTGATAGCACACCCGCGAGCCAGCCCCCGGACGGGGTCACCCTTTTCACCCTCTTCCCTCTTCCCTCTTCCCTCTTCCCTCTTCCCTCTTCCCTCTTCCCTCTTCCCTCTTCAAGCACGATTAGACCAAACCACATTGCAGGATTAGACCACAAACCGCGATCATCCATATGATTTATAACAAATTTAATATAGATAAACCCCTATTGTCCAGATGATATTGATCCACCACGGATCCGGCTTTAGCAAGAACCACGGTGGGGCACCGAGCTATAACCGGCACAGTCATGTGTACACACGGACGTATGCCACACGACCGTAGGACTTACAAGAGAACAAGCAAATCAAAAATTCATGGGCTGGCACCACTACGCCGGACTTAACGCGGTTGTCACGCGGTGTATTATCTACCGATATGATTGAGTCCCGCCTTTCGAACATCGATTGCAGCAGTCCGTTGTTTGACCGGACAATCACGATGGCGCTCATGCCCTACATGGGGAGGGTTCAACGCATACATCACATGTCACGCAGGACCGAGCTCTATCTAGCCCCGGCGCACCACGCACGGACAATGGAGAGGGGCGCTGGGTTATGGTCAGTTTGGGGAAACCACGAGTACGACGGAGACCTGCTGAACCCCCGGCGCGGCGCCGGACGTTGTCAGGTCAGACCGAACACGTATGGTGTCACGTGTTACCCTCGGTGCAAGGACGGTCTTTATTCCTGGTGCGACAGTAACGGAATTTCCTCCTACAATAGAGATCACGGGATTATCACCGCACGCGATGGTGCCGTCGACGTGTACGGACGACTGCCCGGACGGAGGCATAACACCATGGTCTATGACGGGTGGAAGCTGTACATCGCAGGGCGTGTTGGGGGGGAGCGGTTTTTGGCAAAACGCATTCCCGGAGTTGGCGGCGGTGGTGGCGTCAACGACACCGATGGGTGTCACCAGAGTTGGTCCCGTGCGTTGTCCAGCCTGTGCAAACATTACACATTCACCGCCAGGCCCCGCGCCGGTGTGATGCCCCCAAGTGGTGGCTGTCGCGCAGCTCGACGTCGGGGTCAGGTCCCACGAGGATCTGTCCTGAAGTCGGCACTCGGAGATGACCCGGGGCGAGTGATCCGCGGTAGACCCGGGCCCCCAGGCACACCGTTCGAACGGTTTAGTGGGCGGTAGGTTGGACCCGTAGTAACAGTGGATCCCGTATGTTTCGAGCTTCGTATCCATCACGGGGTGAGGCGCGCCCACGGTGGTTTGTTCGATCAACACCGTCCCGTCAGATCCGTATTGGACAGAATCAGAGCATGCCACACCATTCAACGATTTGCATGAGAGTATCCTGGGGTTGTGTATTATAGGCAGCACAGATGACATTGAGGCTGCGGGCAGCCACGAGGCGAAGATCAGCACGGCGATGCGCAAGTACATGTAGATTCCTAGTGTGTAATTTATTTAGTCGATAGGCATTCACCCCACTTTCATCAAATGGTGTTTTGCCCATGTCATCCACCGAATTTCATATTCCCGCACACGGTTATCGGTATCTGCCTTCGACAGTCTCTCTAAACGTGCTTGCTCATAAAGCCGCGCAATATGTGCCCGATGGTTCTCTATTGCTCTCGGGGCTATCCGGGGCCCTTCGGGGGCATACCATATCCCCAGCCAGTCAAAGCCATTTTCAATTTTCCCCAGTTGTGTTTTATCCGGGTGAGTCTCAAAACCACCCAAATCGAAAAACTCATACAACGATTTGATCGTTTTACGTAAATGCCAACGCGTTTTGGTGAAGAAAACAAAGTCATCCATATACCGGGCATAAAACAGTTCCTCGCGCGTCGAAAAATAATGGTCAACATGCCGCAATATACTGCCGCCAACCAGCGGACTCAGTGCGCTGCCGCGACAAATACCTTTTTCAGGGGTATGTATTTCACCGCCGTCTTCAATGCTGTAATAAAGTCATTGCAGGCATAAGCTCCGGCAAACCGCATTTTCGATATGCCAATGTAATTGCCCTGCTACCTGATGCTTTAAGATATGCCGGTAATAACCCCGGATATCCGTGCGGTAGACATAACGCCATTCCCCACTTCGCCAAGAAGAAGCAACAGATTGCGTCGACCCGTTTACGCCGCCGTGCCCTTTCAGGTGATGGCAATGAGTGTTCCTGGGCAATTACTCTTCGACCTGCATCGCTACCCACTTGAGCACCAACGCATCATGCGCCGACCATTGCACCCAGCTCTTATTTTGCCGCCGACAGCTCTGCATGGGCGACAGGCGGTATTCCCCTGCCAGCACCCTGTTTAACCATTGGAACTGCTGCTGTGGCCACTTGAAGCGCAAATCCAACACATCAGCATGCGGTGGCGCATGTTGCCGTCGCCGGCACAACCAGCGATACGCCCTATCCCAGTCCTGCGCGGCACTATTTTCATTCTGGGTGTTTATCACTGTCGGTTTGATGTCGCTTACTCATATTCCAGGTTAAAGGTGGCAACTGCACTGAACGCACCCCGGCTAATCGTCTTGTCGGCTATCGCCAAGGGCTCGCCTTGGACATAAGCTCTCAGCGCAATGATGTTGCCCCCGTCTTGCAACAGGGACTTACCACTCTGGGTATTAAGCGGCAGGGGTTTGGCCGACGGCGTCTCAAACCCGATGGCAATCCCCGTGGCCTCGCTGCCACCATCGATGGCCAACAGGCCCGGCAAGGCTTGATTTTCCGTGCCGTTAAAGGTCACGCTCACCATCTTGCCCAACGTCAGGTCGCACTCCTCCAGATGTATCTCGAAGGATTGCCCGAGAGTGCGCGTGTTCAGGTACAGGTACTTGTCGATAATGGTGCCAAAATCTAGCGTGATTTCTTCATCACCCGGCGGTATCACGCAGGGCTCTGCGACCAGAGCGCCATGCAGGTACAGGTTATTGTCACCCGCGGCCAGCGCCAATAGCGGTGCGGCCATCAACATCGGCACCAACAGCAGGACGCCCATTCGAGAACGTGAATCCCCTGAGGGCTGGCGCCAGCCCGATTTCCCTCTCATGTCCAGCTCCTTATTCATAATCGGCACGCAGCGTGGCCCAGGCCTCAAAGGCCCCTTCGGTCAGCGTGGCGCCCGCTTGTTTGATCGGTACCACCTCCAGGCGCGGCGGGTTGGCCAGGTTTATCTTCACCGTGCTGTTCGGGGTGAAGGGTTTATCGTTCTGGTACACCCGAATGCCGAGGCTGGCCTTGTCCGTCAACAGGGCTTCACTGTCGAACCCTGCCGCACTGCCGCTCAGGCTGAGCGTCAACGCCCAGCTCCCGCCGGCGGCGCTGTCACAGGTGATTTGGTAGTTCAACCCCTGCCGGTAATTCTCGCCGTCCACCTTATTGATGCCCACCCGATCGCCGAAATCGACCTCCACCTGATTGCCATCGTTGAGGGTGCAGGGAGGCGGTTCTATCAGGGTGCCGTGAAACGTCATGTCGGCTTCACCGTCCTTGGCCTGTACCGGAGTCATGCCCACCGTCAACCCCCCGGCCAGCAACAGGACTTTTAGTGTTTTGCTCATGCTCCGCTCCCGTTACTGGTAATCCACGGCCATTGTGGCCCCTGCGCTGAACTCGCCTCCCGTCAGGGTTGTGCCGGCCTGTTTTACCGGCACGGCCCATAGTTCGGGCTTGTTCGGATAGGTGAAATTCAGCCAGCTGTTGACGGCCAGTTTGCCATCGCCCTGGCGCAGTTCGATGCCAAGCCCGGTCTTGTTGGTCTGCAACACCGTCGCGTCAAACGCGGCGCCATTGCCTTTGACCTGCAGCTTCATCGCATTCGAAGTGCCCCCGGTGCACGACAGTGTGTAATTGACCGGCATCTTGTAATTGTCGCCATCCACCCGGGTGGTCATCACATCGCCGAACTCCACTTCAATCGGCCGGTCATCGTTTATCACGCAAGGCGGTGGTGCCACCACGGTGACCTTGACGGTGACCATGGCCGAGGGGGCTGCAAAAACCAACATCGGCAAGGCCGTCAGCACACCTGCCAGCGCTCTCGGCAGCGTTACGATCCCATTCATTGCGGCCGCCTCAGTCATAGCTCAGATGAAAATCCACCACGGCCCGATAGCTGCCCGCCATCAGAGCGGCGGGAGTGCGTTCCGGGGTTATCGTGTAGCTCAGCGTATTCTGCCCCGGCGTCAGCAACAGCGGTTTCCCCCTGCTACCCAGGCGAACGTCTTCCCCCTGCGCATTTTCAAGCCGCAGCCCCAGCCCGGAAACGCCCTGCGCCTTCACCAACTGCGGGTTATCGGCGTCACGCGTCGCACGGAAACTCACCGTTACCGCCGGCTGATTGTCTGTCCAGGCCAGGCCACCGGTACGCACATCGCGGCTACCGGCCGGGCTGCGCAGACAATCCTCCAAACGCAGCTCGAATCGGATCGGTTCGCCGCGCGCGCCAACCGTTCTTAGGCGCCCCCCCCCCGTCTCACCGAGTGCGATATCCTGATGGGCGCTGGTCATCTCCAGCCGACAGGCGCTCTCGGTTAACGCCCCATGAACGTACAGGGTGCCGTTGGCGCCTTCGACATCCCAGTTGTCCACCGCCGCCTGCGCCGGTGGCAACAACCACACCACTGTCCCCAGCGTTATCGGGGCCATCAGCATCAATCCGAACAACGCGCCGTAATACTTCAGCTCAATCGCCCCGCACAGGCCCCGTCGGTATCTGCCCGTCTCGTGTGTCATGCCCATACTCTTGTCTCCCTTCGGTTCACCAGTGCCTGCACCGCCAGTTCATGCTCTGCTAGGCTTTCTTCGCCGGTATCACCGTGCATGTGTTGCCGGAGCAACTGAAGCTCAGCTGCGGCCGGCCGCCATAGTCGTTAACGTAGGTCAGCACCGGGCTGTTACCTACCTCCGCCGCACTCACCGTCAATGGCAAATTGCCCTTTGGCGGCACCATCATCGGCTCGAAGTTTTTGATCCCCGCACCGTCTTTTTTGGTGGCGGCATCAACCAGCGTGACGTAATACGCCGTCGGATTATTGACTACATACTTGTCGCCTTGCTTGCTCAGGGTCAGTTGCTCCTGCGGCGGCGGTGCGTTTTTGTCCATCGCAATGGCGGCCGGGCGGTAGAACAATTTGATACGCGTCTGCAACGCAATTTGCAGCGTGTTCGGCTTGGTGCTCTTCGGCGGAATTTCCCGCAGGTTGAAGTAATAGACCATCTCGCGGTCCTGCGGCAGCGTCTTCGCCACCGGCAGCGCCTGGATTTTCACCTGGCTCGGCTTGCCCGGCTCGATGCGCTGAACCGGAGGCAGTACCGTGAGGGGGCTCTGAATTTTGTTGCCCTTGTCGTCTTCAATCCAGCCCTGCGCCAGGTAAGGCAGCTGCTTGTTTTGGTTGCTGACGCTCAGGCTTACCGATTTTTGGCTGCCATCGAAAATAATCCGAGTGCGGTCCAGCGCTATCGCCGCCTGGGCCTGCTGAGCCAGCAATGCCGCGAGCAGGGCCCCAGCCACTGCCGTCGGCAACAGGCCCTTTTTCCGCATGGACGCGACTGGGCGACCTTTGTGATGCTGTTTCATGTTCAATTCACTCTTTCGCATGTTTTCATTCCCGGCCGCAGCGGCCCTCCTAGAATTTGGGTTAAATCTGCACGCCGTGTTATCCCTCAGCGCGGCGGTTACGAAGCCTGCTCCTGCTCAGGTACAACCACTGGCAGTGGCGCGCCCTTCGTCCGCACTTCAGGCTCGGTGTGCGCCCCCAGCGGATGACACGGCAACAGCAGCGTATTCATCAGCATGTCTGCCGGCAAAGGCGTTGGCATGCGCACCTCACACTGCGCGCCGCCGTTCCAGTGCACCGTCATGGCATCGCCGGCGTTAATGCCGCTCAGGTAAACACTGCCGCCGTCATTGACGATGCCCGTCTCCTGCTTACGGGCGTTCATCACCGTGGCGCCGAATGGGGGTTCACTGCCATCGGCCAGTTTGATGACCGCCATCGCCTTCTCACCGGCAATCACGTCGAACTGGCGGTAACCGATAGCGCCTTCGGTGAGCGTGGCCTGCACTACTGACTTCGTGGCTTCGGCGTTATCACCGAGTTTGTTCACATCGATACTCGCCCTGTTGCGGTAATAGCTGTTCACGTCCCCGATGACCGCCTTGCCCCAGGCATTGGTGTTGGTGGTGCTGCCATAGCCCCGCACCGGCACGTCCGCCACCCCCTGCGTGTCAATCAGCATGCGGGTGCCGCCCGGCACCCCGGCTCGATGCAGCGCCCCGCCATTCGCCGTCATCGTCATGCCGCCCTGCATCGACATCCCGAAGGCGCTGTAACGGTTTTCCTGATAACTGGCGTTAGCGCTCATCCGCGCCTTATCGCCTTCATGGTTGTAATACCCGTTCACATTCACCCCATTGCGCGAACTACCGGCCCGCAACTGGTAGTTGTTGTGCTCATCAATCCGGTCGTAATACCCCACCTGATGAGTGGTGTCGTCGCGGTTCACCGTGGTGTTGTAGCTCACCGTTGAGTTATCCCCCCACGGCATCGACAGTGAAAGGTAGGCCCCATCGTCTTTCGTTCCGTTGTATTCATTACGGTACGCCGACAGCGACAGGCTCAGGTTGCGGAACCGGCCCACGTCGAAATAACGCGACAGCGTCAGGTTGTAACGGTCATTAGCCGGCCGATCCCAATGCGTCTCGTGGCTATAATTGAGATAGGTACTCAGCCCCCAGTCGCGGAAGTGCTTATTGAAGGTAATGGTGTACATCTCTTTGCCATTCCCCGTTCGGGTGCCGTAATAGCGCGCGTCCAGATACTCACTCATGCTCATAAAGTCCTGCTCCGAGAAGCGATAGCCGGCAAAGGTCACCTGGCTGTCGTATTCGTCGAAGCTCTTTGAGTAACTGAGGCGATAGGAGCCGCCGCTGAGCGTGCCGTCTTCCTGTGGCAACCGCGCCCGCGACTGGGTAGCGTCAAACGACAGTGCCCCCAATGCCATCAGGTCACGGCCGATACCCAGTGACAGCGCGTTGTAGTCGCCGCCAGCCAGCGCACCGCCGTACAGCGACCAGCCGTTGCTAACCCCCCAGGAAAACTCGCCGGTGCCGAACAGCGGACCGCTCGAATGGTGCTGCCAGTCTGACGGTTTACCCGTCGCCAGCTTGAAGCGCACCGAGCCTGGCCGCGTCAGGTACGGGATGTTCGCGGTATTCACCACGAACTCCTGCACGCCACCATCCTGCTCTTCCACCCGCACGTTCAGCTCGCCGCTGACCGCATCATTGATGTCCTGAATGCGGAATGGCCCTGCGGCAACCGTGGTCTCAGACAGCACACGCCCCTGCTGGCTGATGGTGACTTTGGCGTTAGTTTTCGCCACCCCCACAACTTCCGGCGCATAACCGCGCAGATTAGGGGGGAGCATGCTGTCGTCCGATACCAGACTCGCCCCCGTAAAACGGAAACTGTCGAACATGCCTGAATCCAGATAGTTTTCACCCAGCGTCAGCTTCGAGCGCAGCGCCGGTATTGCCCGATAGGCGTAATACCGGCTCCAGTCCAGCTGTTTATTGGTCGGTTGCCCGCTCCCCGTCTGATGGTCAAGATTCGCCTGCCAATCGGCACGCAGACGCCATGCGCCCAGGTTGGCGCCCGCCGTACCGTTGCCGCTGAGGCTATAACCATGCGAGCCGTCCCGCTGCTGATGCTGGCTACGCGCATTGACGTTGTAATCGAAGAGCAACCCTGGAATACCCTCATCCCAGCGAGACGGCGGATCCCAGTTCTCGTCGCTGTACTCCAGATAAGCCTGAGGAATACTCAGGTAAAGAGAAGACGTGGGCAGATCGCCACGCACTTCCATTCCCTGTACGCTGGTCTCGTTCAGGCATTCTCCCTCGCGCCACCAGGTCAGGTCTTTCAGTACGCCGGGTTTAAATCCCAGTTGTTGCACCAATGCGGGGCTGAGGCAGGCGCGACTGCCGTTTGGGTCACCCTCCGGCGCATAAAATGAGATCTGTTGCTCCTGCAAGTCATTCTTATTAACGTGCACCACCATGCCGTAGGTACCTGGCATAATGTAGCCACTGCGCGAGAATTGGCTCAGATCAATGTTTTTCCGATCGTTGACATCCAGCACATCTGTATTGAACTGAATATTATCGGCAGCATGAGCGCTTATCACTGAAGTACCCAGCGCAAGGGAAATAAACAATCCTAACGAATGCAGAGGCGCAACTTTTCCAAGCGAAGAAAACTCCATGCCATTACCCTATTAGTATAAATAAATCCATTACGCGAGGCGAAAAACAGCGCTCTTCCAGAAGGAAATTAAAAATAGTCCAGTTTAAATCGGATAGATGATAGATAATCCCCAGCTTTCAACGTCTGACTATTGGCCACCAACCTCATGGCGTAATTCAATTGACTATCGCCGGGGACAATATCCATTGGTGGCATAGCCTTGCCCGGCATTGCGACATTACCCTGAGTATCGATGATTTGCAGCGCTACGCCGGAGGCATCACCGTTAACACCAAATAACCCGCCATTAGCTTCACCATCAAAAGTAACCTGAAACTTCTTCCAGCCTTCCTTTCCAGGACGCTCAGTGATGCAGTTAACCAAATCAATGGAAAAAGGCTGGCTGCGGCCTTGCCCATCGCGAATAATATCTGACAAGGGTAGAACCCCCATATCAATGGTTTGCTCCCTGCTGTCAACAGCAATAGCACAAGCGGTGTCTATAATGGATCCTTGCATATTTACCCGCCCCCATCCGGCAATATGATCGTCGGCTAAAACAGAGACCACTGGAAAGGAAAACAGGCAAGAAACCACTATAATAACGGTATTATGCAGCCTCATAAAACGTGCTCCATACTTTGTAATATTGTCAAAAAGGCATGCGGGGATACCGCATGCATATATACACATACAGAGAAAACACTTACTTTATGTGGAGTGAACTTTTAGTTATAAGCCAGAGTAAAATCGGCCACCGCTTGGAATTCACCTTCAGTAATAGATGCGGCAGAAGCGGTATCACCCTGCATGTAGGCGGCGAAACTCAGCGTGTTGTTACCGTCCTGCAATGTTTGCTCTTTAGTTGGCTCGCCCAGTTTGATGATTTCACCATCAGCCTGAGTGATGGCTACGCTGGCGCCTTTAGCCGTGCCGGTAATCCCCAGCAGGCCATTTTTAGCTGCAGATTCCATACCCGTAAAGGTTACCTGCACCTTATTTTTGGTGGCAGGTGATCCAAACGTGCAGTTCTCCAGATCGATCGAGAAATTACGCGGGGTAGATTTCCCTCCACTGAGTAAAGCAACCTTAGAGATCTGGCCCAGCTCAACTGTTTGATCAATAGATTCTGGAGTAATAGAGCAAGGTGCATCAATAATAGAACCGGTAAAGGTGACTTTACCATGGCCCTGGTCGGCGGCCTGTGCACCAGAAACTGTACCGAATGCCAAAACTGCTGCCATCATGATTTTATTCAATTTCATTTCCACTTTATCCTTATTTAAGGTCTATCCCATTTTTGTGAAGTCGCCACTATTTCGGCACTACAGATCCAGCATATCAAAGGGTTATTTCTTCTCACCCCGTAAATTAGCAGCATCATGGTTACCGGCAACTGGAAACAATGATAAACGCCAAAAAAAATAAAAGCCAAATAATCTAATTAATATATAAAAATTAGATTATTATGCTAAAACGCCACCAAAAACATCAAAAAATTAGATATTAGTTTCAAGTTTATTAACTAAATTAAATATCAATACTACTTTAAATTCAAAGAGATCCGGACTGAAAAAGAATTTCCATAAAGGTGTTGACTGTTAGTGCAAAATTCCAATAAATTCTATCAACATATATTTGAGACTATTCTTATCACCAAGTATTTTTGCCTATACACCAGGAATGAACGGGTATCCACATGAAATACATAATAAATCTAACTATTGTTTTTGACCCGGAAAGCAGGACATTGATACTGAGAAACGATAACCAGCTCACGGCTGGGTTATCTAACCCAGCAACACGGCTATTAATTGAGCTAATAAAAAACAATAAAGTCGAATTGACGCGCGAGGACCTAATAAAGCGCGTCTGGGAGGACTATGGTTTTTCACCTTCCAGCGCTACGCTGAGCAATCATATAAGTGAACTAAGAAAAGCGTTTGAGACACTTGGTGTAAGCAAAAACATTCTCATTACCATACCGAGAACAGGGTTCAAAATGGAGGCTGAAATTCACCCCGAGACCAAGGTGCCTGACAAGCCAGCCGCTACAGGAAAGATCGGGGATAACTCGTTACCTCTCGAGTCAGAGCCCGAGAGTAATACAGCTTCATTATTAATAGAGACCAGCCAGGATAACCATTCCGGCAGGATGAAAAAAACGCTATTTTTTCTAGCCCTTGCTTTGATAGCCATTGCAATAGCGACAGCATTCGTTACCCTGCCCAAAAGTGACGAACCTATGTTAATCGGCATTCATGAGCAATGTAAAATTTATACTTTTGATGGTAATGAACACGGTATTGAACAGCTCAATGGCGCACAGGAAATGCTGGCTGCTGAGGAAGTAGATTGCACAAAGCAGGGTCGTGACATTTACTATATGGAAGCTCGCCCCACCAACAAGTTACTCAAGGTAAAATTTATGGCTGCATGCACAAAAAATGGAAATTCGAGTTATAAAAATTGCAACAACTACAAATTGGTCGAGTAGATTGAAATGAATAAAATGAATATCGGTTTTTTGATTTTTTTCATCATTATCTTGGGTTGCGCTGCCCTTTACCTTAACTACCCGAGCGAGAAACCTTTTCGTTGTAACGCTCACGTAAGTACATACTTTACTTCCAAAGATGGCAAGAAGCTTGTACTCAATCTGGATCTCAATGTTATCACCGCGCGAGAGGGACGCAGTGAAGTTCTTGCTGTAGGCTCTGTTACAGGGTTAGACAAAGATTACGTTATCGCCCGGCGGATATTCATTTCCATGAAGGAATCTGATTTTAAAAATTTATCCAAAACCCTAGTCACCCGAGAAGAACGTCACCCTATTGATAACCTTCCGGAAGAAATTTGGCGAGAATATGTGCTACCTGAAGCGCCAGGCGTCGCGTTTTATGCAGAAGCGAAAAAAATAAGGGAAAACTTATATCTTATCAAAGGGCTAACAAACCCCTATTTCATTTGCACCCTAAGCCCGCGTTAGCCTCTTGGGCGGCTTAACTTCTTCCCCTTATGTAGTTAAGCCCCCTCACCCCAAAAATCATCGCAGTTAATTTAACTAATTAATTAATATAATTATGGCTAATTATATTAATTAAATTTAAAAAACCATACCAAATCAGAGCTTAACTTCATATTGAACCCATTAAATTCATTACCTTGAGTGTGTTACAGCTTGTTAGATAACCTAGTATCATCGCTGATTGAGTCGAGTTTACTCCGCCACGAAGATAATACTATCATGAAGAATACATTAAACATCGTCATCATTGACGATAATAAGTTTTATACTGCCGGACTAATTATGGTGTTATCCATATACTTTAAAAATAAAAAAATGAAGGCGATTGTCTCCGATTGCTCTAATATCCATACTGCAGATATCATTTTTCAAGCTATATGCAGCGGGGTAGTCGTCGCTCCGCATCCCCGAGCGAATAAAGGCAAGCCGCTTTACTTCGCTATCGCGGATAGCAAAAAAGCTCATTTGCAGCATCTATATCGTGGTGTGGAAAAATCAAACATATTATACCGGCACCAACCGGTAGCCCTAATATTTCAATGTATTGAAAGCACTATTTTTCCACAACTATTATCAAACGAGCAGGCGCGACCATCCGCTGAGCTCTTTATCCATGAACCACTCACACCACGTGAACACGAGGTTTTATTCCACCTCAAACAAGGAAAAACGCCTGCTGGTGCGGCGATCAGTATGGGGGTCAAGGTAAAAACCATAAGTTCTCACAAACGCGCGGCAATGAAAAAATTAAATTTCAGACGTACCAACGAACTCTTCCATTGGATGCTGCAAGGCGGTTTATCTCGTTAACAGGCAAGAAAAGGAAATTAAACATGCGTTATAACCCACTCGTTGTTGCCATCGCATTGATGGGCATGCTGTTACTCAGCGGTTGCCAGTCGGTGGAAAAAAACCGGGCTAAATCAACCTCAACGGTAGCGTTACAAGATGAAAAAGTGAAACGTGAAATCCAGGATTTAAAACAATGCCAACAAAATTTAAACGTGCTCGCCACGTTAAAAACAGATAACTACGCCGTTAAAAAGAAAATATTTGACGATCTGATGTCTGGAGCCTCTCAATATGCCGGCATTCGCGCTCAGGTTAATGCGAATACTCAAGATACCGTTGATGCACTCTATCGTTACCAGGTTAGCTATCAGTGCGCCGAGATTAATCAGGCGCTGCTTGCCGAGCTGGCCAAACGCGGCGGGGCGGTGAAATGACCTTATGGAAGCGACGGCTCTACCGTTTTCTGGCCTGCCTGCTGGGAGGCTTACTGTTACCTGCTGCTTCGTCAACACCGCGCAATGGTAATGCCGATATTCCGGCCTTGCTGCAGTTTGCCGAGCAATACAGCGAAAAAAGCTATCCGGCAGAAAAAGCCCCTGTCGCGCGGGATCGCCCTCGCACCGAAAAACGCCCAACCCAAAGTGCCGAGAAAGGTAAGCCCGACAAAAAACCGCCACCGCAGCGCGAAATCTGGAGAATTAAGGATAAGGCGATCCAGCAACAGCGCACGGAAATAGCCCAGCTAAAATTACAGATAACCCGTCTGCAGCAAAACGCCGTAACGGCAACGGCAACGGCAACGGCAACGCCGGATTGGGCCGCGCTATCCCAATTGGCGCAAAGCTTGCGCCAGGCGCTGGGGATGACCCCGACAGAACGCCAGGCAAAAGCCAACCTATTACAGATACAGCAGCGCTGGGATCAGGATCGGGCGGTATTACAGCAACAGTTGTCCAAAGCAAAAGCAGAAAACCAGGCCTTATCAGCGGCAGCCAACCACCAAAAAAATTTGCTGATGGAAGTAGAAAAGCGAGACGCGGTGCTGCAGGAACAGCAAGCTGAATTGCAGTCGCAGCGCCAACTGATGCAAACCGAATTGGATGAAACCGTTAAAAAGCTGGCAGATACGCGAGCCGACATGGTTTCTTTGCAGGCGCGAAGCCCGCGCCTGGTGACTGCCGATGCGCTCAAAGACGCACAGCCGCGTGAAGATTACGCCGCTGGTGTTTCCCTGGGAGAAGAAATTCTGCAAATGCAGGAAGAAAGACACCGTTGGGGAGCCAACTCGGAGAAAGGGATGATATTGGCCGGTATTGCGGATGCCTTTGCAGGTAAACGTATGTTGTCCGATGACGAACTCAATAACACCCTGACCACCGCCGAGAAAAAGGTGGCAGCTGCAAGAGAGAAAATTAACGTAACCCAGCGGCAAAAAGGTGCGGCATATATAGAGGAGTTCAAGAAAGATAAGCGAGTTCACCAGGCATTATCCGGATTCTGGTACCGTATAGACTATGCGGGTGATGCGCAGATCCCCGCTACCGCCTCAGTGGATGTGGTGGTAAAAGAAACGCTGGTCGACGGCACCGTAGTGCAAGATATGGAAGCAACTGGCGCCACACTGTCGCAGCCGGTGACGGATTTCCCGCCGTTGTTTAAAGAGGCAATTTCGCTACTGAAAAATCACGGTACGATGACCCTGGTGGTTCCCCCAGAGCAGGCTTACGGAGAGAAAGGTTATCCGCCTAAAGTCCCCCCTAACGCCACCATGATTTACACTTTGCGTATAGCGGAGATGTACCCACCCGCTCAAGCTAAAACACAGCTCTAGCCCCACTAGCCCTCCCTGATATCTCTCATGAATTTAATAGGGATAGCAGGCTGATGCGCAATCTATCAATGACAGATAAAACGCGGCATAGCGTTTAATAAAACTTAAATTAAATTAAATTAAATTAAATTAAATTACGAATATAAACACATTAAGGGCAGAGAAACCATCAATATAATATTAAAATAAACATTAATTATAAAAATTATTTTCTCAAATTATAAAAAAACACATGGTAATAAATCAAAAAAACCATCACATTGGTGTTGACTTTAATTAGAGCAAAAAACATGATTAATGCGACAAATAATTAGAAACCTCATTACCCGTAATAGACTGGCTATTGAATGCACTACCATTATCCGGCTATACATTTATAGCAGTGATTTCAACCCAGGTTACGTAAAGGGCTATCCGGACTCATGGTTTCTGTTTCCCCTTACGCCTATGCGTAAATATTCCCCTAACCAAGGAGTTGTTATGTCAGACCATCAAGTCACCTGTATCAAAAAATCCGATCACCAAAACGCGCATGAGCGCATTCAGGCTATTGGCGGTGTCAACGCCGATGGCACCCGTTGGTCACTGCCCCAGGCAGACGCCATTGCCGGTATCGAGGCGGGCACCTGGCGTTTTTGGGTCACTGAGAATCGCCATTCCGTCTGGGTGATTGTCTCAACCAGCGCAGCGGGGAATAAATACCTTAAAACGCAAAATGACGGCGAACACCCCAATAACCTGCTCAGCCTGCCGGAATGCCCCTGATGCAACCCGGATTTCATGATTGATACGGTTTGCAGGGCCCTCTTGCGGCTCATCGCTTCACCTCTTTTTATTATTGGCCGCTGTAGCGTTCTCACGCTCGCAGTACAGCAGCCCCCATAGCATAAGGAAATACTATGTACGGTTCCGCTACCGCCAGAAACCTGTCGGCAGGAAAAAAGCAGCGTATCGCCGATTTATTATCGCAAATTATTGAAACGCTGGATCTCACCAAAACCCAATACGCCAACATCGAAAGCGCCTATAACGGTGTCGGCACCTTCCTGTCTGAAGGCGACGACCCATTACTGCAAGATGCCGTTATTTACCCGCAGGGCAGCGTACGGCTCAACACCACCGTTAAGCCCAAAAATGAAGAGCAATACGATATTGACCTGATTTGTTATCTGCCCCATGCCACCCAGGCGGATTATACCGGCGTGATATCGGCCATTCGCCAGCGGCTGACGTCGCATAACACTTATAAAGACCTCTTAAGCGATTTGCCCCGTGGATTCCGTATCAACTATGCCGGGGATTATCATCTGGATATCACGCCGGGCCGCGCGCACACCGGTGCAGCAGAACGTATAGGCCAGCCGCTGTGGGTCGTGGATGTGCAAACCGCCTGGAAGGAGTCCAACCCCAGCGGCTATGCGAAGTGGTTCGAGAGCAGCGCCAACGTGCAGCCTCTTCGCTCCATTCTGGTCATGGATTCCGCCAGCCGCGTCGGCACCGAGGCGTTGCTCCCGCTCCCCGACAACAGCGATAAAAAACTGCTTAATCGCATCGTACAAATTCTCAAACGCCACCGAGACGAATGGGCCGTCGAGCAGGATGACGTCCGGCAGCGCTGCCGCCCAATTTCGGTCATCATCACCACGCTGGCGTGCCATGCCTACAACCATATCATTGCTGACAGGTGCGCCTACGACAACGACCTGGATATCCTGTTAGACGTGCTGGAACTGATGCCGGATTTCATCGTGTCGACACAGGGAGAAATACAGGTCAGCAACCCGCACATGCTGGAGGAAAACTTCGCCGAGAAGTGGAACCGTTCAGAGCAGGATGAGGGCCCTCAGCGCAGTGAAACCTTTTACCAGTGGCATGCCGCGGCCCAGGCGACGTTTAACACCATCGCCGCCAGCGTGGGGGAAGATAACCTGTTCCTGAGCCTCGAAGACAGCTTCGGCAAAAAGCCGGTCGATGTCGTCAGGCAACGCCTGATGGAGCATATGCAGTCAGCCAGAGAACAAGGCAGCCTGCATCTTGATAAGAAAACCGGCGGGCTTATCGCCACCGGCCTCGCCAGTACGGCAGCCAATGCCGGCGTGCCTAAAAACACCTTCTACGGTGAATAACGTGGTTATCAGGCATCACTGCAAACCGCTGACCATCGCTCAGCAATATCACGCGTTGAAATCCGGCGTTCCGTATGAACGGCTGCGCATTATCCATCACGATCGTACCCTGCTGTGGGAAGGGTGGCTGCAACCTTCACTGTTCAGCCGCCGCTACAGGGTCGCGGTTCGGTACAGCCTCGGCACCCCACCGATTTGCGTGGTGACAGAACCGAATCTTTTCGCGTTGGCCGGTACGCGGGCTATTCCGCACCTGTATCCCGCCGACAAGCATATTCCCGGCGCCAGGCTGTGCCTCTTTTTGCCTGACTCACAGGCCGACGATGGGCTCAGCGAATGGCGCGCCCAGTTAAAAATCAGCGACACGATCATTCCCTGGGCATCGCTCTGGCTGTTTTATTTTGAACAGTGGCTGCACACCCGCGACTGGGAAGGCGGTGGCAAGCACCCACGCACCAGCGAGGTTAAAAATGAGCGTTGAACATGAAGGCTTCATCTCGGTCGATATTGAAACCTCCGGGCCCATACCCGGCGTATGCAGCCTGCTCTCTATTGGCGCCTGCGTCATCGACCACCCGGCGGATAGCTTTTACATTGAAGTGCAGCCGCTGAATCTGCATTACGATGCTGAGGCGCTGGCCGTTACCGGTTTCAACCTGCAGATCCAAATAACGCGCGGCATCGACCCGAAAGTGGCCATGCAGCAATTTGCCCACTGGGTCACCGCCGTCACCGACACCGCGAGTAAACCGATTTTCGTCGGTTTCAATGCGGCGTTCGACTGGTCATTCATCAATTACTACTTTCACGTTTATCTCGGCCATAACCCGTTTGGCTTTGCCGCCCTCGATATCAAAGCCTTGTACATGGGCGCCACCGGCTGCGACTGGCAGGACACCCGCTCCAGCCGTATCGACGCCCGATTTAATCTCAAAAACCAAGGCAGTCACAACGCGCTGGATGACGCGCTGTATCAGGCCGAGATGTTTGTGAAAATCAACGCACACATGAGGGAAAAACGCTGACATGGAAACGGTAAAATATATTCTGATAAAGCTGGTCGACTGGAAAACGCGCCAGCGGAAAACCCAATACCTCATCATGCTGCTCGGCGCCGGGCTCCTGGGTGCGAACAACTTGCTGGGGAAGGCGTTAACCCTGGAAAAAGGCGATGCCCGCTTTTCGCTGGCCGTCTCGGAGGGGAATGTCATCACGGACTCTGCCGTCACGTTTGTGGCGGCGTTTATCATTCTGGGGGGATTTGTCTGGCTGCTGGTCGACGCCTACCGGGAGGCTAAAATCACGGTGCGCAAAAAGGGGGTGGTCATCGAAGGGAGAGCGCTGCGGAAAGTCGCGACAACGCCGCTGCATAAAACGGTCTCTCGTCATTTCAACGGAAAGATAGACGCATTAACCCTCGATATGACGCAGCGGATGCAGGATGGCGCAATCAGTCACCCGGAAGAGACCTTTGACGACAATATCAGCACGCTGGCCAGCAATATCGCCACCCGCATTGACGGTATCGATCATCAGGACCTGACGCTGGTGTATGGCGGGCAATTGCCGGTTCCGTTCACCTTCTACATTGGCGCCATTCTCGATGACAATGGCCCAGTTTCTGTTTTTGACTGGGATAGAGCGCAAGAAACGTGGCGGCCGATTGACAACAAAGCCGACGATGACGGCGACGATTTTACCCTGATGGAAAGCCTCGTCACCTCAGCGGCCAAAGATGTGGTGCTGGCGGTCTCGGTGTCATACCAGGCCGATATTGCGGCCATACGCCAAACCTTCCCCGCCTACCCGCTGTCGCATCTCTCGCTGAATGCCACAACGCTCGGTAATCACTGGTCGCTGTCCAAACAAACCCGGCTGGCGCTGCAATTTACCGAACAGGTCAAAATGCTGACGGCGTGCGGCGCCGAACGCATCCACGTGATTTTGGCCGTCCCCAGCAGCATTGCGCTCAATTTCGGCCGCCGCTATGACCACCGTAATCTGGCACAACTCATTGTTTATCAGTATGAGAAAGAACAGCAACCGGCCTATCCCTGGGGGGTGGTGATGCCGACGCAGGGGCAACGCCGGGGCGCGGTGGTTAAGCCTCCCGTCGTTCACTCAACCAACTGACTGTCGGGCAGCCCTGTGGTTCAGCGCGTGCGTCAAGAAACTCACCAAGAGAAGGGAAGGCAGCGTCGCTGCATTGGGGTGGCGTGTGCAGGCTGCAATGGCATCGCCGCAGCAAACCAGCCGTCCGGCAGCGGTGCTCTCTTTCTCAACGAGGATATAAAAAAACCGGCCTGAGCCGGTTTGGGGAACGCTTGTCGTTATGATACCGGCCGCTCTGCGGCCGGGGTAATGCCCTGGTGTTGCTGCGTTTTTTTACTGCCACTATAGGCGGCGCGGCGATTGAGCGTCCAATGGGTTCGGCAGATCAATAAAGGTCTATTGATCGGCCCGGCCGATCGACTCACTCACCGTCACACAGCGCCACACTTCGGCAGCCAGTCCGCTTCGCACTCTTCACTCAAGACCACATTGGTTTGCATCCCCAGCCGGGTTTTACGTTTGAGCAGGGTTTTCTCATACTCTCTCAATGTCTGTGGCACCGCCAAACCAAACGCCGTCAGGTTCATCACGTGCTGATAGCCTCGTGCCGCCATAAACGACAGGTAGGCGTGGTACAGGTAGCGGCGCGGGTTGGCCGGGGTGATGTTGGCATTGCCGATCATCATGCCTTCCGGAGTACCCAGCACCGTCAGGTAGCCGCAAAAATCAACCAGCGGGTCGGCCTGGCGTTTGATGGTCAGCGCCTCGTCCGAGCTTTGCTGCGCCTGGAGCAATGTGCGGGCCTCGTTCGGGTTGGCGAAGCGCTGCATCAGGTGACGCACAATGACTGCCAGCTCCTGAGTGATTTTGTCCAGCAGCAACGGGTCGCGCTCGGCCAGCGGTATCGCGTCCGGGAAGGTGATAATCACCCGCCGCCGGGAGACGCCGCCGCTGCGGTCACTGAACTGCATCGGGTTGTTGTTCACCGCCAGTATCACCGCCGGGATGTAGGCGGCGTAGGCATCGCGGTACTTCGGGTCGATGGCGACCACATCACCGCCGGTGATGGCCTTGATGCCCGCCCCGTCACCGCTCCATTTCTCCTGGTCAGGCAGGATAATCAGCGAGAAGCCGACCACCGAGGCACGTTCGCGCGCCGACTCCAGGTTGTCGATGGTGGCAGAAGTGGTGTTATCGACACCGGCCAGCAGCCGGGCAATGGCCGCCATCACGCTCTTGCCGCTGCCGCCGGGGCCGGTCACCTCGAGGAACAGCTGCCAGTCGTAGCGGTTGGCCAGCACCATAAAGAGTGCCGCGAGAATACGCTCCTGTTTGTCGTGATTGCCCCCGGCGGCCCGCGTCAGCCATTGCCAGAAGTGCGGCGCATGGTCGGACAGGTTCTCCCCGGCACGCGGCGGGGTATAGTCCACGCTGTTAACGGTGCGCAGCCAGTGCTCTTGCCGGTGGGCGCTGAACTGCCCGCTGACGGTATCGAATACCCCGTTACGAAAGCCTATCAACCGGCGGGCCGGGTCGCCCATCTGCGGCACCATCAGCTTGAGGGTGTCCAAAATGCTGTTGATACCGGCGGCAGAGAACGGCGCGCGTACCTTCTGGAACAACGCGGCAATCTCCCGGCTCAACTGCCGGTGTGGCAGCACCTGCCAGGCGCCGCGCGTATAGCGGCACAGCTCTTCCCCCACCGGCGGTACCGCCAGGGTATTGCCGTAGTGTTCAGCCAGCAGCTCGGCTTTCTCACTGGCGCTCATGGCTTTCAAGTCGGCATCGCTCAGCGTGTCGAACGGGCTCGGCTGCGGCGGCTGGCTGAACGCCTGGAGCTGCGCGCGCGTGGACTCAGCGCCCTGCTGACAGTAGACATCGTTCCAGTCACCTTCCGTGGGCGGTAGTGCCGGAGTGCCGCCAGTGAGTGTGGCCGCCTCGGCGGCGCGGGTCTGCCCGGTGCCGTTCCAGTCATTATCGGCCGCCAGCAGCAGCCTCGCATCCGGATAGTGGCTGCGCAGTTGCTGCGCCACGGCCGCCAGGTTGTTGGCACTGAGCGCCGCGCACACCGTCTCACCGGTCAGGCGGTGCACGGTAAGGCCGGTGGCGTAGCCTTCGGTGAGCCAGATAACCGCGTTGTCCGGGCCGTTCAGAATGTGGCAGGCGGCTTTCACCTGCCCGCCTGCCAGCATGCGCTTGTCACCATTGGAGTTAATCAGTTGCACGTTGATCACCTCGCCCCCGGCATTGTGCAGCGGCAATAACAGGTCGCCGGGCTGGAAGGTGATACCACCAACGCGCAGCGGCTGGCCCTGCAAGGTCAGGGTTTCTGCCTCCGGCCAGCCTTTGGCGCTCAGGTAGGGGTTACCGGTTAGGCACTGAGCGGCGGCCACCAGAGCCTGTGCCTGTCGCGCGGTTTTGCGCTGGGCCTCGGCCTTGTCTTGCCCGCAGCCCTTCTGTAATACATAGCGGGTCTCAGCGGCCGGTGGCAAAGCGCTGGTGCTCTCCCCCATCACGGCGGCCACCTGTTCGGCGGCGGCCCTAGCAGACAGTGACAGGGCCTTTTCCACCAGGTTGAGGCCATCACCGGCCCCGCACTGATTGCAGAACCAGGTGCCGCGACCGTCCTGGTTGTCGAAGCGGAAGCGATCTTTACCGCCGCAGGTCGGGCACGGCTGCGGCTTGCCGTTCGGCTGCAAGGCGATGCCGAGAGCCGGGAGTATCACCGGCCACTGGCCGGTGGCGGTGCGTACGGTCTGGGAAACGAACTGGGCGCTCATCTTCTTCTCCTCAGTGTACGATGGCGTTCTGCGATGCCGACAGGCGCTCGCAACACACCTCGTCCATCATCTTTTGCCCCAGCGCGGTCAGGCGCGGCGCAGCTACCAGAACGTCCGGCTGCACCATGTCGCTCAGCATCGTGCACGCCATGTCCATGCCATCCTCTGCGCCGTACTGACGCACAAAATGCCCTTCCAGACGCAGGGCAATCGTCATCTGCAGCTCGTCCAGCGTGTAACCCAGGCTCACCCGGTAAAAGGCACAGGTGTCCAGATAGGCCTGCGCCACGGCGCGACGGAAAACGGCGGTACGGACTTCAATCGGTAAACAGGATGAGGTATTCATGCGGCGGTGGCCTCCATGCGGGCAAGGATTTGGGATTCACAGGTATTGACGACGTGGCCGAGCTGGTCGGTCAGTAAGGCAATGACCGAGGCAAACGATGCCCGCTGCACGGCATCGGGGCGCTGCCCGCCGAGGTCGAGAGTGTCCAGCAGGTCAAGGAACAGCACACCGGTGGCGTGCGCATGCTGGAGACGCAGAAAATCGGCGTGCGGGATAGGGTAATGAGTGTCGCGGTAGTAGCGGTCGGCCAGGGTGTTCATGCTGCCGCCTTAACCGGCAGACGACCGGCAAAGGACAACACGTAATCACGAGCCAGCAGGCGGCGGGAATTGCATTCGGTATCCGCCACGGTGCGCACCATACGCGGTGAAGCCGTCAGCGCAGAACGGCGCACGGCCGCAAACAGAAAGCAGAATGTAGGGTGAGTCGGGGTGAGGGTCATCGCCATGGTGGCAGCCTCCAATAAGTATTGATTATTGCTACCACCGAAGTTCTCACGCAAGGGTGGTAGCCCAGACGGGGGTGAGAAACCGGCCTTATTGGAAACCGGCCAGCCCGAAGGCTGCCCCGCCTGAGCCACCATTGATTGACTGCTGCGATAGCATAACATCCACCGCGCAAAAAATGAGCGCACTAAGGCCACGACATAAAAAAACACGCCTGGCGCGTGTTGTGTCGCCAATAAGTAACTCGGGTTCTCACGCCCGGCTGCCGATTTTGCGGCAGCGGAAGGACTATAGCGCAGGGCCGGACGTGGGGGCAAGCCATAAGACACCCCCGGACGTTCAATCGATCGCATAGTGATCAACCACTTCATCAGCACAGATACGACGCCGCTCTGCATGCCAGTTCGTCAGGCAAATCACAACGTGTTTTTCGCTGCGGTGCTCAGGTAAAACGATATCCGGGTGCTTGCGCTGCAACAAGATGGTTTTCGCTACAAACAAGGCGTCGTTGTCACTCAGGGCAAAACAGTGTCGACCGAGGGTTAACTGCATCACTCGGCGCTCCCCTGATAACGGTTGGCAATACGTTCATCCATCCACTGCTCGACCTCAGAGGCCAGCCAGGCGACGTTTTTACCGCCGAGGGAGACCTGAACCGGAAACTGCTTGCGGCTCATCATCTCGTACACGGTGGAGCGGGACAGGCCGGTGGTGTAGAGCACTTCCGGCAGACGGATAAAGCGCTCGCGCGGGGTGTAACCGCCAGGGATAACCGGCGACAGGGTGGATGGGATGGAGGTGGGAACGGTCAACATAAAACGCTACCTCTTTGTGTCCGGCCAACTCTGGCCGGAATAGTGTGAACTTCAGTAGCGCCCTATTATGTGAATATTTACCGGGGAGGCAACAAGGTGTTGTTGTGTGGTGGGACAGCTTTTATACCTGTTTTTCAACCAAGTGGGCATATAGGTTAATATTGACCTTTATTGGCAAACCTTGGCAAACCCAAAGAAATGAACGAGCCATGAATAGCCGTTTATTAATAGGTAGAAACAGGCGTGCAGGCACAACCTTAAGCTAGCCAGATAAAAGGGCCTTTTTAGCCGCGCGAACAGCAGTGAACACCGGGTGATGAGTGAGGAAATGACTCGTCACAGTTTATTTATTGATTTAACTATTTTTTTATTTAAGTGAACAGTAGTGAATAGTTTAAAGAAGAACTAAAACCGCAAAGGTGATTTTGCAGTCAACATCTGAGCCAGTTGCATAACAAAAACGCAGGCGGGAAAAATACAGCATGCTCACACTGGCGGCACAAGAACCCATCTCGAACCTCGCCGTGATGGGGTAATCAGGCCCACTTCCATCACACTATCTCCCCCTGAAAACAGCCTTTTTCCTGGCTAGCCGGTGTCAAATCGCGCGTGCATGATTTTGCATGCAAGAAAATGCATCTTTCATCCCCAGCCGCACCAGGATTGGCGCGGCTTGCGACCTCTCATGCAACTGCATGAAAAGCGACATATGAAGTGCGCAGGCGAGGCGGGGGTAGTATTGCGCGCAAGGGGGTATCACAAAGAAAAACCATCTTGGAGGGTTTGTTTTACTACAGTGCTATTTCTTAAGTTTTTAGGGGGAGTACCTTGAGGTGACACTCCCTTAAAGACAAAGCGCTATTGTGAATTACTCATCTTTTTTCACGGGCAAAATCATAGGGCCCGATGCTTGCTTCTTTATTCGCATCTAGATAATCAGCCCACCACTGCACCATCAATCTACGCTCATCCAAATGCTCGGAGGTATGGATATACGCCGCACGCACATTATTGCGTTCAGAGTGGCTTAATTGGCGCTCTATTGCATCATCACTCCACAAACCTGACTCCCCCAAAGCACCACGAGCCATTGTCCTAAAACCATGCCCGCACACCTCCGTTTTGGTGTCATATCCCATAGCACGCAGCGCGTTATTCACTGTGTTTTCGCTCATAACTTTTTTGGGATCATGGTCACCAGGGAAAAGTCGCTCATTACTGCAACTTAGCTCTTTCAACCTCTCCAGCAAGATCAACGCCTGGCGACTGAGCGGAACAATATGTTCTTCCTTCATCTTCATACCACGGTGCGAATAGCGTACACCTTTGATTTCTTCTCGTTGCGCCGGTATGCGCCAGCAAGCTCTATCAAAATCGAATTCATCCCAACGAGCAAAGCGTAGCTCGCTAGAACGCACAAAGGTAAGTAAGGAAAGCTCTACAGCAATACGGGTCATCAGACGACCACGATAAGCCGCAAGGCGAGAAAGAAACTCAGGAAAACGATGTGGGGGCAATGCGGGATAGTGTCGGGCTTTGGTCGTTGCCAATGCCCCAGCCATATCACTGGCAGGATTCGAATCGATATAATCGTTCTGGACTGCATAACGCATGATGGCCGTAACACGCTGCTGGAGACGCTGCGCAACATCGTGCTTGCCAGTAGCATCAACGGCTTTAATCGGTGTTAAGAGGTGGCTGGTTTTTAGACCGCGAATATCAGACGTTCCAATACGCGGGAAAATATACAGCTCCAGATAGCGAAGCACACGTGAACGGTGATCCTCACTCCAACGCTTATTGCTGGCATGCCATTCTCTGGCGATGGTTTCGAAAGTATATGCCCCCGCCGCTTCGGCCTGGGTTTCTTTGTGTTCGGCTTTCGGGTCTATCCCCTGCACCAGTAACCTTTTGGCCTCATCCCGTTTACTACGAGCTTCGGCAAGGGTTATTGACGGCCATACGCCAAAAGCTAAGCGATCTTCTTTTTTGTCGCTAGGTCGGCGGTACTTCATACGCCAGTACTTGGATCCCTTTGCCGTGACTTCAAGGTACAAACCGCCCCCATCAGCCATTTTGTAAGTTTTCTCTTTAGGCTTGGCGGTCTCGACCTGGCGGGCATTGAGCTTCATTTTGGGGGCACATTTCTAATCGAAGTGGGGATGCCCCCAATTATGCCCCCTGTGGGGTCTGGATTGCAACGGATGTACTCGGACGGATTCAGACCAAAAAAAAAGCCTTTCGGCTTTAATTTTAGTAACTTGCGGACTGTTACGGACGTTCTCGAACATACCAATGGTGCCGAAGGCCGGACTCGAACCGGCACGTATCTCTACGGTTGATTTTGAATCAACTGCGTCTACCGATTTCGCCACTTCGGCACTGCAAGTAGTATGCGGAAAACGGGTGCATTATACCTTTCAGCGATCCACGTGCAACACTTATCCGTTGTTCAATGAGTTAAGTGCTGAAAAAATCGTCGCCGGGGTCACATTGGGTTCGTTTTTTGGGCAAAGTAAGGCGTGTCGATTGGGGATAACTGTGGCAAACGGCAAGGGCGCAGCATGCGGCGCCCCTACGGAAGACATCGGGGATAACTGTGGCAAACAGCACGGACGCGGCGTGCAGCGCCCCTACGGATGATATCGGCGATAATGTGCACCTGTGCATAGCGTTATCAGCAGTAGTGCGCTGCAGAGCTCCCAGAAACAAAAAAGGCGTAACCGCATGGCTACGCCTTTTTAAATCGTCTGTCGTGCCGCTACTTGCGTTTTAGCAGCATATACACGCTGATCAGCAGGAACAGCATGCTTGGCAGCAACGCGCCCAGTACCGGCGGCATGTTGTACACCAGGCTCAGCGGGCCGAATATCTGGTCCAGCACGTAGAACAGGAAGCCGAAGCTGATACCGGTCACCACACGCACGCCCATCGGCACGCTGCGCAGCGGCCCGAAGATGAACGACAGCGCCATCAGCATCATCACCGCGACGGAAAGCGGCGAGAACACTTTGCTCCACATGTTCAACTGGTAGCGGTTGGCTTCCTGGCCACTCTGTTTCAGGTACTTCACATAGTTGTGCAGGCCGCTGATCGAAAGCGAGGTTGGGTCCAGCGCTACCACGCCCAGTTTGTCCGGGGTCAGGTTGGTTTTCCATTCGCCGGTCAGCGTCTGGGTGCCGGTCACCTGCTTTTCATTGGTCAGGTCAGAGGTATCCACCTGCGAAAGCTTCCACACGCCGTCTTCAAAGCTGGCGGTGGCGGCATAGCGCACCGTCTCCAGCCTGCGCTGGTCGTTGAAGTGGTAGATGTTGACGCCGGAAAGCTCTTTCTCGCCCGCCACGCGCTCGATGTAGATGAAGTCGTTGCCGTCCTTCGCCCACAGGCCGTTTTTGGTGGAAAGCAGCGAGCCGCCGTACATCTGCTGCGCACGGTAGTTGCGCGCCATCTGATCGCCCTGCGGTGCCACCCACTCGCCAATCGCCATGGTCAACAGCACCAGCGGGATAGCGGTTTTCATCACCGAACCGGCGATCTGCATGCGGGTAAAACCGGAAGCCTGCATCACCACCAGTTCACTGCGCGTCGCCAGTTGCCCCAGCCCGAGCAGTGCGCCCAGCAGCGCCGCCATCGGGAAGAAGATCTCGATGTCTTTCGGTACGCTCAGCAGGGTAAACATCCCGGCGCTCAGCGCCGTGTACTCGCCCTGGCCCACTTTACGCAGCTGATCGACGAACTTGATGATGCCGGAAAGCGACACCAGCATGAACAACGTCATGATGATGGTGTTGAAAATCGTCTTACCGATATATCGGTCTAAAACGCCAAACATCAGGCCGCTCCTCTCAGGCGTGCGCGCAGCTTACGCATCGGCACCGTATCCCACAGGTTTAGCGCCAGCGCGATCGCAAAGTACGCCGCGTTGACCACCCAAAGCCATATCATAGGGTCCAGTTTGCCCTTGCCGCCGTTGGAACGCAGCGACGTCTGCAGCAGGAAGAAAATCAAATACAGCAGGATGGCCGGCAGCATGCTGAGCACGCGGCCCTGGCGTGGGTTGACCACGCTGAGCGGTACCACCAACAGCGCCATGATCACCACGGAAAGCACCAGCGTCAGGCGCCAGTGGAACTCGGCGCGCGCGTCCGGGTCGTCAGACTCCAGCAGTGTCTGCATCGACATCTGCTCGGCCTGGTTGCCGTCCACGGCGACCGTGCGGTGGCCGACCACGGCTTTATAGTCGTTGAAATCGGTAATGCGGAAGTCACGCAGCAGCGCAGTGCCTTCGAAGCGGGTGCCCTTGTCCAGCGTCACCACCTGCGAACCGTCTTTCATCTGGTTGATCTGGCCATGCTCAGCCACCACCACGGATGGGCGTTGGTTGCCGTTCGGCCGCAGTTGCGCCAGGAACACGTCGTTGAAGGTGCTGCCTTTTACGTTGCCGATAAACAGCACCGCGTTGCCGTCTTGCGAAGGTTTGAACTGCCCTTCCGCCAACCCGGCGATGCTGGGGTTGGCTTTGGCTTCACTGATCACCACGTCCTGATAGCGCGAGGCCATGGGCCCGGCCCAGAACACGTTGACCGCCGCCACGGCAGAGGTGATCAGCGCCAGCACCATCGCGGCGATAATCAGGGTGCGTTTACCCAGCCCGCAGGCATGCATCACGGTGATTTCGCTGTCGGTATACAGCCGCCCAAGCGTCATCAATAAGCCGAGAAACAGGCTTAACGGCAGGATTAGCTGCGCCATCTTCGGCACACCCAATGCGAGCAATGAAAGGACTAAATTTGTCGGGACATCGCCGTCCACCGCATCGCCTAACACCTTGACCAGGTTCTGACAAAAGAAGATCAGAAGCAGGATGAAAAGGATCGCGATTTGGCTCTTTAGCGTTTCCCGTACCAGATATCTTATGATGATCACGCTTATTACGCCTGTGAAAACTTGTCTTTTTGCAGGAAAATCGATAGTTTCATCGCTAATCCGCCATTTATTCTCATCATATGGCAACCAACACAGCTAAAATAGTATTACAACATCTAGCATTTGGGTGTCCTATAGGAACTTACTTATAGTCGCCAAAACAGAGCAATTTACGCCGTTCAGGTTAACATAGTTAGTTAACTCAATGGCGGGAGATCGTTACGGAGTACGTTATTCTAGCCGTAGCGCCTGCCTTTGTCTTTAAGATTCAGGAGAGTGCATGGAGTTCAGTGTAAAAAGCGGTAGCCCGGAAAAACAGCGCAGTGCCTGTATTGTAGTCGGCGTTTTCGAACCGCGCCGCTTGTCCCCTATCGCAGAACAACTCGACAAAATCAGTGATGGTTATATCAGCGCTTTGCTGCGCCGTGGCGAACTGGAAGGTAAAGTCGGGCAGACGTTACTGCTGCACCATGTGCCTAACATTCTCTCCGAACGCATCCTGTTGATTGGCTGTGGCAAAGAGCGCGAGCTCGATGAACGCCAGTACAAACAGGTGATTCAAAAAACCATCAATACCCTTAACGATACCGGCTCCATGGAAGCGGTCTGCTTCCTGACCGAGCTGCACGTGAAAGGCCGCAACACTTACTGGAAGGTGCGCCAGGCGGTGGAAACCGCAAAAGAAACGCTCTACACCTTCGATCAGCTGAAAAGCAATAAAGTGGAGCCACGCCGTCCGCTGCGCAAAATGGTGTTCAACGTGCCGACCCGCCGTGAGCTCACCAGCGGCGAACGCGCTATCCAGCACGGTCTGGCCGTCTCTTCCGGTATCAAGGCAGCGAAAGATCTCGGCAATATGCCGCCGAACATCTGTAACGCCGGCTACCTGGCCTCTCAGGCTCGTCAACTGGCGGACGCCTTCAGCACCAACATCACCACCCGCGTCATCGGCGAACAGCAGATGAAAGAGCTTGGGATGAACGCCTATCTGGCGGTTGGCGCAGGGTCTCAGAACGAATCGCTGATGTCGGTGATGGAATATAAAGGCAACCCGAACCCGGACGCCAAGCCGATTGTGCTGGTGGGTAAAGGGCTGACCTTCGACTCCGGCGGTATCTCGATCAAACCTGCCGACAGCATGGACGAGATGAAGTACGACATGTGTGGCGCCGCCACCGTGTACGGCGTGATGCGCGTGGTGGCGGAACTGAACCTGCCGCTGAACGTGATCGGCGTACTGGCCGGCTGTGAAAACATGCCGGGCGGCAGCGCTTATCGTCCGGGCGACGTGCTGACCACCATGTCCGGCCAGACCGTCGAGGTGTTGAACACCGACGCCGAAGGCCGCCTGGTGCTGTGCGACACCCTGACCTACGTTGAGCGTTTCGATCCGGAGCTGGTGATTGACGTTGCCACCCTGACCGGCGCCTGCGTGATTGCGCTGGGCCACCACATCACCGGCCTGATGTCGAACCACAACCCGCTGGCACACGAACTGATCGGCGCATCCGAACAGGCCGGTGACCGCGCGTGGCGCTTGCCGATGTCCGACGAGTACTATGAGCAACTGGACTCCAATTTTGCCGATATGGCGAACATTGGCGGCCGTCCGGGCGGGGCCATCACCGCAGCCTGCTTCCTGTCGCGCTTTACCCGCAAGTACAGCTGGGCGCACCTGGATATCGCCGGCACCGCCTGGCGTTCCGGCAAAGCCAAAGGCGCAACCGGTCGTCCGGTAGCGATGCTGGCGCAGTTCCTGCTCAATCGCGCGGGGCTGAACGGCGACGATTAAATCTGAGCGGTAATTCAGGTATAATCCCCAAGGGTACAGCATGCTGTACCCTTGTGTTTTTAGTAATGCTGCACAATTTTATAAACCCAATAGCTTTCGAGTTGCAGCAAGGCGGCAACCGAGAGAATCCCCAGGAGCTTACACGGGTAAGTGACTGGGGTGAGGGAGGGCAGCCAACACGGCTGCAGCTTGAAAGATGAAGGGGTTATATGAAACAGGCTACGTTCTATTTAATTGAACATGCGGAACCGGCAGGTGCGCTCAGCGCGCATGAGGCCGTGGCCTGCGCCGTTGCCGCCGAACGCTGGCGCTCCGGCAAGCGGGTGTTGATCGCCTGCGAAAGCCAGGAACAGGCACAGCGGTTGGACGAAGCGCTGTGGCAGCGCGATCCGCACCAGTTCGTGCCGCACAACCTGGCCGGCGAAGGGCCACACTACGGTGCCCCGGTCGAGCTGTGTTGGCCCGGCAAACGCGGCAACTCACCGCGCGATCTGCTGATCGCCCTGCTGCCGCAGTTTGCAGATTTTGCTACTGCTTTCCATGAAGTGGTAGACTTCGTCCCTTACGAAGACACCTTAAAACAGTTGGCGCGCGACCGATATAAAGCCTATCGCAGCGTCGGCTTCCATTTGACCACGGCAACGCCGCCAACTCACTGAACAACGATATAAAATGGAAAAGACAAACAGTCATCTCGATACCGCATACGACCCGAAAGAGATCGAACAGAAGCTGTACGATCACTGGGAAAACCAGGGTTACTTCAAGCCAAACGGTGATACCAGCCAGGAAAGCTTCTGCATCATGATCCCGCCGCCGAACGTCACCGGCAGCCTGCACATGGGTCACGCCTTCCAGCAGACCATCATGGACACCATGATCCGTTACCAGCGCATGCAGGGTAAAAACACCCTGTGGCAGGCCGGTACCGACCATGCCGGTATCGCCACCCAGATGGTGGTTGAGCGCAAGATCGCCGCAGAAGAAAACAAAACTCGCCATGACTATGGCCGCGATGCGTTCATCGACAAAATCTGGCAGTGGAAAGCGGAATCCGGCGGCACCATCACCCGCCAGATGCGTCGCCTGGGCAACTCCGTGGACTGGGAGCGCGAGCGCTTCACCATGGACGAAGGCCTGTCCAACGCGGTACGCGAAGTGTTTGTCCGCCTGCACAAAGAAGATCTGATCTACCGCGGCAAACGCCTGGTGAACTGGGATCCGAAACTGCGCACCGCCATCTCCGATCTGGAAGTGGAAAACCGCGAGTCCAAAGGCTCCATGTGGCACCTGCGCTACCCGCTGGCTGACGGCGCCAAAACCGCCGAAGGCAAAGATTACCTGGTGGTCGCCACCACCCGTCCGGAAACCGTGCTCGGTGATACCGGCGTAGCGGTAAACCCGGAAGACCCGCGCTACAAAGATTTGATCGGCAAAGAAATCATTCTGCCGCTGGTGGGCCGCCGCATCCGCATCGTCGGTGACGAGCACGCCGATATGGAAAAAGGCACCGGCTGCGTGAAAATCACCCCGGCGCACGACTTTAACGACTACGAAGTCGGTAAACGTCACGGCCTGCCGATGATCAACATCCTGACTTTCGACGGCGATATCCGCCAGGAAGCGGAAGTGTTCAACACCCTCGGCGAAATCTGCACCGATTACTGCAACGAAATCCCGGCCCAGTTCCGTGGCCTGGAGCGTTTCGCGGCGCGTAAAGCGGTGGTTGCCGCCTTTGACGAATTGGGCCTGCTCGACGAGATCAAACCGCACGACCTGACGGTGCCTTACGGCGACCGAGGCGGCGTGGTGATCGAACCCATGCTGACCGACCAATGGTACGTACGTACCGCACCGCTGGCGAAAGTGGCGGTGGAAGCGGTTGAGCAAGGCGAAATTCAGTTCGTGCCGAAGCAGTACGAAAACATGTACTTCAGCTGGATGCGCGACATTCAGGACTGGTGTATCTCTCGTCAGCTGTGGTGGGGTCACCGTATCCCGGCCTGGTACGACGTGAACGGCAAAGTCTACGTGGGCCGCAGCGAAGAAGAAGTACGCAGCGAAAACAACCTGGGCGCCGACGTGGTGCTGACTCAGGACGAAGACGTGCTGGACACCTGGTTCTCTTCCGGCCTGTGGACCTTCTCTACCCTGGGCTGGCCAGAGCAGACCGACGCGCTGAAAACCTTCCACCCGACCAGTGTGATGGTCAGCGGCTTCGACATCATCTTCTTCTGGATTGCGCGCATGATCATGCTGACCATGCACTTCATGAAGGACGAAAACGGCAAGCCGCAGGTTCCGTTCAAGACGGTCTACATGACCGGTCTGATCCGCGACGACGAAGGGCAGAAGATGTCCAAGTCAAAAGGCAACGTGATCGACCCGCTGGACATGGTTGACGGCATCTCGCTCGAAGACCTGCTGGAAAAACGCACCGGCAACATGATGCAGCCGCAGCTGGCGGAGAAAATCCGCAAGCGCACCGAGAAGCAGTTCCCGAACGGCATCGAGCCGCACGGCACCGACGCCCTGCGCTTCACCCTGGCGGCGCTGGCCTCTACCGGCCGTGACATCAACTGGGACATGAAGCGTCTGGAAGGCTACCGCAACTTCTGTAACAAGCTGTGGAACGCCAGCCGCTTCGTGCTGATGAACGCGGAAGGTCAGGACTGCGGCTTCAACGGCGGCGAGAAAGTGCTGTCGCTGGCAGACCGCTGGATCCTGGCCGAATTCAACCGTACGGTGAAGGCATACCGCGAAGCGCTGGACACCTACCGCTTCGATCTGGCCGCCAACATCCTGTACGAATTCACCTGGAACCAGTTCTGTGACTGGTACCTGGAGCTGACCAAGCCGGTCGTGAGCAACGGCAGCGAAGCGGAACAGCGCGGCACCCGCCACACGCTGATCACCGTGCTGGAAGCCCTGCTGCGCCTGGCGCACCCGGTGATCCCGTTCATTACCGAAACCATCTGGCAGCGCGTGAAAACCCTGACCGGCGAAACCGCAGACACCATCATGCTGCAACCCTTCCCAGAGTACGACGCCGCGTTGGAAGACGCGCAGGCGCTGAACGATCTGGAGTGGATCAAGCAGGCGATCACCGCGGTGCGTAACATTCGTGCCGAGATGAACATCGCTCCGAGCAAACAGCTGGAAGTGCTGCTGCGCAACTGCAGTGCCGACGCTCAGCGTCGCGTGCAGGAGAACCAGAGCTTTATCGAGCGTCTGGCGCGTCTGGAGTCTATCGCCCTGCTGCCTGCGGGTGACAAAGGCCCGGTATCGGTCACCAAACTGGTGGACGGCGCCGAGCTGCTGATCCCTATGGCCGGCTTTATCGATAAAGACGCCGAAATCGCGCGTCTGTCGAAAGAGATGGGCAAGCTGGATGCAGAAATCGCCTCGATCGAAGGCAAGCTGGCCAACGAAGGCTTTGTAGCGCGCGCGCCGGAAGCCGTAGTCGCCAAAGAGCGCGAACGTCTGGCAGCCTGCAAAGAAGGTAAAGTGAAGCTGCAGGAACAGCAGGCGACCATCGCCGCGCTGTAATCTTACGGTTCACTGCAACAGTTGAAAAACAGCGGGGATTTCCCCGCTGTTTTTTTATCGCCGTTGCATCAGCCATATAAATACCCAATAGATTTCGAGATGCAGGAAGGCGGCAAGTGAGCGAAGCCCCAGGAGCTTACATAAGTAAGTGACTGGGGTAAGAAAACGCAGCCAACACATCTGCAGCTTGAAAGATGAAGGGTATAGATGTTATTACAAGATATTAAAGCTGCATGGACGCCGCCGAGATATAACCCCGGCGCGTTTTTGTCTGCACAAAAAACGATATTCCGGAGCCCTTCGGGTTCTTTTTATGGCGAGTGTAACTATGACAACAGCAACCCCAGTACGTCTTCTGGTGCGCCCAATAACGGCTGACGACAATGCCGCTATTGCTAATGTCATTCGCGAAGTCTCTGCCGAGCACGGCCTGACGGCGGACAAAGGCTATACCGTTTCCGACCCCAATCTGGACGTCTTGTATCAGCTCTACAGCCTGCCACGCAGCGCTTATTGGGTGATAGAAGTCGATGGCCGGATTGCCGGCGGTGGCGGCGTGGCCCCGCTGCAGGGCGGTGACGACGATATTTGCGAATTACAGAAAATGTATTTCCTGCCGATTTTGCGCGGCCAGGGCCTGGCAAAACGCCTGGCGCTGCAGGCACTGGAGTTTGCCCGTCAACAGGGCTTCCGCTGTTGTTATTTGGAAACCACCGCCAGCCTGACGCAGGCCATCGGCCTGTACGAGCATCTGGGCTTCGAACATATCGACCACGCCATGGGCACCACTGGCCACGTCGACTGCGAAGTCACCATGCTGAAAACGCTTTAATCTTGCTGCTGCGCCCGCGGTCATCACGGGCGCAGTATTCAGCCTCCCTACGCCGTTACCCTGCCCTTGATCGCCAGCTCAATCCGGCTCAGCACCAGGCTGGTCAGGTAGGACACCACAATCAGCAGCAGCAGGATCAGCGGCGTATAGCGCGGCGCAAAAATCAGCTTTTGGGTAAAGTAATAGCAGTAGAAGCTGTGGGTCAGCCACATGTACATCGAATGCTTGCCCAGCTCGCCCACCACCCGATTCACCGTGCTGCCCAGCCCGTCTGCGGTTTTCATCATCGCGATGATAAACAGCGGCGTCACCAGCAGCAGCCCCGGATTATGGGCGACGATAAACACCGCCACCGTCACCATCAGCAAGATCAGCGGATGGGTGCGGCTCAGGGTAACAATCAGCTTCGACAGCCAGAAGTCCGCCGGCATTTGCTTGCTGCGGCCAAACACCATGCCAAAGCCGAAAGGCAGTAGCCAGGTGCAATATTCGATCAAGATTTCAGGCGCCCAGGCGAAATACTGTAGCCCTCTGCCGCACAGCGCCGCCAGAACCAGCAGCCCCAGCAGAGGGTAGATATTCAGCCGCGACAACAGCGGCAGAGAAAGCACGTACAGCACATAGAGTTTGAAGAACCACCACTCGCTGTTATACGTGGATTTAATGCCAATCAGGTTTTCGAGAAACAGCGACAGGGAAAGGCTATACCTTTCTCCGGGAAAGAAGAAAATGCCGATAGGGACAAAGATAAATAACACTATCCAATAGCTGATATATAAATTCTTCAGCTTTCCCCAGATATAGTGAAACGACACTTCTTTTTTCAGCGCAAACCCGTAACCGGACAGAAACAGAAACATCGAAACGCAAATCTTGCCGAACAGACCAAGATACATTTCAAGATCAACGCTGTTAACAATATGATAGACCGGGATATCCGGGCTAATTCGGATCGGGTAGGCAAACAGGTGATGGATCAGCATCAATATGATGGCAATCCCTTTTAAATAATTAGATTTATTAATCGAAATGTCCATATTTCTTAATATCTTATCCAACCACAGAGTGGCTCATCATATAGCAGCATTTTTGTGCTGACATCCTCTTTCCCGCTCGGATAAATCTCATATTTAATATTCCGTTTAGAAACAATGCGCCGGATATTTATCACCGCGTATTTTTCGCTCCGGCATCGTCACGGTCGCGCAAACCACAAAAAATATTAATATGAACATTTTATTTTTTATATATTTAAATCAATTAGTTGATAAAAATTAAAAACAATTTATGTGATATTCATTAACAAATTAACGATTTGAAATTGACCTACCGTCCGCTTGCGATACTCTGCCATGACAGGCTCATGCCGTAATCGCACAGGGAGCAGTCATGTCGGAAAACGCTTTTGATTACATCATTGTCGGCGCAGGTTCCGCCGGCTGCGTACTGGCAGCGCAGTTGATCCGCCGCACTCAGGCGCGGGTGTTACTGCTGGAAGCCGGTGGCGACGACAATAATTTATTCATCAAGATGCCGGCCGGCGTGGCGAAAATCATCGCCAAAAAAAGCTGGCCCTACGAAACCGAACCCGAGCCGCACGCCAACAACCGCCGCATGCAGATCGCCCAGGGCAAGGTGTTGGGCGGCAGCAGCTCGGTCAACGGCATGATCTATATTCGTGGCCAGCGGCAGGATTACGACGAGTGGGCCGAACGTTACGGCTGCGTCGGCTGGGGCTATCAGGACGTGCTGCCCTATTTCAAACGTGCCGAGGCCAACGAGAGCCTGTCCGACACCTATCACGGCGGTGAAGGCCTGTTGCCGGTCAGCGAGAACCGCTACCGACACCCGCTCAGCATGGCGTTTATCCGCGCCGGCCAGGAGCTGGACCTGCCCTACCGCAACGATTTCAACGGCGACAGCCAGCACGGCGTCGGCTTCTACCAGACCACCACCCATAACGGCGAGCGCGCCAGCACTGCACGCACCTACCTGAAAGCGGTGCGCAACGACCAACGCCTGGTGGTGAAACTGAATGCGCTGGTGCACCGAGTGGTTTTGGACAACAACGTCGCCACCGGCGTGGTGTATAGCCAAAACGGCGGTGCCGAAGTCACCGCGCATGCGGCAAAGGAAGTGATCCTCAGCGCCGGCGCGGTAGGATCGCCGAAGATCCTGATGCTGTCAGGCATTGGGCCACGCGAACATCTGCAACAGTTGGGCATAACCCCGCTCGCCGATCTGCCGGTGGGCAAGAACTTCCACGATCACCTGCATATGTCGATCAACGTCAGCACCCGACAACCGATCAGCCTCTACGGTGCCGATCGCGGGCTGCAGGCGCTACGCCACGGCACCGAATGGCTGGCGTTTCGCAGCGGCGTGCTGAGCTCCAACGTACTGGAAGGTGCCGCCTTCACCGACAGCCAGGGTGACGGCCGGCCCGACGTGCAAATCCACTTCCTGCCGATGCTCGACAGCTGGGACGACGTGCCCGGCGAACCGCTGCCCAATATCCACGGTTTCACGCTCAAGGTCGGTTATCTGCAGCCCAAGGCGCGAGGGGAAGTCCTGCTGCGCAGCCGCGATCCGCGCGATCCGGTGAAGCTGCACGCCAATTACCTCGGCCATCCGGAGGATCTGGCCGGCAGCGTGCGCGCGGTGAAATTCGGCCTGCGCTTCCTGCAAACCGCGGCCCTCAAGCCGCTGATCAAAGATCTGCTGATGCCGCAGCCGGCGTGGTTGAACGATGACGCCCAGTTGGAGGAGTTTGTGCGCAACTTCTGCAAGACGGTGTATCACCCGGTAGGCAGTTGCCGCATGGGCCAATCGCCGCAGGACTCGGTGACCGATCTGCAACTGCGGGTGCACGGTTTTGAGCGACTGCGGGTGATCGACTGCTCGGTGATGCCGCAGGTCACCAGCGGCAATACCAATGCGCCGACCATTATGCTGGCGGAAAAAGCGGTGGATTTGCTGCTGGGCGCACCGGCGTAACTGAGTTGCGCGGGCGCCCGGCTATCAGGCGAAGGCGGGCACGCCGCTGTGGAAGCGGAACTCGCTGTCCGGCGTTTGGATAAGCACTGCTTCAATGCGGCCGAAATAGGCCACCCGCTCACTGATGTCGCCACCGGCTATCTGTTCGGCAAGCTGCAGGTAATCCTGATAGTGGCGCGCTTCGGAGCGCAGCAGCGAAACGTAGAAACGGTTTAACTCGTCGTCCAGATGCGGTGCCAACCGGGCAAAACGCTCGCAGGAGCGGGCTTCGATATAGGCACCGCAAATCAGCTTATCAATCAGCGTGGCCGGATCGTGGGTGCGGATCTCGCGGATCATGCCTTTGGCATAGCGGCTGGCGGTGATCTTTTTATACGGGATCTGCCGCGCCAGCATGATCTCCAGCACCTGCGAGAAATGATGCAGCTCTTCTTTGATCAGCAACACCATCTTGTCCGCCAGATCCTGGCCGTAGGCCGAGCCGTTCTTAGGCAAGATCTTGCGGGTGAAATTGTTTTGCTGGAACAAGGCTTCCGGCACGCCCTGCGCTTCATGCAGAAACGCTTCATAAGGCCTTAGCAGCGCCAACAAGGCATCGCCGCTCTCCTTGTCTGCCACGTAACGGCGGATTAGCCACATGCCGGTTTGCGCCGCTTTCAGCTCGCACACCATATGGTCGGTCAGCAACAGCGGCAGGTTTTCCGGACGACGGGCGGCGTCGATCCAGGCGTCTGGGGTTTCGCAATGCAGGAAGTTTAAAATGGGGGCTAACAGGGATTGGTATTTCATCTGCTTCAACTGCCCTGTGCATTTCAAGTTACAGCTAGCGCTGCGGCTTGAAAAACGGCGGGATAGGCGGGGCCGGCGAGCGCCGGCCCACAAGATTAATTAATGGCGTTTACCGTCGTCGTCTTCGTCGATGAAGTCACCTTCTTCTTCGTCGTCGTCACCTTCTTCGCCGTTCGGATCTTCAAAGTAGGTGCCCCAACCGTCGTAGTTGACGCCGCAACGTGCCGCCAACGCCACCAGCTGCTCTACCTGAGTGTCGATCAGCTCGGCGTTGAGACCGATTTCGCTGATCACGTCACAGCACATCACCAGGGTACCGTCTTCCACTTCCAGCTCTTCGGCGTCGGTCACTTCGTAGCCCAACTTGAAGGCTTCAACGGCGGCCTGCTCCAGCACTTCAAACTTCTCAGCAGAAAGGTGGTGTTCGATAGTGTAGAGCGCTTCCGGATCGCTGCCGTCTTCCAGCAGTTCTTCGATGATCAGGCGGGTCTCTTCACGTTGTTCTTCTAGCTGTTCGCGGTTTGCCATGCCTATATCCTCAAGTCAAATGGCCTGTATTCCTTCTATTTTCACACACCGTCGGCATTGCTTCCACGATAAACGTGAAAGATTTCTCCCACGGGGTTGAAATTGAATATTCATACATATAAAGTGAATTTTAATTCAATAACAACAATCAGGATACACGGCAATGAGTAGCATAAACCCGTTCTACAAACGTCACTTCCTAAGGTTAATGGATTTCACCCCGGCGGAGCTTCAGGCGCTGCTGCAGCTTTCGGCCGAGTTAAAGCAGGCCAAGCGGAAAGGCCAGGAAAAACGCCACCTGCAGGGCAAAAACATTGCGCTCATCTTCGAAAAAGACTCGACCCGTACCCGATGCTCTTTCGAAGTTGCCGCTTTCGATCAGGGTGCTCAGGTCACCTATCTGGGCCCAAGCGGCAGCCAGATCGGCCATAAAGAATCGATGAAAGACACCGCCCGGGTGCTGGGCCGGATGTATGACGGTATTCAATACCGCGGTTATGGTCAGGCGCTGGTGGAAACCCTGGCCAACCATGCCGGCGTACCGGTGTGGAACGGGTTGACCAACGAGTTCCATCCGACCCAGTTGCTGGCGGATCTGCTGACCGTACAGGAGCACCTACCGGGCAAGCCGTTGAGCGAGGTGAAGCTCGCCTACCTTGGCGACACCCGCAACAACATGGGCAACACCCTGCTGGAAGCTGCCGCCCTGGCGGGCATGGACCTGCGGCTGGTGGCGCCGAAGGCCTGCTGGCCACAGCCGGAGCTGGTGGCAGAGTGCCAGGCATTGGCAAAACAGACCGGCGCCAAGATCACCCTGACCGAAGACATTGCCGAAGGGGTGAAGGACGCGGACTTTCTGTATACCGACGTGTGGGTATCGATGGGCGAGCCGAAAGAAACCTGGCAGGAGCGTATCGCGCTGCTGAAGCCTTATCAGGTCAATATGGCGATGGTGAAACTGACCGGTAACCCGAACGTCAAATTCCTGCACTGCCTGCCGGCGTTTCACGACGACCAGACCACGCTCGGTAAGCAAATGGCCGAACAATACGGGCTGCACGGCGGCATGGAAGTCACCGATGAGGTGTTCGAATCTGCACACAGCGTGGTGTTCGATCAGGCCGAGAACCGCCTGCACACCATCAAGGCGGTGATGGTCGCCACCCTGAGCGAAACGTTTTAATCTGCATTGCCGGGGCGCAGTGATCCAGCACGCTGCGTCCCCCTCCCGCCTCTTCCGTCTAATATATTTTAAGCATATCAAATAGCCGATTGGCCTTTGTCAGCCGCCGACAAAGACTCTACCGTGGCATTCTGGCGGCGAAAACGCCGTGAAAACAAACGATAACAATAATTTCTTGCCGTACATTCAAGGGAAAACATCGATGAAAGCCAAAGTCCTGCCGCTGTTAATACTTGCCGCCCTGTCCTCCTCCGCGCTGGCCGCCACCCCGCCCAATACGCTGGTGGTCGTGCAATCGCTCGACGATATCGTCAGCCTGGATCCGGCGGAAGCCAACGAGCTGTCGAGTATCCAGACCGTCCCAAGCCTGTATCAGCGGCTGGTGCAGGCGGATCGCGACGATCCGGCGAAAGTGGAACCGGTGCTGGCGGAAAGCTGGCAGGGCAACGCCGCAGCCAAAACCCTGACTATCAAACTGCGTCCGCAGGCGACCTTCGCCTCCGGCAATCCGCTGACCGCCGATGATGTGATATTTTCCTTTAGCCGCGCGGTGAAGATGAACAAGTCACCAGCGTTTATCCTCAACGTTCTCGGCTGGCAGCCGGACAACATCGACGCACAGCTGAAAAAAATCGACGACCACAGCCTGCAACTGAGCTGGACGGCGAACGTCAGTCCTGCGGTGGCGCTGAATATTCTCTCCACGCCGATCGCCTCGATCGTCGACAGCAAGGCGGTGCAGCCTAACGCCAAAGACGGCGACTACGGCAATGCCTGGCTGAAAATGCACTCCGCCGGCAGTGGGCCGTTTAAAATGCGCGTCTATCAACCGCATCAGGCGATTGTGCTGGACGCCAACCCGACGTCGCCGGGCAGCAAGCCACTGCTGAAAAGCATCATCATTAAAAGCGTGCCGGACTCCGCCACTCGCCGCCTGTTGATCCAGCAAGGTGACGCAGATGTGGCGCGCGAACTGGGCCCGGACCAAACCGTGGCGCTGAAAAATCAGCCGGGCGTGAAGGTGCTGGAAATCCCCTCTGCCGAGCAGAATTACCTGGTGTTCAACACCGGCAATACCGCCAATCCGCTGTTGAAAAACCCGGCGTTCTGGGAAGCGGCGCGCTATCTGATCGACTATCAGGGCATCACTAAAGATCTGTTGAAGGGCCAATATTTTGTGCACCAGAGCTTCCTGCCGGTCGGCTTGCCGGGCGCGCTGAAAGACAATCCGTTCAGTTTCGATCCGGCCAAAGCCAAGGCCATTCTGGCCAAGGCCGGTATCACCAATGCCTCGCTGACGCTGGACGTCGAGAACAAACCGCCGTTTATTACTATTGCTCAGGCGTTGCAGGCCAGCTTTGCCGAAGGCGGCGTGAAGGTGGAACTGTTGCCTGCCGCCGGCAGCCAGGTTTATTCGCGGGTACGCGCCCGACAGCATCAGGCGGCGATCCGTCTGTGGATCCCGGACTATTTCGACGCCCACTCCAACGCTAGCGCCTTCGCCTATAACGACGGCAAGACCAGCACGGTCGCAGGCCTCAACGGCTGGCAGATCCCACAGTTGAACCAGCAAACGCTGGCGGCGGTGGCCGAAGCCGATCCCGCCAAGCGCAGCGCGCTGTACACTGCCATGCAGCAAGAACTGCAACGCAGTTCGCCGTATGTCTTTATCGATCAGGCGAAAACCGAAGTGGTGCTGCGCGATAACGTCAAAGGCTATCAGCAGGGTCTGAACGCCGACATGGTCTACTACGATCGCGTCAGCAAATAACTGACTCGCGCCGCGGAGCTCCACCGCCTGGTGAAATGATGATTAAGGGAAATTTTCCCCCTAAGGCCACTGGCAAAGTGCTCCAAAGTTTCGTAGTAAGGGCGCTGCATGCTGCGCCCTATCGCATAATCAATCGGTTAAATCGGGTCGAACATGTTCGACCCCTACCGGTTTAGCCATTATGCGGGTTTGTCTGCGGTCTGAGGGTGGCTTCACCCCCCTTTAATCGGCAAGCGCTCTAGCGGGGAATACGTGCGGCGTTATAGCAGGTGATATCCACTTCAACCTTGCAATCCACCACCAGATCGGCGACCGCGCAAATCCGTGCCGGGGGGTGAGCGGCAAAGAACTCGCGAAAGACTTTATTGAATGACTGGAAGTAACGCGCATCAGTCAGAATGACCTTAACGTGCACCACGTCTTCCAGGCCATATCCCGCTTCCGCCATAATATCCAGGCAGTTTTGGATCGCCAGGCGAGACTGATCGATAATCCCCCCCTCCACCACTTCACCGTCTTTCATCGGCGTTTGGCCGGAAATGTACAACCAGCCACCGGCTTCTACCGCGCGGGAAAAGGGCAGATGCTGCCCACCGGTCCCGGTTCCGCCGTCAATGCCGTATCTTTTGATCGTCATGCCTTGCTCCTGTCGATTGTGTTGCCCTGACGGCACAAAAACCGCCCGGCGCGCAGGCCGGTCACGGCCTGATGTTGATAACTCAGTACGCCGTTCACCCACACCGCGTCGATCCCTGCGGCGGGTTGCTGCGGTTGGCTGAACGTCGCGCTGTCTTTCACTTTCAATGCGTCAAACAATACCAGATCGGCGTAGTACCCTGTTTTGATCAGCCCACGCTGCGGCAGTTGATAACGCGCCGCCGACATACCGCTCATTTTGTGCACCGCCACCGTGAGCGGGAACAAACCTTCATCGCGGCTGTAGTGGCCCAGCACGCGGGGAAAAGCGCCCCACAGGCGCGGGTGCGGCATCGGATCGTTCGGCAAGCCATCCGATCCCACCATGGTCAGCGGATAGCGCAATACCCGGCGCACATCCTGCTCGTCCATGTTGTAATAAATCGCCCCCGCCGGCATCAGCCGTTTGCCGGCCTCATGCAGGCTCATTGACCAGGCCCCGGCGATATCCCGCAAGGATTGCCCCGCCATTTCCGAGTGCGGTTCGGACCAGGTGATGACGATATCGAACTCATCGGTGATTTGTTTTAAATCCAGCGTCGATGAACTGGCGGAATAAGGGTAACAGTCGCAGGACACGTCCTGCGTCTGGCGCACCCTGTCGAACAGCTTGAGTGTTTCCTGCGTGCGGCCCCAGTTTTTGGCCCCGGCGCATTTGTGGTGCGAAATCACCACCGGCACCCTGCCATGGCGGCCAATGTGGAATGCCTCCTCCATTGCCTCGAGTATGGGCTCAAATTCAGAACGCAGGTGAGTGGTGTAAATCCCCTGCTCACCCGCCAGCTCTTCCGCCAATGCCATCACCTCTTGCGTGGGGGCAGAGAACGCCGAGGCATACGCCAGACCGGTGCTCAGCCCCAAAGCGCCCTGTTGCAACGCGGCACGCAGCTGCTCACGCATGGCGCAGATTTCCTCGGCATTAGCCGGGCGAAACAGGTCGTCCATCTGGTTACTGCGCAGCGTAGTGTGTCCGATCAGCGTCGCCACATTCACCGCCGGCGTGACGGCCTCGACCTGCTGACGATAATCGGCAATCGTGGGGTAAACGAAATGCGCTTTTTCTCCCAGCAGGTTCATCGGGTCGGGCACGCTGGTTTTGATCACCGCCCCGGCAGCGCTGATGCCGCAGTTGCCGACAATCACCGTTGTCACCCCCTGAGATATCTTCGGCAGCATCTCGGGCATGCGGATCACGTTGGTGTCGTCGTGAGTATGTACGTCGATAAACCCCGGCGACAGCACCCGCCCCCGGCCGTCGATCACCACCTCCGCTTCAGCCTCTATGGCGGGTGCGATCGCCGCAATCCGATCGTTTTCCACCGCCACATCGGCACGGTATTGCGGCCCGCCGCTGCCGTCGATCACCGTGACATTTTTAATCAGATACTGATACCGCATGAATCATCATCCTCAGGTTAGTGTCTTGGGGCAGCGACTCAGTCCCCCAGCGGCTGCCGATCTTCTCCTCCACGGTGACTGTCCAGCGCCAGCTTGATGCGGCGCAGACGATCCCGGGACTGGCGTTTATTCGCCATGGCCAGCGCAGTCGCCAGCACGTCAACCATCGCCAACATGGCGTAGCGCGAAGTACTGGGTTTGTAGATGTAATCATTTTCCCGCACCACCAGCGCCAACAGCACGTCGGCCTGCGCCGCCAGCGGCGTTCCTGCCGGCGTGATGGCCACCACTTTGGCCCCGTACTGGCGAGCAATCGCCGCGCTTTCCACCACTTCCTGCGTGTAGCCGCCCAGCGACAGCGCCACTACCACATCCTGCCTGGCCACCGCCGCCGCCATCATGCGCACCAGCAAGCCGTCGCTTTGCGCGGTCACCGGCAGCCCGAGCCGAAACAGACGGTGCTGTACCTCAGCGGCACAAATGGTCGAGCCGCCCCCCATGCCAATGGCCAGAATTTGCCGCGCGTCGCTGAGCCACTCCACCGCTTTGGCCAGCGCCGGCTCATCGATCGTCCGGCGGTTAATCGTCAGGACATTGATGATGGTTTCGTAAATCCCCTGGATCCCTTCCAGGTCCGGTTCTTCATGGATAAACCGTTGCCCCACCGCCAACGACTGCGCCAGCTTGACCTTAAGGTCCCGCACGTCACGGCAACCCAGCGTTTTGGCGAAGCGCGTGATCGAGGCCTGGCTGACGTTGGCCTGCCGGGCCAGCTCGGCAATCGGCAAAGCGGTCACCGCGTCCGCCTCGTCCAGAATGAATTGCGCGATACGTTTTTCGGCGCTGCTCAGCTCAATAAAAAGCTCTGTAATGCGCGAGATAATGTCGATATCCACACCCATCGCCTCACCCCATAGTGATTAAATTTTGTCATTTACAATGCAAGAAAACAGTGGAAGACTACACAAAAATCAGCGTTAAAAATGATACTTTGTACCCTAAAATAAAAAAATAATATTTAAATTCAATTAAAATCAAATAAATAAATCAAGATACCCCAATTTAAAAAAGATAGAGCACCCAAAGGATAATGTTATGAAATACCAAAAAGATTTCACCGTTACCCATAAGGCCGCCGTGCTGCGCAGTGACCCGTCTGCGCCGGCAAACCTGCTTAACGAAGATGTCTGCCTGCCGGCCGCGGTGATCAAGCTCAGCAGCCTGGAAAACAATATCGCCTGGATGCAAAACTATGCCGATGCACGCGGCGTCTCGCTGGCCCCGCACGGTAAAACCACCATGACCCCCTGGATCTTCCAGCGTCAGGTAGCCCAGGGCGCCTGGGCGGTGGGCGTCGGTTCCGCCTGGCAGGCGAAGGTGGCAATGGAGGCGGGCGTACCCCGGGTACTGATGGCCAACCAACTGGTCGGCAAGGCCAATATGCGACTCGTGGCCGAATTGAAAGCGCAACATCCCTCCACCCTTTTCCTTTGCTGCATCGACAGCCTGAGCAATGCGCAAGCCCTCTCGGCGTTTTTCAGCCAGCATGGGCAAACCCTGGATGTCCTGTTAGAGCTGGGCGTGCCCGGTGGCCGCTGCGGCTGCCGTAGCGTGGCACAAGCCGAGCAACTGGCGCAGGATATTGCCGGGCTGCCAGGGCTGCGCCTGCAGGGTATCGAGCTATATGAAGGCGTGATGCACGGCGACGACGCCCAGAGTAAAATCGAACAGTTCCTGCGTGACGCCGCCGGCTTGCTGCGTGAACTGCACCGGCAACGTCTGCTCAGCGGTGAAGAAGCAATCCTCACCGGTGCGGGCTCTTCCTGGTATGACGTGGTTTGCCGCGTTTGGGGTGAAGAGTCTCTGCCGGAAAACTGCCGTCGGGTGATCCGCCCCGGCTGTTACATCACCCACGATCGGGGAATTTATCAGGACGCGCAAAATGCGGTGCTGGCCCGCGATAGCTACGCCTGCGATCTGGCGGGGGAGCTAACCTCGGCATTGGAATTGATAGCGCTGGTACAGTCGGTGCCGGAGCCGGGCCGGGTTATCGTCAATTTTGGCAAGCGAGACGCGGCTTTTGACGCCGGATTACCGCAGCCGATCGCCCATTACCGCAACGGGGTTCGGCAAGACAGTGGCGTGCAGCAGTTAACCACCCAGGGGATTATGGACCAGCACGCCATGTTAAGCTGCCCGGCAGACTTCCCGGTGCAGGTTGGAGATATACTGGTGTTTGCCACCTCTCACCCCTGCCTGACCTTCGATAAATGGAAGACGCTGTTGGTGATTGATGATAATTACAACGTTATAGAAACCATTGAGACATTTTTCTGAGCTCGGAAAAGGATATTTCATGACCAGCCTGCCCACCGACAGCCTGCTGTCGGTGCAGAATCTTTCTCTGGCGACCCCAGGGAAAGCCCCGCGAATTGATCGGGCCAGCTTCAGTATTCAACCCGGTGAATCCGTTACCATTATCGGCCCGAACGGCAGTGGGAAATCCACGCTATTGCGGCTACTGACCTGTGAGCTCAAGCCGACCGAAGGCGAAATTCTCTTTCAGGGAACGCCCCTAGCCAGCTTAAAACCCCTGCAACGCGCCCGCGCTATCGCCTTGCTGAGCCAGCACGATGATGCGGATTTACGGCTTAAGGTTAGCGAGTATGTGGCGCTGGGACGACTGCCCTGGCTGGCCGATCATTCGCCATCTCAACACGCGCTGATAGTTGCAAAAGCGATGGAGGAGGTGGGTATCGGCCACCTGCAACATAGCCCGCTGGGCAAGCTTTCAGGCGGTGAACGCCAGCGCGCCGGGTTCGCCAGAGCATTGGCGCAGCAGCCGGTGCTGTTATTGCTTGATGAACCCACTAACCATCTCGATCCGCTGGCCCGACATCAACTGCTGTCGCTGATCCATGAAAAAAAGATAGCCACGATAAAAGTGCTGCACGATCTCGAGCTGGTGCAACCCTTTTCCGATAAGGTGATGATCATCAATAAAGGGAAAATCCTTTGTTATGACCGCCCTGAAACGGTGCTGGAATCGGCGCACCTGCAACAGGTGTTTGGCATGAGAACGCTGCAGGTTCGTCATCCGGAAAGCGGCGAAGCTGTGCGTTTCTTCGAGGCTTTACCGACATAATCCCCGCGATATTCGCCACAACCGACAATTGTTTGATCTAACTATATTTGTCATACGAATTATTCAGGTATGTTGCCCCCGTTTCCAATAAACCGGGTTATTGACTTCGGTTTTGCCGTTTTGCCCACGGGGTTACCCGAGTGGGATGACCTTCCTCCGCCCCACTGACGCCAGGCCAGACAACCGACGGTAATGCCCAATCAATAGCCTTTCGGTGCAATGAATCTGGAGTCGATGTGAAAAAGTTAACCCTCGCCGCGTTACTGGCATTCACCGCGGCAAGCGCCGGGGCCTCTGGTTTCCCGGTTACGGTGGACAACTGCGGTCAGCCCTTGACCTTTGAACGCCCGCCACAGCGTGCCATTATTCAAGATATCAATATGTCGCAAATGGCCTTTGCCCTGCAGCTCCAGCCTTCTATCGTCGGCGTGACAGGGATCTCCGGCTGGTACAAAAACATCCCTGAATTCACGCAGCAGCAGGGAACCATTCCTGAACTGGCCCCCAAATACCCGACGATCGAAAACCTTCTCGCCGCCAGCCCAGACCTGTTCTTCGCCGGTTGGAATTATGGTCTTCGTGGGGAGGTGACCCCGCAAGCGCTGGCAAAATTCAATATCAAAACGCTGGTGTTGAGTGAAAGCTGCATCCACGTCGACAATCATCGGCCGCGGGCCAGCATGGATTTGCTCTACGACGATATGATCAGGCTCGGCAAAGTCTTTGGTAAACAGGAACAGGCGGAAAAGCTGGTCGCAGGCTGGCAACGGCAGGTGGCAGATATCCATCGCAAAATTGCGACGCAAAAACCCGTCAGGGTGTTCCTTTATGATTCCGGCGAAGAAAAGCCCTACACCAGCGGGGCCTACGCCATGCCGACGGCGATTATTGAAGCCGCTGGGGCAACAAACGTGATGGATACCCTGAACACCAGCTGGGTGAACACCAATTGGGAAAGCGTGGCGGCGACAGAGCCTGAATTTATCATTCTGGTGGACTATCAGGCTGAGCCCACCGACAGCATCGATGCGCGGCAGCTTTTCCTTGAACAACACCCCCTGATGAAGCAAACCCCGGCAGTGGTCCATCACCGCTATTTGAAATTGAAATACCAGGCGTTAACACCGGGGCCGGTCAATATTGAGGCGATCCACAAACTGGCTCAGGCCCTTTATCCTGCCGCTGTTAGCTGATGTCGGAAAAAATACGTTTCAGGCTGGCCTGGACCCTCGCCCCGCTGTTATTGGCAGGGTTAATCTTCGCCAATGTCGCCCAAGGCAGCGTGTCGCTCTCTCTTGCCCAGGTGTTAAGCGCGCTGGGCATCGTCCCGGGTGATGTGCCCCCCATGATCAAGAGCATCGTGCTGGAACTGCGTTTGCCACGCACCTTGCTTGGGCTACTGGCGGGGGCTGGCCTGGCGTTGGTCGGCGCACTGTTGCAAACCACAACCCGCAACGATTTGGCCGATCCCTTTCTGTTTGGCCTCTCCTCTGGCGCCTCCTCTGGCGTGGTGCTGGTGATGACCCGTCTCGGTGATAGCCTCGGGGCCTGGACGTTACCGGTGTCTTCCTTTGCCGGTGGCATGCTCTCTGCTGCCGTAGTGCTGGTTATTTTTATGACTCAATCGCAAAAAGGCACCGAAAAACTGATTATCTGCGGGCTGGCGGTCTCTTTTTTATTCGGGGCCTTCACCAACTATCTGGTTTTTTCCGGCGATCAGCGTACCGCCAGCAGCGTACTGTTCTGGACGCTGGGCGGGCTGGGGCTGGCCCGCTGGGATAATGTGATTTTTGCCTTGATAGCGCTGCTGTTGCTGGTGGTATTGATTGCCTTGCGCTGGCGATCGCTGGACGGTTTACTGGCGGGCGAACAGACCGCCGGCACGCTGGGCATCAACACCCGCCGTTTGCGCACGGAAGTGTTTCTTTGCTGTTCGTTGGCGACGGCATTACTGGTGGCATTGACCGGGGTGATAGGATTTGTCGGCTTAATGGTTCCCCATCTGGCGCGCCCTTTTACCGGCGTACGTCACCGGCGTCTGCTGCCGTTGGTCGGGGTGTTAGGGGCCATATTGCTCTCTGCCGGCGATCTGCTGAGCCGCGTCATCACCGCCCCCCAAGAGCTGCCCATCGGGATCATTACCGCCGGGCTGGGCGGCGTTTTCGTTCTGGTGATTTTGCTGCGCCGAGCCCACTGAAGGTAAATTTTCTGCCATGCGGCTAAAGGCTACCAGCCAATCGATTGCGAAATGACAAAAATCGGCGTTTTAGCGCTTGCAGTGGACAAAGGCGCGAGTATAATGCGCGACAATTTGCCAGGAGAAAGCATGAAAAACGACGTTTGTTTTGTTAGCCACAACCGACAAAACCGACTGCCAATCGGCAGCCAACTGCCGTTGTTTCTCCTGTTGCTAAACCGATCGTTTCAAGCCCCTCGTTGAGGGGCTTTTTTTTGCCTGAAAAATCTGTTCAAAGCCCCGCGCCACGGGCACGAGTCGAGGAGAGTGAAAAATGGCCAACCCGCTGTATCACAAACATATCATCTCTATTAACGATCTCAGCCGCGAGGATCTGGAGCTGGTGCTGCGCACCGCCGCCAGCCTGAAAGCCAATCCGCAACCCGAGCTGCTAAAACACAAGGTGATCGCCAGCTGCTTCTTTGAAGCCTCGACCCGTACCCGCCTGTCGTTTGAAACCTCGATGCACCGTCTGGGCGCTTCGGTGGTGGGCTTTGCCGACGGCAGCAACACCTCGCTCGGCAAGAAAGGCGAAACGCTGGCCGACACCATCTCGGTGATTGGCACCTACGTCGACGCCATCGTCATGCGCCATCCGCAGGAAGGCGCGGCGCGCCTGGCGACCGAATTCTCCGGCGGCATCCCGGTGCTCAACGCCGGTGACGGCGCCAACCAGCACCCGACCCAGACGCTGCTCGACCTGTTCACCATTCAGGAAACCCAGGGCCGCCTGAACAACATCAATATCGCCATGGTTGGCGACCTGAAATACGGCCGCACCGTGCACTCACTGGCGCAGGCGCTGGCCAAGTTTGAAGGCAACCGCTTCTTCTTCATCGCGCCGGACGCGCTGGCAATGCCGGCCTATATCCTGCAAATGCTGGAAGAGAAAGGCATCGAGTTCAGCCTGCACAGCAGCATTGAAGAAGTGGTCCCCGAGCTGGATATTCTCTACATGACCCGGGTGCAGAAAGAGCGTCTGGATCCTTCCGAATACGCCAACGTGAAGGCGCAGTTCGTTCTGCGCGCAGCGGATCTGGCCGGCGCACGCGCCAACCTCAAGGTGCTGCACCCGCTGCCACGTATTGACGAAATCACTACCGACGTGGACAAAACGCCGTACGCCTACTATTTCCAGCAGGCGGGTAACGGCATTTTTGCCCGTCAGGCGCTGCTGGCGCTGGTTTTAAACGCAGATTTGGCTCTTTAAGGGGGAACCGTCATGACTCACGATAACAAACTGCAGGTTGAAGCGATCAAGTGCGGCACGGTGATTGACCATATTCCGGCACAGATCGGGTTTAAGCTGCTGACGCTGTTCAAGCTGACCGCCACCGACCAGCGCATCACCATCGGCCTGAACCTGCCTTCCAACGAGCTGGGCCGTAAAGACCTGATCAAAATCGAAAACACCTTCCTGACGGAGCAACAGGCCAACCAACTGGCCATGTACGCGCCGAAAGCCACGGTTAACCGCATCGACAATTATGAAGTGGTACGCAAGCTGACCCTCAGCCTGCCGGATCACATCGACGGCGTGCTGACCTGCCCGAACAGCAACTGCATCAGCCGCAGCGAACCGGTGTCTTCCAGCTTTAGCGTGAAATCCCGCGACGGCGACGTACACCTGAAATGCCGCTACTGCGAAAAAGAGTTCGAGCATCAGGTGGTCTTGCAGGCGGACTGAGTTCGGCCGGCGGCCGGGAGATGAGGCTGTTATTCTCCCGGTGACTGCCTATAATGGGAACCCCGTAGGGGCACCGAATACCGGGCCCGACGCTACGGAGAGCCACGCAGCCCACCGCGCTGCGATTTGAAAGACGAAGGGTATATCAGGAGAAAAAATGTCACGTAACATCAGCACTGAACTCGCCCCGGCAGCCATTGGTCCTTACGTGCAGGGCGTTGATCTGGGCAGCATGATCATCACTTCCGGCCAGATCCCGGTCGATCCGAAAACCGGCGCCGTTGCCGACGACGTTGCCGCTCAGGCTCGCCAGTCGCTGGAAAACGTTAAAGCGATCGTTGAAGCCGCCGGCCTGAAAGTGGCCGATATCGTGAAAACCACGGTTTTCGTGAAAGATCTGAACGACTTCGCTACCGTTAACGCCGCTTATGAAGCTTTCTTCACCGAGCACAGCGCGCCGTTCCCGGCCCGTTCCTGCGTTGAAGTGGCCCGTCTGCCGAAAGACGTGAAAATCGAAATCGAAGCCATCGCCGTTCGTCGCTAATACCGCGACCACGCGCCCAACGGTCAGCCCAGGCTGGCCGTTTTTATTTTTAGTATTTTTATTATTTCAATTATTTTATAACGATAGACCTATCCTCCCCACATTTACAATTCCGCATTAAAAATACGTCTATAATTATTTTCGCCCGGCCAGGCTATGATTTCTTGTGATTTATTAACCAGACTAATTATCTCAGGAGAATATCCCATGGCTCAAAGCATATTGGATTATTTTATCCAACAGGTCACTTATTCCCCCGAAGCACTGGCGATCGTCAGTGACGATCAACGTATTACCTACCGACAGTTAAATGAAGCCAGCAACCGACTCTGCGGTCAGTTGCAACGGCAGGGCGTTAGCCCCGGTGACAACGTGCCATTAGTCGCGCTGCGCACGCCGGAATTGCTGATAGGTATCCTGGCGATTATCAAAGCTGGAGCAAGTTATATTCCCATCGATGCCCGATATCCTGAAAAAAGAATTCTGGATATTGTCAGACAAAGCGGGTCAAAAGTAATCATATTGAGTAACTTATCAATTACTTTTGAAATAAATAACCCCGATGTGAAAATTATTGCCATTGATAATATTACATCAGATAAACTGGTTCCTTTTGAATTAATAAATTCCAAGAGTGATGCAACGGCTTATATTATTTTCACCTCTGGCACTACCGGCAAGCCCAAGGGGGTGATGATTGAACATCATTCACTGTTGAATATTATTCTCTGGCATAATCAAAAATTCGCCATGAGCCATGAAAGCCGTTCCACGCTGATAGCCGGTATCGGCTTTGATGTGGCCCAGTGGGAAATCTGGGCAGCATTGCTCAGCGGCGGCACGCTATATTTGCCGCAAGAAGAGACCCGACTGCAGCCCTCTGCCCTGCTCAACTTCTTCGCAGACCACCAGATCACCCATGCTTTCGTGCCCACGGTGTTGGTGGCTGAAATCGTCGGCGCGCCACAGCCGGAAAACCTGGCGCTGCGCTATCTGTTTACCGCCGGGGAAAAACTCAACCCGATCGATCTCCGTGGAGTGAGTTACCCCTTGGTGGATTACTACGGCCCCACTGAAGCGACCATCTTCGCCACTTGGAATCGGGTCACTTGTGCAACACAAAACTCGGCCGCGACTATCGGTCGACCGGTGGCAGACACCGAGATTTTCATTCTCGACGATCATCTGCAACCGGTGAGTGGCCAACAGGCTGGCGAGCTTTATATCAGTGGCCGTTGCCTGGCTCGTGGTTACCTGAATGACCCACAGCTCACCGCAGAAAAGTTTATTACCCCGGTGCATTTTGCCGGTAAACGCCTCTACCGCAGCGGCGATCGGGCACGCTGGCTACCGGATCAACGCATTCAATACCTCGGGCGTCTAGACGACCAGATCAAAATCCGCGGTAACCGCGTGGAACTGGGCGAAATAGAAAGCGTTATGGTGCAGATTGCGGGAGTGAAGGCGGCTGTCGCTATCGCCACCCAACCTCAGGATCCTGCAAATAAACAGATTGTGGCGTTTCTGGCGGCTGACAATGACGACGGCGAGTTGGTCGAACGTGTGAAGCAGCAGCTGAAAGAAATGTTACCTTCATACTTCCTGCCCGCCAGCTTCCTGGTGATGGAACGCATGCCGATCAATGCCAATGGTAAAACCGATAAGGCCGCGCTGTTGGACCTTTCCCGCACGGATCAGTCTCTGGCAGCAGAGACGCTGACCGGCAGCCGGCAGATCATTGCCGCTATTTGGAGCCAGGTATTGGGGACGGCGAATATCCGCGCCGAAGACAACTTTTTCGACATCGGCGGCCATTCACTGCTGGCAGCAAAGCTGGCGACGGCCATCGATAACAAAATCGGAGTCAAAGTCTATGTGCGCGATATTTATGAATATCCGACGATAAACCGTCTGTCGCAGGCGCTGGATGAACGCAGCGGCCATGCACTGCCGACGGTGGACAGCGAACCGGTACGTGCTCTGCAAGACGATGTTTGGCTGCCTGCAGATATCACCATCAACCCGGATTATGATGTGCGACAGGTCAGCGACCCCAAAGCCATTTTGCTCACCGGCGCCACCGGCTTTGTCGGTGCGCATCTGCTGGCAGAGTTGCTCGCCACAACCCGTGCCGAGTTGTATTGCCTGGTGCGGCAGCGCAGCCGGATATCCCCGCAGCAACGACTCGACGAGATCCTGAATCGCTATCAGATTACTTTATCCGCCGAGCAGTACGCGCGCGTCCATCTGATCCCCGGCGACGTGGCCGAGCACGATTTCGCCCTGTCACCTGAGCACTTCCGTGAACTCAGCCAGCGGATCGATATCATTTATCATTCGGCAAGTGCGGTGAACTTTATCCAGCCCTATTCTTATATGAAACGCGATAATGTGCAGGGCCTGCGCGAAATCATTCGTTTTGCCGCGTACCGACGCACCAAACCACTGATGTTGATGTCGACGATTTCGGTCTACAGCTGGGGGCACTTGCATACCGGAAAACGGGTGATGCTGGAAAGTGACGACATAGATCAGAACCTGCCGGCGGTGATCACTGATATCGGCTACGTCCGCAGCAAATGGGTAATGGAGAAAATTGCCGATCTGGCGGCATCGCAAGGCCTGCCGCTAATGACCTTCCGTCTGGGGTACGCCACCTTCCACAGCCGAACCGGCGTCAGCGCCAGCTACCAATGGTGGGGACGGCTAGTCAAAACCTGTATCACCAGCGGCACCCTGCCAGTGTTGCAAGACCTGCGCGAGGGCCTGACGACGGTGGACTATATGACCCAATCCATTGCCCATATCACTCGCAACCCTCAGGCGTTAGGGAAGAAATTCAACCTGATCCACCAGCACCAGAATAACCTGACGCTGCAAGCCTTCTTCCGCCTGCTGGAGCGCGAGTGTGGCTACCGCTTCCGACAGTTGCCTTTCGATCAATGGCGAGCACAGTGGGAACACGACGCTAATGCACCGCTCTACCCGTTGCTCAGCCTGTTCAGGGACAATATGGTGAATGGGCAATCGACGGTGCAGCTCTACCAAAATACCTACCAATGGGATTGCAGCAACCTGCAGCATTTCCTGCGGCACAGCGGGATCGAAGAACCGCGGTTTACCCGGCAAATGCTACTGAATTATCTGCGGCAGTCTATCGGCACTTCGCAGCAAGCATTGCAGGTATAAATACCAGGGCGGGTCCTCAGGGCCCGCCCGCGTCCTTTGCACGGTGAGTTGCGCCATCACTGCTCATAGCCAACCCACACGCGCCGCAGTTTTGCCCCGTTTTAAGGCAGCGCCCGCTTTGGTTGCACCCAAAGCGGGCCATTTACTGCCGCGAGCCGGCGTTTTCGCGTCATTTTCGCCCCTTTATCACCTTGGCACATTTTATGCTGGTTCTGTATACAGCCTGCAATGTCGACGAGGTGATGATGCTAAATATCGATCTGTCTGCTTCACCGTTTTTTGATGAGATGCTTCTGGCTGAGGGTAAGCACCGGGGTCACTACGAGGCTTACTGGCATTGGCTGCAACAGGCTGACCAAAAGGCCATTCAACGCAAGAGGGAAGAGGCTGCGCTGCTGTTTCACCGGGTGGGGATTACCTTTAACGTTTATGGTGAGGATGACGGCGCTGAGCGCTTGATTCCGTTCGACAGCGTACCGCGCATCATACCCGCCAGCGAGTGGGCGATGCTCGATCGCGGTATTCGCCAGCGCGTACAGGCGCTTAACGCCTTTCTGCACGATATTTACCATCAACAACACATTCTGAAAGCCGGGATCATTCCGGCGGAACAGGTGCTGGCCAACGATCAATATCAACCCTGCATGCAAGGGGTCGATCTGCACCGCAATATTTACGCGCACATCGTCGGCGTGGATATGGTACGCAACGGTGACGGCCAGTATTACGTGCTGGAAGACAACCTGCGCACCCCGTCCGGCGTTTCCTATATGCTGGAAAACCGCAAAATGATGATGCGCCTGTACCCGGAGCTGTTCGCTCAGCAACGCATCGCGCCGGTGGAGCGCTACCCGTCGCACCTGCTGCAAACCCTGCGTGAAAGCTCGCCGATCAACGATCCTACCGTGGTGGTGCTGACGCCGGGCCGCTTCAACAGCGCCTACTTCGAACACAGCTTCCTGGCGCAGCAGATGGGGGTTGAGCTGGTGGAAAGCGCCGACCTGTTCGTCAAGGACGGGGCGGTCTTTATGCGCACCACCGCCGGGCCTTGCAAGGTGGATGTCATCTACCGCCGGGTGGACGACGCCTTCCTCGATCCGCTGGCGTTCCGCCCGGATTCGATGCTCGGCGTGCCGGGCCTGCTGTCGGTATACCGTGCCGGCAACGTGGTGTTGGCCAACGCCATCGGCACCGGCGTGGCCGACGACAAGTCAATTTATCCGTACGTGCCGGACATGGTGCGTTTCTACCTGCAGGAAGAGCCGATCCTCAATAACGTGCCCACCTGGCAATGCCGCCACAAGAATGAACTGTCGTACGTGCTGGCGAACCTGGAACAGATGGTGGTGAAGGAGGTGCACGGTGCCGGCGGCTACGGCATGCTGATCGGCCCGGCGGCGACCAAAGACGAAATCGCTCACTTCCGCAGCCTGCTGCTGGCCAAGCCGCATAACTACATTGCGCAAAACACGCTGGCGTTGTCGACCTGCCCGACCTTCGTCAACGACGGCCTGGCGCCGCGACATATCGATTTACGGCCGTTCGCCCTCAGCGGCGCGGAAATCCGCCTGGTGCCAGGCGGCCTGACGCGCGTGGCGCTGGCGCAAGGCTCACTGGTGGTCAACTCGTCGCAAGGCGGGGGAACCAAGGATACCTGGGTGTTGGAGGACGACGCATGCTGAGCCGAACTGCCAGTGAACTCTATTGGATGGCCCGCTATCTGGAGCGGGCGGAAAGCATCGCCCGGGTGCTCGACGTCACCAACAAGCTGTCGATGATGCCGATCCGCGACAGCGAGGATCAGGATCTGCAGGTACCGCTCAATCTGACCAGTACCGGACAGCTGTATGCCGCCGCCTACCCCGACCTGACGATGGCCAATCTGGTGAGCTTTTTTGCGCTCGACAGCCGCAACCACAGCAGCATTTACAGCTGTCTGCAAATGGGCTGGAACAACGCCCATGCGGTGCGCGGCAGCCTGTCTTCCGAGGTCTGGGAATGCATCAACGCCACCTGGATCGAAATGAAGCTGATCCGCCGTCAGGGCATAGGATCGGTGGGCGCGGATGGCTTTTTTGACTGGGTGAAGGAACGTTCTCACCTGTTTCGCGGTGCGATGTTCGGCACTTTGCTGCGCAGCGACGCCATGTGCTTTATCCGTCTCGGCACCCTGCTGGAGCGCGCAGACAGCACTGCCCGTCTGTTAGGGGTCAAGAACTCGCTGATGGACAGCGACGGCGACCCGGTGCGCGAATATTACCGCATGGACACGCTGTTGCGTGCAGTGAGCGCACGCGAAGCCTACCACAGCATCTACAAGCAGCAGCTCAGTCGGGACACCATTGCCGAACTGATGATCCTGCGTAATGAAATCCCCCGCTCCTTGCTGGCCTGCGTCGGCGATCTGGTGCAACAGCTGGAGCAAATTGGCGGCAACAGTGCCAATCAGCCGCGCCGGCTGGCGCATACGCTGCACGCCGAGCTGCGCTTTAGCAGCATGAAAGATCTGAACAAGGTCGGGTTGAACGACTGGCTGGACGCGTTTCTCGGCCAGATTAGCGGCATCGCGGAGAGCATCCATCACACTTATCTGGAGGCGCAATGAAACTGAACATTGAGCACAACACCCACTATACCTATGCCCAGCAGGTGCAGCGCAGCACTCAGTATCTGCGCCTGACGCCGCAGGATTCGGAGCATCAGCGCATCATTTCATGGCAGTTGACGCTGCCGGAAGATGCCGTGTGCACCACCGATGCCTTCGGCAACGTGCTGCACGTGCTGACGCTGGATCACCCGCACCAGGCCATCAGCATTCAGGCCCACGGCGTGGTGGAAATTGAAGACGGTGCCGAAGATCAGGTGATGGGGCATTTGTCGCCGCTGGTCTTCCTGCGCCACAGCCCGCTGACCCAACCCGACAGCGCGATCCAGGCCTTCGCCCTGCGCTACTACCAGCCGCAGGCGGTGCTGGACGGGCTGGAAAATCTGATGGGCGAGCTGCTGCTCAAAATGCCGTACACCCCAGGGTCGACCAGCGTCACCGACAGCGCGGCCCAGGCATTCGCGACCGGCACCGGCGTCTGTCAGGATCATACCCACGTATTTTTGGCCTGCTGCCGCAGCCTGAACATTCCGGCGCGCTATGTCAGCGGCTATCTTTACAGCGAGGACTCGGCCCACGTCGCCACCCACGCCTGGGCTGAGGCCTGGGTCGACGACCGCTGGCACAGCTTTGACGTCACCAACAATACACGCCTGCCGAATCAACACCTTAAGCTGGCGGTGGGCATCGACTATCTCGACGCCTGCCCGGTACGCGGGATGCGGCTCGGCGGTGGCTGCGAGAACATGCAGACCATCGCCGAAGTGCAGATGATGCCAACCGGCCAGTAGCCTCTTGCCGAAAACCAAGGTTTACGGCACGCTGGCGGTTGGCGGCGTGCCAGTATCGTTTTGAGGGATTGTGGTATGACCTATTGTGTGGCCATGCGCTTGTCTTCCGGGCTGGTCTTTGCTTCCGATTCGCGCACCAATGCCGGCGTGGATCATATTTCCACCTTCCGCAAACTGCACGTGTTTCAGCAGGACGGTGAACGCATGCTGGTGTTGCAAAGCGCCGGCAACCTGGCGACCACTCAGAGCATCATCAGCCTGCTACAGCGCCGCAGCAAAGATCCCGAACGCCTGAACCTGCTGAACGCACCGAGCATGTACGAAGCCGCCACGCTGGTGGGCGAAACGGTGCGGGAAGTGATCCAACGCGACAGCGAAGCCCAGCAAAGCGGCAGCACGACCGACTTTAGCTGCAGCCTGCTGCTCGGCGGCCAGATCAGCGGTGAAGAGATGCGGCTATTCCATATTTACCCGCAGGGTAATTTTATCGAGGCCACCCGCGATACGCCCTATTTCCAGATTGGCGAAAGCAAATACGGCAAACCGATTATCGATCGGGTACTGACCTACGACACCCCGCTGGAACAGGCGATGCAGTGCGCGCTGATCTCTCTGGATTCGACGCTGCGCAGCAACCTGTCGGTCGGCCTGCCGCTCGACGTGATGATCTACCCGCGCGACAGCTTTAGCAGTGCGCAGCAGTACCGTATCACCGAAGATCACCCGCATTTTAGCGCCATCCGTAAAGGCTGGGGCGAAGGGCTGGTCAGTATTTTCAAACAGTTGCCGCCGTTGCAACTGTAGGTTTTGAGGGCTCAGCATGCTGAGCCCCTACATATGCAGAGCGCTACATATACTGACTTATCTCATTCGATAGCGCTGGCGCGCAAAAGCGCTTCCAGCGGATAGACCGCCGCAATCACCACTTCGTCGCGTATCTGCGCCGCCGCGTCCAATTGCTGCTGTATCTGCGTCGCTTCTGCCTTGTTCAGCGGTTTACCCTGTTGATAACGCTCCAACAGCATCAACCCCAGCGTGGACAGCGCGCCGACATCCTGCGCCACCGGTGCCAGATCCTGCATCAGCCGGTTACCGGCAATCACCGTTTTTACCGGTGCGGTATTGAGCTGCCAGCGTTGTAAACGTTCGCGCAACGCCTGCGCCGCCGCCCGATCGTTGCGGTCCTTCACCAACGCCGCAACCTGCATGCCCATCTCGCGCACCGCGTTGCTTTCCGCCGGCAGTGCGTCGGCAAAACGGTTCAGCGGTTCGAACTGGTGATAGTTACCGGCTTTGAATTTCAGATGCTGTCGAGTGTAGTACTGGCCCGGCTCCACCGCTTCGGCCAAGGTTTGCAGCGGTGCTATCGTCACGCTGTTTGCCAACCGGGTGAACTCGCGTGCGGTTTCCGCATGCTGTTGCAACCCCACCGACACCACCGACCAGGCATCGACTGCCGCCAGCCTGCGGTACATATTATTTTCATCGGTCACGTCCTGCGCAGACCACAAGCGCTCCGCCACCGCGAACCCACGCGGCCAGAGCTTGAGATCGAGGATCGGCGCCCTGATGTTTTCCGCCCACAGCGCCGCCTCACCGCCGAGAATATTGGCCTGCTGCTTCGTCTCCGGCACCACCGGCATCTTGCCCACCGGGATCGCCGTCAGCTTGCTGCCGCTGGTCGGGTAACGCACGTTGCCCACCAGCGTATAGCCGCTGAGCTGGTCCTGGCTCAGGGTAAATACCGGGCGGGTATCCCCCATCCAGCTGTCGAGCCGGAAGCTCACCTGCTGCGGAGAACGCCAGACGATATCGTGCAACGCACGGCGCGATTTACCGTTGAAATCGATAAAACCCCGCCAGCCCTGCTTGCCTTCAATCAGGGTAAAACTGCCTTCTACCGCGCTGCCCTTCAGCCGCGGCATGCTGAACTGCCAGCTTTGCGCCTTTTCATCCGGCTGCACCTCGGTGTCGACGCCCAGCGGCTGCGGCAGGATCTCATTGCGATAGTGATAGGCCGCGCTTTGCGGTTGATCGAGGTAAAAACCGGTAGACAGAATGCCCTGGTAACCGTCCTGTGCGCTGGCGCCGAGCGAGTCCTGCCCCTGCCAGGACTGGATGACAATGCTGCGCGGCAGCGACGGATGATAGATCTCATCCCAACCCACCATCTGACGCTGATGCTGTTCGAGGATTTTCTCCAGCTTCTGATTGAAGTAGGCCTGCAGCGCATGGGTGTCCGCCAACTGGTGCTGCTGCATAAAGGCCTGAATGGTTTTGGACTGCTTCCACTGGCTGGCATCAACCTCATCACCGCCAATGTGCAAATAAGGATCGGGGAAGATCGCAGCCAGTTCGCCAATGATGGCGTCAACAAACCGATAAACTTCATCGCGGGTCGGATCCAGCGTCGGCAGATGCACACCCCACTTGCGCTCCATCGAATACGGGCCCGGCGCGCTCATCAATTCCGGGTAGGCCACGGCGATACTGGAAGCATGGCCAGGCAGATCGATTTCAGGTACTACCCGGATACCGCGCGCGCTAGCGTAAGCCACTACCTGTTGCATCTGTTCGCGTGTGTAGAACTGGCCGTCGCTGGCCTGCTGTTGCAGTTTAGGATAGCGCTCGGAGGCAAAGCGCCAGCCCTGATCGTCGGTCAGGTGCCAGTGGAACACGTTGAGTTTGGCCGCCGCCATGCCGTCGAGCTGACGCAGAATGTCCGCCAACGGCAGGAAATGACGTGCCGAATCCAGCAGCACACCGCGCCACGGGAAACGCGGTACGTCGGTGATGCTCACCAACGGCAGGAAGGTGTTCTGCCCGTCGGTCTGCACCAATTGCAGCAGGGTTTCCATGCCGCGCAACGCGCCGAAACGGGTATTGGCTGCCAGCGTTACCCCCTGCGGCGTCACCGTCAATTTATAGCTTTCATCGCTCCCCGGCAGCGGCTGCGCCGCCACCTTATCTTTGATATTCACCTTGATGACCACGCCCGTGGCTTTTTCGGCCTGCGGCACCAGGGTCCAGCCGGTTTGCAGCTCAATACGTTGGCGCCAGCGCTGCAGCGCATCGTCCAGATCGTCCCCCTGCAGGCTAATCGACAAACGGTGATCCAATACCAGCTTGCCCGCCGGCTGAGTCAGTTCAACCTGCTGCGGCCAGGGCATTAGCGGCAGATCGCCGGCCGGCTGCGCCAGCGCGCCCAGGGAAAGCAATAACGATGAAGCCAGTAGCGTATAACGCAAAGTTCTGTGCATCAGAAATTCCTCAGAGGAAAAAATATCAATTGCTCCCCAACGAATTTCAAATTACCGCCAGGCGGCAAACGTCTGAATCCCTGGGAGCTTAGATTTGCTAAGTGACTAGGGTGAAGACGTGCAGCCAACAACGCGGTAGTTTGAAAGGCAAAGGGGAAGACAGCTAAGCTGTAAATAAAGACTGAGCACAGGACAGATGTCCAACGACAAGGGTGAAAAGCCGGGTTGGATCACAGATGCCCCTCTTCCAGGCGAAAGAGGGGCGCAGCGATTACTGCCAGCCGTAACGGCGCACAAACCAGCCTTTCACGCACTGAGTCAGCACCATATAGCCGGTCAGGATTAGCACCAGCCACGGGAAGTAGCCGAGCGGCAATGCCTGCAGCTGCAGGAATCCGGCCAACGGCGAGAAGGTCAGGCCGATGCCGGTAACGATGACCAGCAGGGTCATCATGCACAGCGGCCATGAAGGACGGCTCTGGATAAACGGTATTTTGCGCGTGCGGATCATATGCACAATCAGCGTTTGCGACAGCAGGCCTTCCACGAACCAACCGGACTGGAACAGCGTCTGCATTTCAGGCGTATTGGCCTTGAAAACCCACCACATCAGGCTGAAGGTCAGCACGTCGAAGATCGAGCTGATCGGCCCGAAAAATACCATAAAGCGTCCAATATCGCCGGAGTTCCAGCGTTGCGGCTGAGTAATCTGATCGTCGTCGACGTTGTCGAACGGAATGGCGATCTGTGAAATGTCATACATCAGGTTCTGGATCAACAGGTGCAGCGGCAACATCGGCAGGAAAGGCAAAAAGGCGCTGGCAATCAGCACGCTGAAGACGTTGCCGAAATTGGAGCTAGCGGTCATCTTGATGTACTTGAGCATGTTGGCAAAAGTACGGCGTCCCTCGATGACCCCCTGCTCCAGCACCATCAGGCTTTTTTCCAGCAGGATGATGTCCGCCGCTTCCTTGGCGATATCCACGGCGGAGTCCACCGAAATACCGATATCCGCCGCACGCAGAGCGGGCGCATCGTTGATGCCGTCCCCCATAAAGCCGACCACGTGGCCCTGCTGGCGCAATAGCTTGACGATGCGTTCCTTATGCAGCGGCGTCAGCTTGGCGAACACCGTGGTACGCGCCGCAGCCTGCGCCAGCTGTTCGTCATTCATCTGTTCGATTTCACTGCCGCGCAATACGTGATCCGCCGCCAGCCCGACGTCTTTGCACACCTTCGCCGCCACCAGCTCATTGTCACCGGTAAGGATCTTCACCGTGACACCGCTGTTTTTCAGCGCCGCCAACGCCGGCGCCGTGCTCTCTTTAGGCGGATCGAGGAAGGCCACGTAGCCCTCGAGGATCAAATCCGACTCGTCGGCCACGCTGTATTCATGGGCCTGGGCCGGCAAGATCTTGTTGGCCACCGCCACTACGCGCAACCCTTGCTGGTTGAGATCGTCGGTGATGCGCCGAATTCGCGCCAGCAGCGCTTCGCTGAGCGGGATCACCTCATCTTCCTGCCGCACATGGCTGCAAATCGCCAGCATCTCTTCCAGCGCGCCCTTGCAGATCAGTTCGTGATATTGCGCGTCTTTGGCCACCACCACCGACATACGGCGCCGTTCAAAATCAAACGGGATCTCATCCACTTTACGGTAATGCTGCAACGCATCCGGCTGTTGGTTTTGTTCCGCGCAGCTCAGCACTGCCACGTCGAGCAGGTTTTTCAAGCCGGTCTGGTAGAAGCTGTTCAGCCAGGCGTAATGCAGTACGCGATCGCTGGCGGCACCGAACACGTCGGTGTGGCGCTCCAGCACGATTTTATCCTGGGTCAGGGTGCCGGTTTTATCAGTGCACAAAACGTCCATGGCGCCAAAGTTTTGGATAGCATCCAGACGTTTGACGATCACTTTCTGCCTGGACAGTTTCACTGCCCCTCTGGCCAGCGTTGAAGTGACGATCATCGGCAGCATTTCCGGGGTCAGCCCCACCGCCACCGACAGCGCAAACAGCGCAGCTTCCCACCAGTCACCCTTGGTGTAGCCGTTGATCAACAAAACGATCGGCGTCATCACCAGCATAAAACGGATCAGCAGCCAACTGACCCTGCTGATGCCGGTCTGGAAGGCGTTCGGCTGTTCATCCTGGCTGATGACCCGCTGCGCCAACTGGCCAAAGTAGGTGCCGCCGCCGGTACCGATCACCATCGCCAGCGCGGTGCCGCTGACCACGTTGGTGCCCATAAAGCACAGGTTCTGGCACTCCAACGGATCTTCTGCCTGTTCGCGCAGCTCGGCGATTTTCTCTACCGGCAGAGATTCGCCGGTCAACGCCGCCTGGCTGATAAACAGATCCTTGGCCGACAGCACGCGCAGATCCGCCGGGATCATATCTCCTGCCGCCAGTTTGATGATGTCACCCGGCACCAGTTGAGAGATCGGCAGTTCAAGATGTTCGCTTTTCCCGGACAATGCGTCGCTGCGGATCACCGTGGCGGTGTTGCTGACCATCGCCTTCAGCGCGTCCGCCGCCCGATTGGATCGCGCTTCCTGAATGAAGTTCAACAACGTGGAGATCACCACCATCAGTGCGATCACCAGTGCGCCCGTCAGATCTTCCGTCGCGTAAGAGATCATGCCAAGCGCGGTCAGCAGCAGGTTGAACGGGTTGCGATAACAGTGCCACAGGTGCTGCCACCAGGCTTCTTTTTGCTGCTCGTCGATGACGTTCTCGCCGCAGCGTTCGCGCACCCGCTCAGCCTCATGAGCAGTGATGCCTTCCGGGTGGCTGTGAAAACGCAGATACAGATCGGTGACGTCGGCAGCGGCGCATTCCAGCCGCTGCTGTGCCAATCCGGCGGGCAACCCTTGCGCTTTGCCGCCAAGGCTGTCCAACAGGCTATCGCGGTGCACCAAACGGCGCGGTAAATTGCGGCTGAGCATGCCCAACAGCTGACGGGGAATATTTTTCAGTTTCATTATTTTGCACCTCGTCGCCCATTGCCTCCCGGCAGCGGGTGAACGCGGGATCGCTCCCAACCGGGCTTTTGGATGTGCCAAAAAGCCTCTGCCGGGGCAGATCCTGTTTTTTTAAAAGCAGCAGGAGCGAACGACGGGCGTGCGCTACCGGTTACCGTTTACTTCACCGGTAAAACAGCAGCGCAAAGCGAGCAGGTTTTACCGGATCACCGAGTGGGTGTCTAACGGGGTCGGATCGGGATCCATACGGATGATAACCTCCGGTAAATGAAAAGATCGAACGACAAGAGCGGCCGTTCAGCGCAGCACATAAATCCCTGCATAGCGTCAAGATCCGTTGCGGAAAATAAGCTATGCTGACGGGCATTCAGCGTAGGCCGCCAGTCTACGCCTTTTAACCTCAACGAAAAGTAAACCATGCAAAACCGGCTGACCATCAAGGACATCGCACGCCTGAGCGGCGTAGGCAAATCCACCGTATCACGCGTGCTGAACAACGAAGGCAGCGTGAGCCCGCAAACCCGCGAACGGGTGGAAGCGGTGATCCGTCAGCAGGGGTTTACCCCGTCCAAATCGGCGCGCGCCATGCGCGGCCAGAGCGATAAAGTGGTCGGCATCATCGTTTCCCGTCTCGATTCACCGTCAGAAAACCAGGCGGTACGCACCATGCTGCCGCTGCTGTATCAGCACGGTTTCGACCCTATCGTGATGGAAAGCCAGTTTGAAACCCGGCTGGTGGAAGAGCATCTGCATGTCCTTCAACAGCGCAACGTCGACGGGGTGATCCTGTTTGGCTTCACCGGCCTGACGGCGGCCATGCTCAGCCCATGGCAAGAAAAGATGGTGGTGCTGGCGCGGGAATACGACGGTTTTTCCTCGGTGTGCTACGACGACGACGGCGCCGTACGGCTGTTGATGGAACGCCTGCACCAGCAGGGGCATCGCCATATCAGTTATTTGGGGGTGCAACTGTCGGATGCCACCACCGGTTTGCGCCGCCACCAGGCCTATCTGGACGCCTGCCGCCAACGGGGGATTTCCCCCCATGTGGCCTTGGGTGAATTGAGTTATCAGAGCGGCTTCCAGCTGGCTGCCTCAGCCATCGAACCACAGACCACCGCGCTGGTGTGCGCCTCCGACACCATCGCCCTCGGCGCCATCAAATACCTGCAACAGCAGCATATTACGCCGCTGCAGGTGTGCGGCATCGGTAACACCCCGTTGCTTAACTTCTTGTTCCCCGAAACCTTCTCGGTCGATCTCGGCTACGGCAGCGCCGGACTGCAGGCTGCGCAACAGCTGCTGGGCCAGCTCAGCGGCGAACAAGGCCTCCGCCAGATCATCGTGCCAAGCAAACTCGCCTGACGGCGGGTTTATTGCATCATTTGTAGGCAGTCTTCAAGGCCGCCCTTCGTAACCATCCCAGTAGGTGGCCACGGCGGAATCCAGCAATATCTGGCGTTGTTTTTGCGGGTTATCCACTGAATATTGCTGATTGATAAATTGCCCTTTCTTTCCCATGTCACTGAGGAATTCTGGGCTGCGGAAATAGGCTTCCTGCTGCTGTGCCTGTTGCTGCGTTAAGCCCTTGGCCCGATCGGCTTTCCCCATCTTGTAGAACTGGTCGAAGAACGGAATAGACGCTTTTATCGAGTCTGGGATTTGGGTTCGCATTTCGGGGGAGAAATCTTCACGTGCCAACTGATAAACCGCATGTTTAGCGTGGCGTTCCGGGCTACTTTTTTGACTGGTACAGGCGCTCAGGAGCAGCGCGGTAAAGACAATAAGCAGTCGAGGCAATGTCAAAGTCATCATTCTTCCTTGAAAAAAGTCCGTGGTAATAGCACTCGAATAGCGTATTGGTTTTGAAAACACAGGCGTGAGTGCCGCTGAATTGAATCAAATCATTGATTGTTAAGGCTAACAGTATAACCGCCATTGCGTCAGTTCAAGATAATATTACGGAATGTTTCAGCCTGCTCTCAAATTTCCCCTGTTCAACAAGTGGTCATTTTTTTATCGTTTTGTGATCCTCGCCCCAAACCGGGAACGTTCCCATTCCATAAAAAAAGCGAAATGACTAAGCTTTGATCATCACTCGAACAACACCTCTGCGGCAGTCTCATACCAAGAAAGGTATCTAATAATGGGCAAAGTAAAACAGCAGGATATCGATCGCCTGATTGTGCTGGTGGGCGGGCGCGAGAATATCGCCACCGTCAGCCATTGCATTACCAGGCTGCGTTTCGTTCTCAACGACACAAGTCTTGCCAAACCAAAAGAAATCGAAGAGCTGCCAATGGTCAAAGGCTGCTTCACCAATGCCGGGCAGTTCCAGGTAGTGATTGGCCCGGAGGTCGGTGATTATTATCAGGCGTTGATTGCCACCACCGGCGTCAACGAGGCCGATAAAGAGCAGGCCAAGGTGGCCGCGCGCCAGAACATGACCTGGAGCGAGCGCGCTATCTCCCACTTCGCCGAAATCTTCTTCCCGCTGCTGCCGGCGCTGATCAGCGGCGGTTTAATCCTCGGCTTCCGCAACGTGATCGGCGACATCCCGATGTCCGGCGGCCAAACGCTGGCGCAAATGCACCCGGCGTGGAAAACCATTTACGACTTCCTGTGGCTGCTCGGTGAAGCCATCTTCATGTTCCTGCCGGTCGCCATCTGTTGGTCAACGGTGAAAAAAATGGGCGGCACGCCGGTGCTTGGCATCGTGCTGGGCGTCACGCTGGTGTCGCCGCAGTTGATGAACTCCTATCAGCTCGGCCAGCAGATCCCGGAAGTGTGGAACTTCGGCTGGTTCACCATCCAGAAAGTCGGCTATCAGGCGCAGGTGATCCCGTCCATGCTGGCCGGTATGGCACTCGGCTGGATTGAAACCCGTTTGAAAAAGATCGTGCCGGATTACCTGTATCTGGTGGTAGTGCCGGTCGTTTCTCTGCTGCTGGCGGTGTTCCTGGCGCACGCCTTTATCGGCCCGTTCGGCCGCATGATTGGCGATGGCGTAGCCTGGGCGGTGAAAGCCGTCATGACCGGCAGCTTCGCGCCGATTGGGGCCGCGCTGTTTGGTTTCCTGTATGCCCCGCTGGTGATCACCGGCGTACATCAGACCACGTTGGCCATCGATATGCAGATGATCCAAAGCATGGGCGGCACGCCGGTTTGGCCACTGATTGCTCTGTCCAACATTGCGCAGGCATCTGCGGTGCTGGGTATCATCATCGTCAGCCGCAAGGCCAACGAACGTGAAATCTCGGTCCCGGCGGCAATCTCCGCCTACCTTGGCGTCACCGAACCGGCAATGTACGGGATCAACCTGAAATACCGTTTCCCTATGCTGTGCGCGATGATCGGCTCTGCCTTCGCCGGGCTGATCTGCGGCCTGGACGGCGTGATGGCCAACGGCATCGGCGTCGGCGGTTTGCCGGGCATCCTGTCGATCAAACCTCAGTTCTGGATGATTTACACGGTGGCGATCCTGGTGGCGGTGATTATCCCGCTGGTCCTGACCATGATGGTTTACAAACGCAAAGCCAGCCGCGGTGAGCTGCCGGTCTGATTAAAATGTAGGGGCCTGGCATGCCGGGCCCGTTGTCACGATTTAAAGGTATGACTATGAGCAATCCAATCCCCTGGTGGCAAAACGGCGTCATCTACCAAATCTACCCGAAGAGTTTTCAGGACAGCACCGGTAACGGCTACGGCGATCTGGCCGGTGTGACCCAGCGGCTGGACTATCTGCAGGAGCTGGGCGTCGATGCGATCTGGCTGACGCCGGTTTATGTCTCCCCACAGGTCGATAACGGTTATGACGTGGCGGACTACTGCGCCATCGATCCGGCCTACGGCACCATGGAGGATTTCGACCGACTGATTGCCGCCGCCCACCAGCGCAGCATCCGCATCGTCATGGATATGGTGTTCAACCACACTTCAACCGAGCACCCGTGGTTCAAAGCTTCGCAAGAACCGAACAGCCCTTTCCGCCAGTTCTACGTCTGGCGCGATGGCGAAGGTGATACCCCGCCGAACAACTGGCGTTCCAAATTTGGCGGTAATGCCTGGCAGTGGCATGCCGACAGCGGCCAGTATTATCTGCATCTGTTTGCCACCGAGCAGGCCGATCTCAACTGGGAACACCCGCCGGTCCGCGAAGAATTGAAGAAAGTGTGCCAGTTCTGGGCCGACAAAGGCGTCGACGGCCTGCGCCTCGACGTGATTAACCTGGTTTCCAAGCAGCAGGATTTCCCGTCCGATCCTCAGGGTGACGGTCGCCGTTTCTATACCGACGGACCGCGTATTCATGAGTTCCTGCAGGAGATGAGCCGCGACGTGTTCCAGCCGCGCGGCTTGATGACCGTGGGCGAAATGTCCTCCACCACCCTGGAGCATTGCCGGCAGTACGCTGCGCAAAGCGGTGAAGAGTTGTCGATGACCTTCAACTTCCATCATCTGAAAGTGGACTATGCCGGCGGCGAGAAATGGACGCTGGCGGCACCGGATTACGTTGAACTGAAACAGATTTTCCACCACTGGCAGCAGGGCATGCACAACCAGGCCTGGAATGCGCTGTTCTGGTGTAACCACGATCAGCCGCGCATCGTTTCGCGCTTCGGCGATGAAGGCGAACTGCGAGTACCGGCCGCCAAAATGCTGGCGATGGTGCTGCACGGCATGCAGGGCACGCCTTATATTTATCAGGGCGAAGAGCTCGGCATGACCAATCCCGGCTTTAGCACCATCGGGCAGTACCGCGATGTGGAAAGCCTGAACATGTACGCCGACCTGAGTTCCCAGGGCAAAAGTGACGCCGAATTGCTGGCGATCCTGGCCACTAAATCGCGCGATAACGGCCGCACGCCAATGCAGTGGAGTGCCGCGCCCAACGCCGGTTTCACCCAGGGAACCCCGTGGATTGGCTGTGCGGAAAACTACCCGCAAATCAATGCTGAAGCGGCACTGGCCGATCTGGACTCGGTGTTTTACGCCTACCGTCAGTTAATCACCCTGCGCAAGCAGTATCCGCTGTTGACCCACGGTGACTATCAGGATCTGGCGCCCAACCATCCGGCGCTGTGGTGCTACCAGCGCCGCTGGAACGGCCAACGCCTGCTGGTGGCGGCCAACCTCAGCCGTGAACCGCTGGCCTGGCAGGCGGAAGGCGTGGAACCTTCAGCGTTGTGGCGTCCGCTGATGAGCAATTACGCCGATGCGCCTACGCAACCGCAGGCCATAACCCTGCGCCCGTTCGAAGCGGTGTGGTGGTTGTTAGAGGACTAACCCCCAGGGCGCGGCCTCAGGCTGCGCCCTACTCTTTTTTCAACAGAGCCACCACTCCGGCAGCCTCTTGCGCCAGACGCTCATCGCTCATATCAAAGACGCCCTGCACCAGATGCGGCGGCAGATAATCCATGCCGGTCAGGTTGGCCATCGCATGGAACGGACGCAGCAAATCCTCGACCGGATAGCGGTTATACCCTTCCGCCGTATAGGCCTGCTGATTGCCGCCGGTGGTGACCACCAGTTGCAAGGGCTTGCCATGCAGTTGGGTACCTTCACTGCCGTAGGCGAAACCGTGGGTTAATACCGCATCCTGCCACTCGCTGAGAATCGCTGGTGAGCTGTACCAATAGAACGGGAACAGCATCACCACCGCATCATGGTTTTGCAGCAGCTCTTGCTCACGCGCCACGTCGATTTGATAGTCCGGGTAAGCACGCATCAGTTCGTGGACAGTGACGTTATGCAAAGGACGAAGCGCTTCGATCAACGCTTTGTTGATGCGTGATTCGTCGGGAAAACGGTGGGCGGCCAACACTAAAATACGCGACATAAAGGATCCTTGATTAAGATTTGATAACGCATTTTTCCATTTCCAGCGCCGCGGGTGTAGGCTGTGAATCGTCACTTCAATTTCAACTGAAAGTATCAACCACTATGTCGCTGCCCTTTGACGTGCACCGCCTGCTGCCGGCCTTTCTCGCGGCCGCCCAGGCGCAGAATTTCTCCGCCGCCGCGCGCCAACTGGGCGTCACCCCGGCGGCGATCAGTAAAAATATTCGCGTGCTGGAAGAAAAACTGGCGCTGCGGTTGTTCCAGCGTAATACCCACAATGTGGTGCTCACCGACGAAGGTAAGGCGCTGTTGCAGCAAGTCGCACCGCTATGGCAGGCGCTGTCCGCCACGCTGGAAACTGCCGGTAGCGCCCAGCAGGCACCTTCCGGCACGGTGCGCGTCAGCATGATCCCCGGCTTCGGCCGCCAGATCCTGATGCCGTTGATCCCGCAATTCCTGGAACGTTATCCGCAGATCGATCTCGATCTCTCACTGGATGCCCGCGTGGTCAATCTGGTGGGCGAAGGATTTGACGTCGGCATCGGCAGCCGGGTCGATCCCGACAGCCGGCTGGTAGCGCGGCCACTGTATCCGATGCAGATGGTTCTGGCGGCCTCGCCCGGCTATCTTGCGCAGCACGGCACGCCGCAGGATCCTGACGATCTGCTGCAACATAATTGTCTGCTGCACCGTAACCCAGCCACCGGCCGCAGCGTAAAATGGCCGTTGCATCGACATGGCGAAGCCAAAACGCTGGAGCTGCATGGCCGCCTGGTGGCCAGTCGGCCGGAGATGTTATTGGATGCGGCACTGGCTGGCCTGGGCATCGTCTGTCTGGCGCGTTGGTATGCGGAGCATCACTTTGCGCAGGGTACCCTGCTGCCGGTGCTGGCAGAATGCTGGCCGCAGCCAACCCAACTGTGGTTGTACTATGCCTCGGCCGATCTGCCCCCGCGAGTGCGCGTCTGGGTTGAGTTCCTGCTCGAACATTTCCACTCTCGTCCGGCCTGAGCATTCAGGCCAAAATTAACGTCTGTACAGCTTACGCGCGCTCTTTCATTTTCTTTGTCCTACGTCAAAAGAACCCCATCAACATCTATATATAGTGCATTAAGAAACGACAACAACTATATATAGTAGTTATCCACAAAATCATCCACACATCGCCTCAGCCCTTGCGTGCTGCGGCATTGCCCTGTGGATAAGCTGAAATCATACCGATACCCGCTAGCTTTCAGGCTGAAATCTGCAAGGCAGGGTATCAACGCTCCCTCGGGGAACAAGGAGTAACAACGTGAAACCAGTAGTGATTAAACGGGACGGTTGTCAGGTACCTTTTGACGAGGCACGTATTGGGCAAGCGATCGAGCGGGCCGCGCTGGCCGTGGGGATCGTCGATGCGGACTACTGCGCAACCGTCGCCCGCGTAGTCGCTCAACAGATATCGCAGCAGCCGCGCGTCGATATCCATGAAATCCAGCGGGCAGTGGAAAACCAGCTTATGGCCGGCGAATACAAGCAGCTGGCGCGGGCCTATATTGAGTACCGTCACGATCGCGACGTCGCGCGTGAACTGCGTGGACGGTTGAACCAGGAGATCCGCGGCCTGGTCGAGCAAAGCAACGTGGCATTGCTCAATGAAAACGCCAATAAAGACAGTAAGGTGATCCCCACCCAGCGCGATCTGCTGGCCGGGATCGTCGCCAAGCACTATGCCAAGCAGCACATCCTGCCGCGTGACGTGGTGCTGGCCCATGAGCGAGGCGAGATCCACTACCACGATCTCGACTACTCGCCATTCTTCCCGATGTTCAACTGCATGCTGATCGACCTGAAGGGCATGCTGACCAACGGCTTCAAGATGGGTAACGCCGAGATTGAACCCCCGAAGTCGATCTCCACCGCTACCGCAGTGACCGCGCAAATCATCGCGCAGGTGGCCAGCCATATTTATGGCGGTACCACCATTAACCGTATCGACGAGATCCTGGCGCCGTTCGTCACCGAAAGCTTTAACAAACACCAGCAGGTCGCCGAACAGTGGCAGATCCCGGATGCGCAAAGCTATGCCATGGCGCGCACCGAAAAAGAGTGTTACGACGCCTTCCAGTCGCTGGAATACGAGGTCAACACCCTGCACACCGCCAATGGCCAGACGCCGTTCGTCACCTTTGGTTTCGGGCTGGGGACCTCTTGGGAATCACGCTTGATCCAACGTTCTATCCTGAGTAACCGCATTGCCGGGCTAGGCAAAAACCGTAAAACGGCGGTATTCCCTAAACTGGTGTTCGCCATCCGCGACGGCCTGAATCATCAGTACGGCGATCCGAACTACGACATCAAGCAGTTGGCGTTGGAATGTGCCAGCAAGCGCATGTATCCAGACATTCTCAATTACGATCAGGTGGTGAAAGTCACCGGCTCGTTCAAAACGCCGATGGGCTGCCGCAGCTTCCTCGGCACTTACGAAGAAGAGGGCGAGCTGGTACACGATGGCCGCAACAATATCGGCGTGATCAGCCTGAACCTGCCGCGTATTGCGCTGGAGGCCATGGGCGATGAAAGCCGCTTCTGGGATCTGCTGGATCAGCGCTTGCTGCTGGCGAAAAAAGCGCTGATGACGCGCATTGCCCGGCTGGAAGGTATCAAGGCGCGCGTGGCCCCTATTTTGTATATGGAAGGCGCCTGCGGCGTACGCCTGAAGGCAGATGACAACATTGCCGAGATCTTCAAGAATGGCCGCGCCTCTATTTCGCTGGGTTACATCGGTCTGCATGAAACCATCAACGCCCTGTTCGGCAACGAACAACACGTATACGACGATGAAACGCTGCGCGCCAAGGCGATCGCCATCGTTGCGCACCTGCGGGCCGCCACGGAAAGTTGGAAAGCCGAGACCGGTTACGGCTTTAGCCTGTACAGCACGCCAAGCGAAAACCTGTGCGATCGCTTCTGCCGGCTCGATACCGCCGATTTCGGCGTGGTGTCTGGCGTGACCGACAAAGGCTATTACACCAACAGCTTCCACCTCGACGTAGAGAAAAAGGTCAATCCTTACGACAAGCTGGATTTTGAAGCCCCCTATCCGCCACTGGCCAACGGCGGCTTCATCTGTTACGGCGAATACCCGAACCTGCAGCACAACCTGAAAGCGCTCGAAGACGTGTGGGATTACAGCTACAGCCGCGTGCCCTATTACGGCACCAACACCCCCATCGATGAATGTTACGAGTGCGGTTTTACCGGAGAATTCTCTTGCACCAGCAAGGGCTTCACCTGCCCGAAATGCGGTAACCACGAGCCATCCAAGGTCTCCGTCACCCGCCGGGTGTGCGGTTATCTCGGCAGCCCAGACGCCAGGCCGTTCAATGCCGGCAAGCAAGAAGAGGTGAAACGCCGGGTGAAACACCTGGGGAACGGGCAGATCGGCTGAAGCAAAGATCGTCAAGCCTGCTGAGCATAAGTCTGTTCATCGGGCGTGATTGTCGCCGCCAATTTACCCTCGGCCAGCGCGGAAGAAACGGAGCGTACACGCAGTACCTGAGTATTCAGAGCACTGCCCGGGGGGAAAATGGCAAGTAAAATAGCCAGATGGGCAGACCTCACATGAATTATCACCAGTATTACCCCATTGATGTCGTCAACGGCCCCGGCACCCGCTGCACGCTGTTTGTTGCCGGCTGCGTGCACCAGTGCCCCGGCTGCTACAACAAAAGTACCTGGCGGCTTAACTCCGGCCAGCCGTTTACCCAGACGATGGAAGATCAGTTGATTGCCGACCTGAACGATACGCGCATTCAGCGCCAGGGGCTGTCGCTGTCCGGTGGCGATCCCCTGCACCCCGCCAACGTCGCGGCGGTGCTGCAACTGGTAAAACGGGTGCGCGCCGAATGCCCCGGCAAGGATATCTGGCTGTGGACCGGCTACCGGCTGGCGGAGCTGGATGCGCAGCAAATGCAGATAGTGGACAGGATTAACGTGTTGATTGACGGAAAGTTTGTGCAGGACTTAAAAGATCCGGCGCTGATTTGGCGCGGCAGCGCTAATCAGGTGGTGCATAAGCTGCGTTAGTTCTCTATGTCGGGGTCGGGGAATTTCTCTCGTTGATGAGCAACGGCTAAAACCTTAATCACGTCGTCGACAACAACGTATAAAACTAATAACGAAGCCTGGCTGACCAATAACTTACGCGCCTGTCTGTACCAAATTTTACCGAGTTCAGGGTAATCCAACAGGCGCTTCACTGCCTTATCAATCTCAGCATCAGCCTGCTCAGCAGCCTGTGGATTAAAAGGATAGAGAAAATCAAAAATACGTTCCCTATCCCGTAGCGCTTCTTCATCCCATTCGACACGCATAACGATCCTTATTTTCGGTCGTATTTCGCTCGGACTTTTGCCTTAAAGGCATCCATGCTTTCATCAACCTGTTGCTGGTCAAGATAGACCGCACTTCCTTCATGCAAACGGGCAAAAGCGGCATCAACCTTTTCTTTCAACCAATTTTCATGTTGCTCAGTGGCCCGTTGCTCATCCGCCATTTGCTCAGCCAAACGTCGACACGCCTCACTCAAAGTGATCCCCTTGGCTTCTGCGGCTTTCTGCGCCAAACGTTTAGTCTCATCCTCAATGCGAAACTGGATACGGCTTTCCATCTTGATACTCCTGCATTCGCTCAATATTTAACAACTGAAAACCTGCCAACGTTAGCACATTTGTGACAACGCAAATACGAATGAAAGACTATTTATTAAACAATTTATACCAACCCCATTCCTACCACGCCCGTGACGATCCCACACAGCGCAACCAATAGCGCTGTCAGGCACAGTGCCTTGGCAGAGAAGGCCTTGTTCAGCATCAGCAACGAAGGCAGGCTGACCGCTGGCAGGGTCATCAACAGCGCCAGCGCCGGGCCGGTGCCCATGCCCGCCAGCATTAGAGTCTGCACAATCGGGATTTCCGCCGCCGTCGGGATCACGAACAGGCAACCGGCGATCGCCAGACCAATAATCCACAACACGCTATTATCTATCGCCCCATCGGCATGCGGGAACAGCCAAACGCGCGCGGCCCCTAGCGCCAATACCGCCAGAATGTAGACAGGTATGGTGGACCAAAACAGCGACCACAGCGCCTTGAGCCAGCGGCCGAAAAACGGCTTTTCGTTAGCTTTATCCAGCGGCAGCAGCGGCGTTTGCAAAGCCGCCGGCTGCGGATCCCTGGCAGTGGCACGCTGCACCAGCCAGGCGATGCCCAGCACCATGATCACCCCAGCCACCAGCCGGATTGCGGCAAACTGCCAGCCGAGCACAAAGCCCATAAAAATCAGCGTGGCCGGATTCAGCACCGGGTTACTCAGCCAGAACGCCATCGCTGCCCCGCTGGACACCGACTGACGCCGTAATCCGGCAGCTACCGGCGCGGCACAACAGGTACACATCATGCCCGGCAGTGCGATCACCGCGCCCAGCAAGGTACCGGAAAAACGCGGATGACCGAGCGTGCGCATCAACCAATCGCGTGGGATCAGCACCTGCACCAATGAGCCCAACACCACACCGAGCACCGCCGCCTTCCATACCGCCGTGAAATAGACCAGCGCGTAATGCCAGGCCGCCAGCCACGGGCTGCTGTCGTCGTTGACCAGTATCGATTTGCCGATGGAATGCGTGTCCGCCGCCAGAAAGGCCTTGCCGTAATAAGGCTGCCATTTGACGTAGTAGAGGCCGATGGCCACCACCAGCAGAAACAGCGCCGGTTTCCACCACGGCCAAGGGCGCGCGCGGTGTTCAGTTGCAGTCAGGGGATGTGGCATGGGCTTAGATTAACTCGGTTCAATCATCAATAGCGTCAGCTTAGCGCGCAGCGGCCCCCTGCGCATCATCTGCCTGTCCAAAATAGTTCATCTGTTCGCCACCGACGCGTAACGCGATTGTCATCTGACGCCTGCAAGATGATGCCAACTTCACCACGGGACCTACCCGTCGTCTTTCAAGCCGCAGGGTAAGCACTGTAAGACATGCCGATAAACCGCATATTTTTATGTCGTTATGGCCACCGAGGTTTTTTATTATGATGGACTTATCTAGACATCCGACCAGTTTTCCCACCCGCTACCAGCAAATCGCCGCGCAGCTGGAACAAGAGCTGCGCACCCAATACCGCTGTGGCGACTACCTGCCTTCCGAGCAGCAATTGGCGGAACGCTATCAGGTCAATCGCCATACCCTGCGTCGTGCAGTCGATCAATTGGTGGAGCGCGGCTGGCTGCAACGCCGGCACGGGATCGGCATTCTGGTGTTGATGCGCCCCTACGACTACCCGCTGCATGCCAATACCCGTTTCAGTCAGAACCTGTTCGAGCAGGGAAGCCACCCCACCAGTGAGCGCTTACTCGCTGTACTACGCCCGTGCAATGGGCATGTTGCCAGCGCGTTGTCACGGGAAGAAGGCGAAACGGTGATCCACCTTCGCACTTTGCGCCGGGTCAACGGCGTACCGATGAGCCTGATCGACCACTATCTGCCCGATCTGGACTGGTGGCCGGCGCTACAGCAGTTCCACAGCGGTTCGCTGCACGAATTTATCGAATCAAACATCCACCAGCCGCTGACCCGCAGCCAGACACGCATCAGTGCGCGCCGGGCCCAGGCCAAAGAGAGCCGGATGCTGGAAATTGCCACCCAGGCGCCGCTGCTGTGCGTGCGCACCCTGAACGTCTGCACCGGCAGCAACAACGTGGCGGAATACTCCGTCAGCCTGGCGCGCGCCGACATGATTGAACTGACGATGGAGCACTAAATGCAAGCCTTACAGCCGAGACAACGCTGGATGTCGGTACTGGCGCACAGCCAGCCTGCACAGTTGCGCAGCCACTGGCAGGCGCTGAATATCAACCCGCGCTACCAGAGCATCCGTGCACCGGAGATTGGCCTGGCGCAGTTGCAGGGGCGCATGGGCGCCACCGGTCGCCGCTTCGTCTTGGGCGACATGACCGTCACCCGTGCGGTGGTCCAGCTCGAAAACGGCGGCTATGGCTACAGCTATATCGCCGGGCGCGATAAGGCGCATGCCGAACTCTGCGCGCTGCTGGATGCCCTGCTGCAACTGCCGGAGCAAGCCGAATTGCTGCAACAACAGCTGATAGAGCCGCTGGCCGCGCTGCAACACGAGCAACGTCAGTTGCGTGCAAGGGCCGTCGCCTCCAGCCGGGTGGACTTCTTTACGCTGGTGCGAGGGGATTAATCATGAGCCTACTGACAGGTTTTACCCAGCCGATCGACCAATCTCAGCAGACTTTCCGCTTAATTCTTAAGGCGTTAAGCGAGCCTGGGCCTGTGGTCACGCTGCAAGGCAGCCCAACCTGGGACAGGCTGAATGCAGCCAGTACCGCTGCCTTGCTGACCCTGGCGGATCAGGAAACTCCGATCCAGCTGAGTCCTGAGCTAAAAAGTGAGCAAGCGCTAACAAACATTCGCTTCCACAGTGGCGCACCGCTGGCCGAGCGCGCCGAAGAGGTGTGTTTCGCCCTGTTCGATAGCCAACTGCAGGCGACCGATTTACAGGCATTGCCGCACGGCAGCGAAATTTCCCCCGAGTTCAGCGCTACGGTGATTGTGCAGTTAGCTAGCCTGGAACAAGGCGCCGCCCTGCGCCTGACCGGGCCAGGCATCGAACATCAACGAATTATTTCACCGCAGCTGCCGCCGGCGCTGCTGGATTACCTGCTTAACCGCCCGCAGCGCTTCCCGCTGGGGCTGGATTTCCTGCTGACCTGCGGCGAATGCCTGTTGGCGTTACCGCGAACCACCCACGTGGAGGTGTGCTGATGTACGTTGCCGTTAAAGGGGGCGAAAAAGCCATTGAGGCCGCCCATCAGTTACAAGAACAGCTGCGGCGCGGCGATGACAGCGTGGCGGAACTGAGCGCACTGCAGATTGAGCAGCAGCTGGGCCTGGCCGTGGACAGGGTCATGACCGAGGGCGGCATCTACGATCCTGAGCTGGCGGCGCTGGCCATCAAGCAGGCAAGCGGCGATCTGGTCGAGGCCATTTTCCTGCTGCGCGCCTACCGTACCACCCTGCCGCGCCTGGCGATCGGCGAACCGCTGGCGACAGAAAATATGCGACTGGAGCGCCGCATCTCGGCAGTTTACAAGGACTTGCCCGGCGGACAGGTGCTGGGGCCAACCTACGATTACACCCACCGGCTGTTGGATTTCGCGTTGCTGGCGGAAGGAGAAGCCCCCCGCGCACCACAGGCGGACGAACCCTTGCCGGAAAACTGTGCCCACGTGTTTGATCTGCTCAGTCAGCAACAGCTGGCATTGGCGGAGCGGGACGACGGCAGCATACCGGACGATATCACCCGTAATCCTCCGGTTTACCCCTGCTCACGCTCAGCGCGTCTGCAGCAATTGGTGCGCGGTGACGAAGGCTTTTTACTGGCGCTGAGCTACTCCACCCAACGTGGCTACGGCCGTACCCACCCGTTCGCCGGCGAGATCCGCACCGGCTATGTTTCAGCGGAGATCACGCCAGAAGAGCTGGGTTTCACCATTGATATCGGCGAAATCCTGCTAACCGAATGCGAGATGGTTAACGGCTTTATTGATCCGGTTGACCAGCCGCCGCATTTCACCCGCGGCTATGGTCTGGTGTTTGGCCGGGCCGAACGCAAGGCGATGGCAATGGCGCTGGTAGACCGTGCTCTGCAAAGCCCCGAGTACGACGAAGGCATCGCCAGCCCGGCGCAGGACGAAGAGTTCGTGCTGGCCCATGCCGATAACGTCGAAGCCGCCGGCTTTGTTTCCCACCTTAAACTGCCGCACTACGTCGATTTCCAGGCAGAGCTGGAACTGCTTAAGCGTCTGCGCCAGGAATTTAGCGAGCGTCAGGAGGCCCGCAATGAGTGAAGTATTAACCGGCTACAACCTGGGCTACCTGGACGAGCAAACCAAGCGCATGATCCGTCGCGCCATTTTGAAGGCAATCGCCATCCCCGGTTATCAGGTGCCGTTCGGCGGCCGTGAAATGCCGATGCCCTACGGCTGGGGCACCGGCGGCATTCAGTTGACCGCCAGCGTGATTGGCCGTGCCGACGTGCTGAAGGTGATTGATCAGGGCGCCGACGACACCACCAACGCCGTGTCGATTCGCCGCTTCTTCCAGCGCGTCGCCGGGGTCGCCACCACCGAACGCACGCCCGAGGCTACGCTGATCCAGACCCGTCACCGCATTCCGGAAACCGCGCTGCGCGAAGACCAGATCCTGATTTATCAGGTGCCGATCCCTGAGCCGCTGCGCTTTATCGAACCGCGAGAAACCGAGACCCGCAAAATGCATGCGCTGGAAGAGTATGGCGTGATGCAGGTGAAGCTGTACGAAGACATCGCGCGCTACGGCCACATCGCCACCACCTACGCCTATCCGGTGAAGATCAATGACCGCTACGTGATGGATCCGTCGCCGATCCCCAAATTCGATAACCCGAAAATGCACATGATGCCGGCGCTGCAGCTGTTTGGTGCCGGACGCGAGAAGCGTATCTATGCCCTGCCACCCTTTACCAAAGTGGAGAGCCTGGACTTCGACGATCATCCGTTCAGCGTACAGCAGTGGAACGAGCCCTGCGCGCTGTGCGGCTCGCGCCACAGTTATCTGGACGAAGTGGTGCTCGACGACCAGGGCAACCGCATGTTCGTCTGCTCCGATACCGATTACTGCCAGCAGCAACTGGCGCAACCTTCGCAAGAGGCGCAGCACTGATGACTTCCACCCCTCTGAGCACCACGCCGCTGCTGTCGGTGGCTAACCTGACCCACCTGTACGCGCCGGGCAAAGGCTTTAGCGATGTGTCTTTCGATATCTACCCCGGTGAAGTGCTGGGCATCGTCGGCGAATCCGGCTCCGGCAAAACCACCCTGCTGAAGTCGATCTCTGCGCGGCTGGCGCCACAGCAAGGGCAGATCCTCTACCGTCCGCAGGCCGGGCAACAGCATGATTTATATGCGATGGCGGAAAGCGATCGCCGCCGCCTGCTGCGCACCGACTGGGGCGTAGTGCATCAGCACCCGCTCGACGGGCTTCGGCCCAAGGTTTCCGCCGGCGGCAACATCGGCGAACGGCTGATGGCCATCGGCCAGCGCCACTATGGCGACATCCGCCGTCAGGCCGGGCAGTGGCTGGAAGACGTTGAGATCCCGCTGTCGCGCCTTGACGATCTGCCGACCACCTTTTCCGGCGGCATGCAGCAACGCTTGCAGATCGCCCGCAATCTGGTGACCCACCCGAAGCTGGTATTTATGGACGAACCCACCGGTGGTCTGGACGTTTCGGTGCAGGCGCGGCTGCTCGATCTGCTGCGCACTTTGGTGGTGGAAATGCAGTTGGCGGCGGTGATCGTCACCCACGATCTCGGCGTGGCGCGCCTGCTGGCGCACCGCTTGCTGGTGATGAAACAGGGCGAGGTGGTGGAAAGCGGCCTGACCGACCGGGTGCTGGACGATCCACACCATCCTTATACCCAACTGCTGGTTTCTTCGGTGCTGTCGTAACTCAAGGTAATAACAGATGACTATTCAAATCCGGGTTGAACACCTCAGCAAAACCTTTGTGCTCCACCAGCAGCACGGCACGCGGCTGCCGGTGTTGCACGACGCCAACATGACGGTCAGCAGCGGCGAGTGTGTGGTGCTGCACGGCCATTCCGGCAGCGGAAAATCAACCCTGCTGCGCTCGCTGTATGCCAACTATCTGCCCGACAGCGGCCATATCTGGGTCAACCATCAGGGGGAATGGCTGGACATGGTGCAGGCCGAAGCGCGCCAAATCCTGGCGGTTCGCCGTCATACCCTTGGCTGGGTCAGCCAGTTCCTGCGAGTGATCCCCCGTATCAGCGCGCTGGACGTCGTGATGCAGCCGTTACTGGAACAGGGTGCCGATCGCGCCGAATGCCGTGAGCGCGCCGAAACCTTGCTTAACCAGCTCAATGTGCCGCAGCGTCTGTGGCAGTTGGCGCCTTCGACCTTCTCCGGCGGCGAGCAACAGCGGGTGAATATTGCGCGCGGCTTTATTGTCGATTATCCGATTTTGCTGCTGGACGAACCCACGGCGTCACTCGACAGCCGCAACAGCGCGGCAGTGGTCGCCTTGATCGAACAGGCCAAACGGCGCGGCGCGGCTATCGTCGGCATTTTTCATGATGAGGGCGTCCGTCAGCAGGTCGCCGACAGGTTATATGACATGCAGGCGCCACAGGCGCTGGAGATCCTCTGATGATCATCAATAACGTGAAGCTGGTGCTGGAAGATCAGGTTGTCGAAGGATCGCTGGAGATCAGCGACGGCACGATCCGCAGTTTTGCCGATACGCCCAGTCAGTTACCCCAGGCACTGAACGGTGAAGGCGGCTGGTTGCTGCCTGGCCTGATCGAATTACACACCGACAACCTGGACAAGTTTTTCACCCCGCGCCCTAACGTCGACTGGCCGGCCCATTCGGCCATGAGCAGCCATGATGCATTGATGGTGGCCAATGGCATCACCACCGTGCTAGACGCAGTGGCCATTGGCGACGTACGCGACGGCGGTCACCGGCTGGAGAACCTGCAAAAAATGATCGACGCGGTGATCCACAGCCAGCGTGCGGGGGTGAATCGCGCCGAACACCGGTTGCACCTGCGCTGCGAACTGCCGCACGACAGCACCCTGCCGTTGTTCGAACAGCTGATGGACAAGCCGGGCGTGTCTCTGGTGTCGTTGATGGACCATTCGCCGGGTCAGCGCCAGTTCGCTTCGCGAGAAAAATACCGCGAATATTATCAGGGCAAATACAACCTCAATGACCAGCAGATGAGCGACTTTGAGGAGCAGCAAATCGGGCTTTCCGCTCGCTGGGCCACGCCAAACCGCGAAGCGATCGCCGCTCACTGCCGGGCACGCAAGATCTCTCTTGCCAGCCACGACGACGCGACCGCCGAACACGTAGCCGAGTCCTGTGCACTGGGCAGCGCCATTGCCGAATTCCCCACCACCGAAGCCGCGGCCCTGGCCTCGCATCAGCAAGGATTACAAGTGCTGATGGGGGCGCCGAATATCGTGCGCGGCGGTTCCCACTCCGGCAACGTGGCAGCGCACCATCTGGCGGCGTTGGGGGTGTTGGATATTCTGTCTTCCGATTATTACCCGGCCAGCCTGCTGGATGCGGCATTTCGTATCGCGGCCGACGAGCGCAACGGCTACGGCTTGCCGCAGGCGGTGCAGATGATCACCCGCAACCCGGCGAAAGCGCTGGACTTGCAGGATCGCGGGACCATCGCCGAAGGATTACGGGCAGATTTGGTACTGGCTCGGCCGCACGGCGAGCATATCTACGTGCAGAACGTGTGGCGCCAGGGCAAGCAGGTGTTCTGATGGCACAGCTTATCTATCTGATGGGGCCTTCCGGGGCCGGGAAAGACAGCCTGCTGGCCGCCCTGCGCGCCCATGCCGACAGTGCGCCGCTGGTGGCGCACCGTTATATCACCCGGCCGGCAGACGCCGGCTGCGAGAACCATATTGCGCTCAGTGAACCCGAATTTTTGCGCCGCCGCGCCAAAGGCCTGTTCGCCCTCGACTGGCACGCGCACCAGCATCATTACGCTTTTGGGATCGAAGTGGATCTTTGGTTGCTGCAGGGGATCGATGTGGTGGTCAACGGCTCGCGCGCTCACTTATTGCAGGCGCAGCAGCGTTATGGCGCACAGCTGCTGCCGGTTTGCCTGCAGGTCAGTACGCATATTCTCCGCCAGCGGCTGCAAAACCGCGGACGCGAAAATGCCGAGCAGATCGAACAACGATTGGCGCGAGCGGCAGAGTACCAGGAAAAACTCCCTGCCGGTTGCCGACGGTTGGATAACGACGGCAACCTTGATGACACGCTGGCGGCGCTGTTGGCGCTGCTGCCCTCTTTGGCAAAACAACCACAGGATGCCGTGCCATGAACGATGCTGCACAGCAGAAAATCGGTAACAACGTGACGCTTAACCGCAGTCGCTTAGGCCAATATGTACATCTGGCCGACGATGCGATTTTGGAAGAGGTGGAGATGGGTGACTACTCCTACACCGCCGGACACAACCAGATTTTTTACGCCACCATCGGCAAATTCGTGTCGATTGCCTCTTATGTGCGTATCAATCCTGGCAATCACCCCACTTACCAGCGTATCGCCCAACACCATTTCACCTACCGCGCTTCAGAGTATGACCTGGGAGAAGACGACGAAGCGTTCTTCGACTGGCGGCGCGAACAGCATGTGACTATCGGCCACGACGTCTGGATCGGTCATAACGCCATCGTCATGCCCGGCGTCAGCATCGGCAACGGTGCCGTTATCGGCAGCGCGGCCGTCGTCACCAAAGATGTCTCCCCCTATGAGATTGTCGCCGGCGTAGCGGCCAAAAAGATCGGCATGCGTTTCGACGACGCCCTGATCGAACGCATTGAGCGCAGCCAGTGGTGGCACTGGGACCACCAGACGCTGCAACAGCGGTTGGCGGATTTCCGTGATATCCATGCCTTCGCGGAGAAGTATTTATAATCGGGAGTGACGACATGCAACTGACGTTTCTCGGCACCGGTGGCGCGCAACAGATCCCGGTGTTTGGCTGTGATTGTCTGGTCTGTCAGCGGGCGAGGCGCGAGCCGGCGTTTCGGCGACGACCGTGCAGCGCCATGCTCAAATTTCAGGGGGAAACGACCTTGCTGGATGCAGGATTACCGTCGTTGGAACGGCGTTTTTCGGCGGGGGAAATTCAACGTTTTTTACTGACACATTACCACATGGATCACGTACAGGGGTTATTTCCTTTGCGTTGGGGGTGCGGAAATTTTATTCCGGTCTATGGTCCGGCAGACGAGCAGGGCTGCGATGACCTGTTCAAACACCCTGGTATTCTGGCGTTTCAACCGCCGTTAACCCCCTTCGAACCCTTTGAACTGGGCGGGCTGCGCATCACACCGTTGCCGCTGCAGCATTCAAAAATCACGCTGGGCTATCTGATCCAGGCCGCTGGGGCATCGCTCGCCTACCTGACCGATACCGTCGGTCTGCCGCCCGATACCGACGCTTTTCTACGCGGAGTGCCGTTGGATTTGCTGGTGCTCGATTGCAGCCTGCCCCCTCAGCCGCAGGCACCGCGTAACCACAACGATTTGACCCGTGCGCATGAAATTCAGCAACGCTTGCAACCAGGCCGTACCCTATTGACGCACATCAGCCATCATCTCGATTTGTGGCTGACGGACAATGAACTGCCGCCTGGCCTGGAGCTGGCGTTCGATAATCTCAGCGTGCACTGCGGTAACAATGCAGCCGATCGGATTCCAGCACCCTAACGCCGTTGCCAGGGCTGAACGCCTGTTCCAGCAGGGTTTGCGCCACGTCTTCGGCACTCACCGCTCGCCATTTGCCGGGCAGCAATTTAAACAGCGGCGCGGTGAGGCGCTCCAGCAAGCGCGGCGAGGGCCGTGACCCCAGTAGCATGGATGGCCGCACCAGCGTCAGGCGCGGCCAATTCTGTTCACGCAGCGCCTGCTCCATTTCCCCTTTGGTGCGGTTATAGAGGAACGTAGAGCGCCTGTTCGCGCCTAGCGCACTGACGGCCAGACAATGCTGCGCCCCTAACCGACGGCCAGTCAGCGCACTTTCCACCACCAGGGTGTAATCGACATAATGGAAATTAGCGTCGCTACCGGCTTCGCGGCGGGTCGCCCCCAGGCAGCAAAACACCATATCGACCGGCTGTTCACATTCAGTCAGCAGCGCGAACAAATCATCCCCTACCGGGTTCTCTAATTTTTCGTTCGGCGGCAATGGTTTGCGCGTTGGCGCCACGATCGCCGTGACCTGCGGATCACGCTGCAGCAGATATAACAGTGCTTTACCCACCAACCCAGTTGCCCCGACAATGAATACCCGTGCCATATGCCCTCCCGCTGATTGATGATGCTGAAAAGTATAGTTTGCGGTATTCAGACCCGCGCCCAGTGAAGCTTTTTACCGAAACCGAGGGTATTGTCAGTCATCTTCACCTCCTGCAGATCCAACTGCCAGACCGGCGCCTTCATCATCTTGGCTATCGGGAAACGCTTGCAGTAACGTGCCCGTGCCAACGCCTCCTGCTCACCGTTCAGCATCGTCGCTTGCGCCCGATACTGAATGCCGCGGATCAAGGCGATGGTCTTCGGTTTCGGCGCTATGGTGCCCACCACGCTGGCGTTTTGCAGCATCAGCTCACCGTGACGGGTGTGGGTTTCGGTCATCAACCACAGCGCCATCCGCTCGGTGTCAAACACGTAGAAACAATTGGCGCACCACATATCCATGCCGTTTCCCGCGCACAGCGTCAGTACGTGCTCCTTGCTGAGAAACTGTGCGATAAGTTGATGCTCATCGGTCATAGTCACTGTGAATTCTCCCCGTTATCTTGTTTCATCTTAACCCGTGTTGTTGAGGCGGGTCACAAATAACAACAATGTCGGAAAAAATCAAAAGAGAATAAACACCCAGATAAAGTGAATTTATATACAAAATATCATTATATGGACTTATAACATAATAAAAACAAACTCACTTCAATTGCGCATTATACGCCCCTCTTAAACGCAATTTTTTTTGCTATTTCTCCCGCATAGAAAAAATCAGGTAGCAGAAAGGGCTATTTGTTATCAATCTATTTACATGCATAATCACTCTTTAGAGGTATTCTTATGCAACTCAATGCATAACCAGTGAATAGTTATTTACTTGAAGGTGTATATGCGTGATGCATGTCACATATTTTGCTCAGGCCTGCGTTAAAATAGCGCCATCTTTTCACTCACAAAGGTGGATTAGAAATGGAAAACAACAACAGAAAAATGGCGCATATCAGGCGCACAACCCATATTATGATGATGGCTCATCGTAGTTGCTTTAGCTTCGCTTTCTTTAACTTCAGATAACCTCCCTCCTCGTTCGTCCTTATTCCGAACGCAAGACATCATTACGAATTATTTTTCACTCTGTTCAACAGAGATAAACTGCTGTTGCTTACGCAGCGGAAAACATCGTAATTCATCTTCATGGGATAAGAACGTCATCACAAAATAATAGAGTGAACTCAGGAATGCCTTCCGGCATGCCAGGTTCTCGTACACCTTTATTTTAATAAGGTATTAACGGCAGATTTAATTATTTGCCGGTGGAATACCTTTGTCTGAAGAATGAGAAAATGAAAAAGTTAAAAATTGCCGCTAATGAAAAAACACTGGGCTGCTTTGAAACAGAACGTGAAATTGTCGATGTACATCAGAGCGATTTCAATGATGTCGCCGCCATTGTGCTGTCCGTTGAGGACGTTACGAAGGGCATGGTGACGCATCTCGAAGAGATCGGGTTGAACATCCCGCTGTTTGTGGCGGTTTGCTGCGAAGAAGAGTTGGACAATGCCGTATTACCGGCGCTGCACGGGGTATTTGAACTCTGCGGGAAAAACACCCAGTTCTACGGCAAGCAGTTGGAGGCCGCGGCGGTAAAATATGAAAAAGATCTGCTGCCACCGTTCTTCAACACGCTGACGCAGTATGTCGAAATGGGTAACGCCACCTTTGCCTGTCCGGGCCATCAGGGCGGTGAATTCTTCCGTAAACATCCGGCCGGACGTCAGTTCTTTGATTTCTATGGCGAGACGCTGTTCCGTTCCGATATGTGCAACGCGGACGTCAAACTGGGCGACTTATTGATCCACGAGGGGGCACCCTGTGCCGCGCAGCAACACGCAGCCAAGGTGTTTAACGCCGATAAGACCTATTTCGTGCTGAATGGGACCTCGGCATCAAACAAAGTTGCGACCAACGCCCTGTTAACACGCGGCGATTTAGTGTTGTTCGACCGTAATAACCATAAATCCAATCACCATGGCGCACTGATTCAAGCTGGTGCAACGCCGGTGTATCTGGAGACCGCCCGCAACCCATTTGGCTTTATCGGCGGTATTTATGCGCACTGCTTCGATGAACGTTATTTACGTCAGCAAATCCGCGAAGTGGCGCCGGAACGTGCCAATGAAGCCCGGCCTTTCCGTCTGGCAATCATCCAGTTAGGCACCTACGACGGCACCATTTACAACGCTCGCCAGGTGGTCGACAAGATTGGGCACCTGTGCGATTACATCCTGTTTGACTCCGCCTGGGTGGGCTACGAACAATTCATCCCAATGATGAAAGATTGTTCGCCTTTACTGCTTGAACTGAATGAAAACGACCCGGGGATCATTGTGACCCAGTCCGTTCACAAACAGCAGGCCGGCTTCTCGCAAACCTCACAAATCCATAAAAAAGACAAACATATCAAAGGCCAAAGTCGCTATTGCAACCATAAACGCTTTAATAACGCTTTTATGCTGCATGCTTCCACCAGCCCGTTCTATCCGCTGTTTGCCGCTCTGGACGTCAATGCCAAAATGCATGAAGGGAAAAGCGGTCAGCGCCTGTGGAAGGAGTGCGTTCGCGTAGGGATTGAAGCCCGTAAAATGCTGCTGGAGACCTGCCAGTTAATCAAACCTTTTGTTCCAGACCAGATCGACGGCAAGCCCTGGCAGTCTTATGACACCGAGACAATGGCCAACGATTTGCGCTTCTTCAACTTTGTGCCAGGCGAGAAGTGGCATGCCTTTGAAGGCTATGCGGAATCGCAGTATTTTGTCGACCCTTGCAAGCTGTTGCTCACCACGCCGGGCATAGACACGGCGAGCGGTAACTACAGTGACTTCGGCATTCCGGCGACCATTTTGGCCAACTATCTGCGCGAAAACGGCATAGTACCGGAAAAATGCGATCTCAACTCGATCCTGTTCCTGCTCACTCCGGCCGAAGACATCGCCAAAATGCAGCATCTGGTGGCGCTGATTGCCCGCTTTGAAAAACACATCGAGCAGGATTCATTACTCAGTGAAGTCCTGCCCGCGGTATATAAAAGCAATGAGCAACGCTACAAGAATTATACCCTGCGTCAACTTTGCCAAGAAATGCACGATCTCTATGTCAGTTACGATGTTAAAGAACTGCAAAAAGAGATGTTCCGCAAGAATTATTTCCCTCGTGTCGCCATGAACCCGCAAGATGCCAATACAGAATTTGTCCGCGGCAATATCGAATTGGTTTCATTGGCCAAGGCTGAGGGCCGCATTGCGGCAGAGGGTGCACTACCTTACCCTCCGGGTGTTTTATGTGTCGTCCCTGGAGAAATATGGGGTGGCGCTGCACAGCGTTATTTCCTGGCATTGGAGGAAGGCATTAATTTACTTCCTGGTTTCGCACCGGAATTGCAGGGTGTTTATATCCAACAAGATGAAGATGGCTGGAATCGCGCTTACGGCTACGTCATGAGTAATTAATGACCTCACAAGGCGGTGAATATTATTCACCGCCCAGATCGCATCATAAAAGAGAGAATGATCATGAGTAAGTCTAATAATAAAATGGGGGTCGTGCAGTTAACGATCCTGACGGCCGTCAACATGATGGGGTCCGGCATAATTATGCTGCCGACCAAATTGGCCGAGGTAGGCACAATTTCTATTGTTTCCTGGTTGGTCACTGCGGTTGGTTCAATGGCGCTGGCCTATGCCTTCGCCAAATGCGGGATGTTCAGCCGTAAATCCGGCGGTATGGGGGGGTATGCTGAATATGCCTTCGGCAAATCGGGCAACTTTATGGCGAACTATACCTACGGCGTTTCGTTACTGATCGCCAATATCGCCATCGCCATTTCCGCCGTGGGCTACGGTACCGAGCTGTTTGGCGCCAACCTGAGCCCGTTGGGGATCTGTATCGCCACCATTGGTGTGCTGTGGTTAGCCACGGTCGCCAACTTCGGCGGCGCTCGCATTACCGGCAGGATCAGCGGCATCACCGTTTGGGGCGTCATCATCCCGGTGGTCGGGATTTCGATCATCGGCTGGCACTGGTTCAGCGGCAGCGCTTACGTCGCCGCGTGGAACCCGCATCAGGTGCCAACTTTTGAAGCCATTGGCGCTTCGATTTCCATGACCCTATGGGCTTTCCTGGGCCTCGAATCCGCCTGTGCCAATACCGATGTGGTGGAGAACCCAGAACGTAATGTGCCGATCGCCGTATTGGGCGGCACGCTTAGCGCCGCAGTGATCTATATCGTTTCGACCAACGTGATCGCCGGTATAGTACCGAATATGGACCTGGCCAATTCCACCGCGCCGTTTGGGCTGGCGTTTTCCCATATGTTCAACCCAACGGTCGGCAAGATCATCATGGCACTGATGATCATGTCCTGCGTCGGGTCGCTGCTGGGGTGGCAGTTCACCATCGCTCAGGTATTCAAATCTTCCGCCGACAGCGGTTTCTTCCCGAAAATCTTCTCGAAACTCAGCAAGGCGGACGCCCCGGTCAAAGGCATGCTGACCATCGTCGTTATCCAGAGCGTACTGTCGCTGATGACCATCAGCCCGTCGCTGAACAAGCAGTTCAACGTGCTGGTTAACCTGGCGGTAGTGACCAATATTATCCCCTACATCTTGTCGATGGCGGCGCTGATCATTATTCAGAAGGTGGCGAAAGTGCCGGAGAAAAAAGCGCGGATCGCCAACATCATTGCCGGCATTGGCGCGCTTTACAGCTTCTATGCGCTCTACAGTTCCGGTGAAGAGGCCATGATGTGGGGTGCCATCGCCACTTTCCTCGGCTGGACGCTGTACGGCCTCGTTTCACCTCGCTTTGAAATGGCGGGCAAAAAAGGCTAACCGTAATCATCCGCAGGCGGACAGGGTGGGATTACGACGGTGAACATGCCATCATATTCCCACCCTGACCACCGAAGTTGCTGCTTATTCATGACCGATACCCTCTCCCCCTGGCACCTTTACATGCTGCGTCTGCCTAACGGCATGCTGTATACCGGCATTACTACCGACGTCGAACGACGTCTGGCGCAGCATCAGGCTGGCAAAGGTGCAAAGGCACTGCGGGGCAAAGGCGAGCTGGTGTTGGCGTTTCACTGCCTGGCGGGGGATCGTTCTAAAGCGCTAAGGCTGGAATATCGGGTGAAGCAACTGAGCAAAACGCAAAAAGAGAGGCTGGTGAATCACCCGCCTCTTTCGTTGGATCATCTACTGCCGGACGCTGAGATTAAAACCGGTTAAACGGCTCGGAAAACTCCACCGCCCCGCGCGCATCATCCAGAGCATTTTCCGCCAGCGGATACACCTGGAAGGCGGCTTCGCTGCCCGGCCAACGGCACTGCAGCCCGTAGGCGGCAGCCGGTTTAAAGCCAAAGCGGCCGTAATAAGCGGGATCGCCCAGCACCACTACTGCGGCATAGCTGAACTCATTGAGCGAATCCAATCCTTCGTAGATCAGTTTTTCACCCAGCCCTTGGCGACGCAGGCTTTCGTCCACCGCCAGCGGTGCCAGACCGACCCATTGGCGATCCTCCCCGGCCACGTCCACCGGACTGAACGCCGCATAACCTACCACGCCGCCTTCGTCGTCGGTGGCGACAATGCCCAGCGTCAGCAGGCCATCTTCGCGCAGTTGCTGCACCAGATCGGCCTCGTCGTCACGCCCAAAGGCACGACGCAACAGTGCGTCGATCCCTGCGGCATCTACCGGAATTTCTACGCGGATTAGCATGATACCGGCACACGGGAAGTTTGCACCGTGCCCTCCTGCAGCCCTGCTTCGACAAATTCAGCCAGTTGCAGCAGGCCCAGGCGCAATGGCGCAGGCATGGCTTCCAACTCGATGGCGTCCATCAGATTTTTTACATACAGGCCCAATTCGGTGTCCCCTTCAATCTGCAGCCGACGCTGAAAGAACAGCGTATCGGGATCTTGCTTACGCGCTGCGATAAGAATCAGATCGTTGGCGTCGCCGCTGAAGCTGACATCAGCCTCGGCATGTTGGCTGACAACCAGCTTGCCGTTTTCTACCGTCATAAACCAGTGTAGCGCCAGATCGCGGACTTCGATCTTTAACCAGCGCGATTCGAGAAATTCCAAATCGCCATCCGCCAACGCCTGGCGGAACTGCCAGCCCAGCACCTGTTCCAGAAGCTGGCGCTGCAAAGCAAACGGCGTGAATTTTAGCGGTACTCGCAGCAGCGACGGCCCCTGGCGCACAATGCGCGCTCGTAATTGTTCCAACACTGTCGTTCACTCCTTTCAACACAGATGCACTATTTTGCCACAGTGGCGCACGGCAGAAGCGCTCTATATCAACAAATAGTGCATTTCGCCGCCAGCTTTATCAATACGCCAGAAGCTGCCTCAAATCAAAGCCTGTTCAGCGCGCTTTCACTAAAATTGCCTCCCGATTAGCGTTTGCCGGTTAAAAACGGTCACCGGTAAACATTGTGACAGCCCGCATCCGCCATGGGTGCATGCTGAGTCAGGATAAATCTATGGAGCTGCTTTGTCCCGCCGGTAACCTGCCGGCCCTGAAGGCTGCGGTGGATAACGGCGCTGACGCCGTGTACATCGGCCTGAAAGATGATACCAACGCGCGCCACTTTGCCGGCCTCAACTTTACCGAGAAAAAGCTGCAGGAAGCGGTCGAGTACGTCCATCGCCACAACCGCAAGCTGCACATCGCCATCAACACCTTCGCCCACCCGGACGGCTATGCCCGCTGGCAGCGGGCGGTAGACATGGCGGCGCAGTTGGGTGCCGACGTGCTGATCCTCGCCGATTTGGCGATGCTGGAATACGCCGCCGAACGTTACCCGCAGTTGGAGCGTCACGTGTCGGTGCAAGCTTCTGCCACTAACGAAGAGGCAATTCGCTTCTACCAACGCCATTTCGACGTCGGTCGGGTAGTGCTGCCGCGCGTGCTGTCGATGCACCAGGTTAAACAGCTGGCGCGTACCAGCCCTGTGCCGCTTGAGGTCTTCGCCTTCGGCAGCCTGTGCATCATGGCCGAGGGGCGTTGCTACCTCTCCTCTTACCTGACCGGCGAATCCCCCAATACCGTCGGTGCCTGTTCGCCGGCGCGCTACGTGCGCTGGCAGCAAACGGCTCAGGGTATGGAGTCACGCCTGAACGGCGTGCTGATCGACCGCTACCGGGACGATGAAAATGCCGGTTACCCGACGCTGTGCAAGGGCCGCTATCTGGTGGATGACGTGCGCTACCACGCGCTGGAAGAGCCCACCAGCCTCAATACGCTGGAACTGCTGCCGGAACTGCTGGCTGCCAATATCGCTTCGGTGAAGATTGAAGGCCGCCAGCGCAGCCCGGCCTATGTTAGCCAGGTTGCCCGCGTGTGGCGTCAGGCCATCGATCGCTGCCAGGCCGATCCGGCCGCTTATCAGGCCGAGGCCGGCTGGATGGAAGCGCTCGGCTCGATGTCCGAAGGCACCCAAACCACCCTCGGTGCCTATCACCGCAAATGGCAGTAGCAGGAGGACGCATGAAATACGCATTAGGCCCGGTGCTGTACTACTGGCCAAAAACCGAGGTCGAGAGTTTTTATCAGCAGGCGGTAAACAGCAGCGCGGAGATTATTTATCTCGGTGAAAGCGTCTGCACCAAACGGCGTGAAATGAAGGTGGGAGACTGGCTGGCGCTGGCGCAAGAGATAGCCCGCAGCGGCAAGCAGGTGGTGATCTCTACCCTGGCCCTGTTACAGGCGCCGTCCGAGCTGAACGAACTGAAGCGTTATGTGGAAAACGGCGAATTCCTGATAGAAGCCAACGATCTGGGCACGGTGAACATGGCCGCGGAACGTGGCCTGCCGTTCGTCGCCGGTCACGCGCTGAATTGCTACAACGCCTACACCCTGCGTCTGCTGCACCGCCAGGGCATGACCCGCTGGTGTATGCCGGTCGAGCTGTCACGCGACTGGCTGGCCAAACTGTTGGCGCAGTGCGAGGAACTGGGCTTCCGCCAGCAGTTTGAAGTGGAAGTGCTGAGCTACGGCCACCTGCCGCTGGCCTATTCGGCACGCTGCTTCACCGCACGGTCTGAAGACCGCGCCAAGGACGAATGCGAAACCTGCTGCATCAAATACCCGCAGGGCCGCATGATGCGTTCCCAAGAACAGCAACAGGTGTTCGTGCTCAACGGTATTCAGACCATGAGCGGCTACTGTTATAACCTGGGTAACGAATTGAGCGGTATGCAGGGATTGGTAGACATCGTGCGCCTGTCGCCGCAGAGCACGGAGACGTTGGCTCTGGTCGAACGCTTCCGTGCCAACGAGCAGGGTGCGCAGCCGTTAACGCTCACCGATCAAGCCGACTGCAACGGCTACTGGCGCCGGGTCGCGGGGCTGGAATTGGTGTCTTAATTCGTTGAGAAAATACAAAACTGCCGGGTAGGCGTAGCGCCACCCGGCAAGTCAGCCAACAGCGACAACTACTCTTTGAAGAACCAGTATCCCTGATTGATCAGCTCGGTCAGCTCAGCCACAAAGGCCGGATTTTGCAACGCATCACCCAGCTCCGGCTGGCCCAGCTCGGTATAACGACACAGCGCATCGGCCGCACGATCGTCCACGGTGTTCAGACGCTCGCTGTTGACGAAGAAGCTGCCGCCGACCTGCAGCACACGCAGGCCGCTCAGGCGAGTCAGGGTTTCACCGCCCATCAGCGCATTCAGTACCTCTTCCGCTTCATAAGGGGGTTCCGCCATAGCGATATCCAGCTCATGACGTGGCGTAGTGGCAAAACGGCCAAACCACTGCTTAAAGTCTTCCGGTTGGCCGATCATTTCGAACATCATTGAGCGCAGTCGCTCAAGCTCATATTCTTCAACCCGGCCCGGATGTTCACGCAGGGTTAAATCAGGATCGCTGTAATGCGCACCACCCAGATCTTTTTCCAGCGCGTAATCAGCAAAGCTGCTGATCAAGTCACGGCCGTTTGGCCCACGGAAGCCCACTGAATAGTTGAACGCCGTTTCGTGGGTAAAGCCGTAATGTGGGAAGCCTGGCGGGATGTACAGAATGTCGCCCGGTTCCAATTCTTCATCAATGATCGGCTCGAACGGATCAACGTGCAGCAGCGCCGGGTGCGGGCAGAACTGACGCATCGGCAAGGCGTCGCCTACGCGCCAGCGACGGCGGCCCATCCCCTGAATGATGAACACATCGTAGTTGTCGATATGCGGACCCACACCGCCTCCCGGCACCGAGAAGGAGATCATCAGATCATCCAGGCGCCAGTCCGGCAAGGCGCGAAACGGACGCACCAGCTCGGCTGAGGGCGCATGCCAGTGGTTAACCGCCTGCGCCAGCAGTGACCAACCCGTTTCACCGAGGTCATCGAAATGTTCAAACGGACCGTTGCTGGCCTGCCATTTTCCCTCTGCGTTGCTCACCAGACGGCTGTCAACCTCCTGCTCCATCGCCAGCCCCGCCAGTTCGTCAGGCGTGATAGGATCGACAAAATTCGGGAAGGCATTTTTCAAAACAACAGGTTTTTTCTGCCAATACTTCTCTAAAAACTCGGGCCAGTTCAGGTTCAGTTGGTAAGCCATACAATCACACCAGTAAGAAAATTCACGGACGTGATTATGCGAGACAGCGCATCTGTCCACCTTGTTAAGGGTCAAGGAAATGGTGGGGCTCCCTTGCTGGAACGTTAATTAACCTGCCGTTTGCGGAACATACTGCGCAGCGCGACGCTGTTGCGTACGAAACCCACGCCGAAGCCCAACAGGGTGTAAACAATCCCCAGCACCAGCAGCATCGCCACGTCCCCCCACACTTCGTTCAGCGACAACCCCATCTGGTTAACCCCCGCAACGGCCTTGGTTGCCCAGGTGGAGGGAATGCTGTAGGAAATCGCCCGCACCCAGCCCGGCATTGCCTGCAGCGGCCAGATGGTGCCCGAAAGATAAAATATCGGCGTCGTAATAAACGCCAGCGTCAGGTAGATCATTTCGACGCTGCGCAGGCACTCGGTCACCAGCTTGCCCAACCCCAGCACCGCCAGTAAGAACGGGAAGGTCAGCAGCAGAATTTCCGCAATGCCCGCCGTTTGCCGATAGCCCAGCACCCATGGCCACAACACAAACAGCACGATCGACAGGAACAGCCAGATCGGCAGCAACGCCGTCAGCCCCCCCAGATGCGCCGCCAGCGGCGCTTTACCCCCGGGCATGCTCTTCATGGCAATGCTGACGCGCACGCAGGCAATCAACAGCGAGTGCTGCAACAGCATCACCAGCAGGCCGGGGAAGATGATCGCCGCAAAGCTGATGCCCGGGTTGAACACATCTAGCGTCTGCCCGACGATCGGCGTCAGGATCACCTGCGCCTGGCGTTCGCTGAAACCGCTGCGTAACAGCAGGCCGTTGTTGTACTGGGTCAGCAACTGCTGATAAGCCGCCACCACATCCTGCTGGATCTGCCCGTTGGCCAGGCGGTTGGTCGCATCGCCATACACCGGCACCACGATATTCTGGCCGCTCAGGATCTTCTTCTCCAGATCCACCGGCATGATGATCACCGCGAACAGCTTGCGCCAGCCAAGATCCCGCTGCGCCTGCTCAAGACTGTCGTAGGTTTCAATAGCGATTTTGGAGGTGGCGTCCAGTTGACGGATCAGCTGGCGACTGGCGGTGCTGTGGTCCTGATCGATGACGCCCACCGGCAGATCCCATACCGTGCGGTTGGCATAGACCATGCTCATGACGCACAACGACAGGATCAACATCAGCCACATCGGCCGCTCCAGCATGCCGAGCAGCACCCGGACGAAGGTTTGCCAATAAAGTTTCATCCTGCCCCCCCTTCTTTTAACAGCCGCGCCAACAGCCGGTTACGCACCAGCAGTGCGGTCACCAGCGGATAAATCGACAGCAACGCACAGACGCTGAAGATGGCGCTGGCAGGGACTTGCCGCAGGAATACGTCAAACATGGCGTACAACGCATGAGTTAACGGCTCAATATTAGAAATAATGCGCGCCGGCAGCGGCATCGACAGTTCCGGCACCGCCATGCCCGAAAAGGTCAGCGCAATACTCACCAAAATGGCGATCAGGCTGTAGGCGGTGATGGTGCTGCTGGTAAAGGTAAACAGCAGCAGGCCAATGCTCTGCGCCGCCATCACGTAGAAGAAGCCAATCATCAGCATGAACAGCGGATTGCCGCTGACGCGGGCGTCAAAAATGCCCACCAACGCGGCAATTTCAACCATCAGCAAGCTGGTGAAACATAAGGTGTACGGCGCCAACTTGCCGAGCAGCGCCAGGCTGAACGGCCGCGCCTTCAACAAGGATTTACTGCGTGCCAACACGTAAATCATGCAGGTCACTACGAACAGCTGCAGCAGGTGGATGGTGGCGGCAAACTGTTGATAATAAATATAGCTGCCGCTGGCGTTGAATAAACTGCCGTAGGAAAGCGTCACGTCCGCCAGGGGCGGCAGTGTTTTGCCCATCTCGCCGGCGATGATGCTGCGGTAGCTGGCGTTGATTTCGGTCATCAGGCCGCTGAAGTCCTGGGTGGAATACAGCCCCGCACCGTAAAACAGCGCATTGTAGTACATCACCACGCTCGGCTGTTTGCCAGCCAACGCGTTGGCCTCAAAATCCGGCGGCACATACAGCAGCGCATAATCCTGCGCGCTACGCAAGCGATGCAGCGATTCCTGCAGCCCACCGGGGTAAGCCTCGACGTGGGCGTGCGAACCGGCATCCAGACGGCGCGTCAGCGATTTGGATAGCGGGCTGTGATCGCTGTCCACTACCGACACCGGCAGATCGAGCAAGGTCCCTTCCGAAAAGTTACTGCTGATCAGACCAAACAGGATCAGCGGGAAGATCCAACTCAGCCAATGCACCACCGGGCTGCGGAAGGCAAGCCGACACTCGTTGCCAAACGCATGGCTGAAGCAGCGCCAGCCGGCCCTTACTCTTTCCATAGCCATAAGCTGCTCATCCCTGGGCGCAGGCCGTCTACCGGCTGTGACGGATACAGGCGCACTTCAAACGTTTTCAGATCGAAGTCACCGGTAGCTCGGGTGGCGCGTTTGGTGGCGTAGTCGCCCAGCGGGGCGATATAACGCACTTCCGCCTCGATCATTTTGTCCTTCAGTGCCGGTACCCGCATCTGGACTTTGTCGCCCTTCCGCACGTGAGCCAAAATATCTTCACGCAGGTTAAACACGAAATAAGCGTCCGGTATGCGGATCAGCGTCAGCAATGGGCTACCCGCATTCAACAACTCGCCCACTTCTGCCGGTATTGGCCCAACTTCGCCGGTCACCGGAGCTAATACCTGCAAGTCGTCCGTCTGGGCTTTCACCTGCAGCAAGTTTTCTTCCGCTGCTCGCAGTGCCGCAGCGTACTGTTGCCGTAATTCGACACGGTCGCCGTTAATCCCTTCGTCCAGGTTGGCTTTGGCCGCCTGCACCTGTTGGAAAGCGGTATCGCGCGCGCGGCGTGAAGCGTCCAATTCAGATTTCGAAATATAACCTTTACCGGCCACGCTCAGGTTGCGGTTGTAGTCGTTTTGCGCGTTGCGATATTGCGCTTCGGACTGCGCCAGGTTGGCGCGCAGGTTGCGGATGCTTTCTTCACGCGTGCCGTGTAGCGACTGCTCGAGCTGCGCTTTGGCCTCATCGCGCGACGCCTGCGCGGAACGCAGTTGCGCCATCAGTTCCGGGCTGTCGAGATGAATCATCACTTGCCCTGCCTGCACGTCGTCCCCACGCTCCACCAGACGTTCAATCACTCGTCCCTTAGCCTTGGAAGCCACAATCACCTCAGGCGCATCCACTTCGCCCTGCAACAACAAATCCTGATTATGCGCGCGGAACAATATCGCCATGGCGATCGCCACCACCATCAACAGTAGGGTAAACAACGTCTTTTTTTTCATTCTCTCAGCTCCCTGAGCAATAAGCGGCAGGTGAAATCATCATGTCCATATCTCAATAAACTCCCAAAAAAACCATTTTACTCATAAGGATATTCCGAGCACATATATCCTCTTTTATAACTATAAATTGGATTATGCTTTTAACACTAAAAGCACATTATGCTTTGTAGTTTGCAGACTTCTGCAATCGCCCTTTAAGCGATCACCTTTTGATGGACGATGCCATGACTGAAAAAACTGCGGTACCGGTTTCGGTACTGGATTTATCCCCTATCCCACAAGGGGCCAAACCACGTGATGCGTTTCACGCTTCTTTAGATTTAGCACAACATGCCGAAAAATGGGGTTATCAACGCTATTGGTTGGCAGAGCATCACAACATGACCGGCATCGGCAGTGCCGCCACCTCGGTACTGCTGGGTTATCTGGCCGCGGGTACCCAAACCATTCGCCTTGGTTCCGGTGGCGTGATGCTGCCTAACCATGCGCCGCTGGTGATCGCCGAGCAGTTCGGTACGCTGGAGTCTTTGTACCCCGGGCGTATCGATTTGGGCCTCGGCCGTGCACCCGGTACCGATCAACGCACCATGATGGCACTGCGCCGCCATCTGTCCGGCGAGGTGGATAACTTCCCCCGCGACGTGCAGGAACTGCAACATTACTTCTGCGATGCACAACCGGGCCAGCCGGTACAGGCGGTACCCGGCCAAGGATTGCATGTCCCTCTCTGGCTGCTCGGTTCCAGTTTGTACAGCGCGCAGTTGGCGGCACAGCTCGGCCTGCCGTTCGCCTTCGCCTCCCACTTTGCACCGGAGATGCTGTTCCAGGCGCTGAAGTTGTATCGTGATAACTTCAAAGCTTCCGAGCAGTGCCAGCACCCGCATGCGATGGTGTGCGTCAACGTGGTGGCCGCCGACAGCGATGCCGATGCGCGCTTCCTGTTTACGTCGATGCAGCAGCAGTTCATCAACCTGCGTCGTGGTTCGCCAGGCCCACTGCCGGCGCCGGTGGACAATATCCACGCGCTATGGACCGCCGGGGAACAGTACGGGGTTGATCAGGCACTGCGCATGTCGATCATCGGTAACGAAAATACCGTGCGTCACGGGCTGCAAACGTTGCTCAACGAAACCGGTGCGGATGAGATCATGGTTAACGGCCAGATCTTTGACCATCAGGCACGGTTGCATTCGTTTGAGATTGTCGCCGGAATAAAAGACACGCTGGCGAAAGGGTAAGTCAACGGCGGGCCGCAGGGCAATCATTTCCCTTCACGCCCGCCTTGCAAAAATGGGGCAGCACACTGCTGCCCCACGCCGGTTAACGCTGGATAAGATAGCGGATGGTTGGCCCATCCTGCTGAATATCCAACACTTTGTAACCGTGATTCCGCGCGTCGAGTGGAATGTTGTTGATCGACTGCGGGCAGTCGCTGATCACTTCCAGGATCTCGCCCGGCTTCAACTGCGGCATCGCCTCCAGCGTGGCCACTGCCGGATACGGACAAGGTTCACCCAGCATATCCAACCGATAATCTGGCACTATCGCCGCTTGCTTCATGACACACTCCTCAAATTAACCACCTGCGCATCGGGTTTGGCGCGGAAAAAACGTTTCTCCCACCACAGCATGGCGGCAAACGCCAACGCCAGCAGCAGGTAAGTCACCAGCAGGCCGCCGATCGGCCCGAAAGTATCCAGCAGGTTGATCTTGTCGTAATCTGTGGCCAGCGCCGGGGCCAGGTCATCCCAGTAGTAAGCCAGCAGGGTCGCGCCGATGATGTTACCCAGCCCCACCCACCAATAGTGCACCTGTCCTTCCACCGCACGGTACATCCAGCCGGTTTCACAGCCGCCGGCCAGCACGATGCCGAAACCAAACAGCAGGCCGCCCAGAACCGCATTGGGGCCGGCCCACATGATTTTCGGCGCGACACCCAACTGCACATAGCTGAAAATGCCGATGGCGCTCACCGCCATGCCGATAATGATCGCTTTCGCCATGTGGGTACGACCGGTGATCCATAAATCGCGGAAGGCTGAGGTGAAGCAGATCTGCGCACGCTCAATCAGCAGGCCAAAACCGATACCGAACAGCATGGCGATACCCAGCTTCGGCGCATCGAACAGCGTCCAAAGTGACCAGGCTACCGACAGGCAGAAAATCACCATGCCCAAACGGAAGCGGCGGCGCGCCTGCTCCGGCTTTTGCGTCAACGGGGCGGCGGCTTTTACCTTCTGTAATTTCACCGGGATGCGGAACATCGGCAACAGGGTAAATTTGGCGCCAAAGTAGGAGCCAGCAGCGGTCGCCAGTGCGAAGAACCAGGCGTGCAGCGAGAACTGAGGAATACCGGTAAAGAACGCCGCCAGGTTGCAGCCCATCGCCAGACGGGCACCGAAGCCGGCGATAATGCCGCCCAACAGCGCCTGCACAATGCGAATGCGGTGCTGTGGCTGGCGCAGCTTGATGTTATTGGCCCACAGTGCGGCAGCGATACAGCCAGCGAACATGCCGATGATCATCCTGCCGTCGATGCGCTGCAGCGGCGTGCCCTCAAGGCCGATAACCTTGAAGTAGCCCCATTGCTCAGGGTGCAGGCCGAACCACTGCAATACATGGCCGCCCCAGCGGGTAAATTCCCCGGTTACCGCCCAGAAGGTACCGGTCAAACCAAAGTAGTAGGTAGAGAGGATCCCTGCGGCAATCACCGCGGGTAAAGGTGCCCAAAAGCGCACCAGGTATTGAGACTTGAACTGCTGCCAACTCATGGCATCTCCCGTGCGTAGTATCCATAAGAAAAAACCTTATAAATGATACGCCATTTTCTGCCATTTAACGGTGAATTTCAGGCATAAAAAACCAGCCCGAAGGCTGGTTTCTTAGTCCGATTAACCGCAAGCGGTCAAATCAGAGGTTATGCATCACCGAAACGGCGACGTGGCGCAGCCGGAGCGGCGTCATCACGACGTGGGGCGCGTTGGCCGTCACGGTTGAAGTTACCGCCACGACGTTCGCCACCGTTGCCGGCAGGTGCAGCAGCACCGCCTTCACGACGATCACCGAAAGAACGACGGCCTGGGTTTGCCCCTTCACGACGTTCGCCGTTGAATGGACGACCACCGCCACGACGCTCGCCGTTACCTGCACCAGCACCGCCTTCGCGACGCTCACGACGTTCATGCGGCTGTGCATCGCCCAGCAGTTGCATGTTCATCGGCTTGTTCAGGATACGAGTACGGGTGAAGTGAGACAGGATCTCGCCCGGCATGCCTTTTGGCAGTTCGATGGTCGAGTGACCAGCAAACAGCTTGATGTTACCGATGTAACGGCTGCTGATGTCACCTTCGTTAGCGATCGCGCCAACGATATGACGAACTTCAACGCCGTCATCACGGCCCACTTCAATGCGGTACAGCTGCATTTCGCCAACGTCACGACGCTCGCGACGTGGGCGATCTGCGCCACCATCACGGCTGTCTGGACGTGCGTCACGACGACGGTCGCTACCGCGATCGTCACGGTCGTTGAATTCACGACGCTGACGTGGTTTGAACACGGGATCCGGTGGCAAGATCAGAGGACGTTCGCCCTGTGCCATTTTCAGCAGTGCTGCGGCCAGGGTTTCCATTTCCAGCTCTTCTTCCGGCTGCAGTTTAGCCAGCAGTGCGCGGTACATGTCCAGATCGCTGCTTTCCAGCTGTTGCTGTACTTTAGCGGCGAACTTGGCCAGACGACGCTCACCCAGCAGTTCTGCGTTTGGCAGCTCAACTTCTGGAATGGTCAGCTTCATGGTGCGTTCGATGTTGCGCAGCAGGCGGCGTTCGCGGTTTTCTACGAACAGCAGCGCACGGCCGGCACGACCGGCACGGCCGGTACGGCCGATACGGTGAACGTAAGACTCTGAATCCATAGGGATATCATAGTTTACCACCAGGCTGATACGCTCAACGTCCAGGCCACGAGCAGCAACGTCGGTTGCGATCAGGATATCCAGACGACCATCTTTCAGGCGCTCCAGGGTCTGCTCACGCAGTGCCTGGTTCATGTCGCCGTTCAGTGCTGCGCTGCTGTAACCGCTGCGCTCCAGCGCTTCAGCCACTTCCAGGGTCGCGTTTTTGGTACGAACGAAGATAATCGCCGCATCAAAGTCTTCCGCTTCCAGGAAACGCACCAGCGCTTCGTTTTTACGCATGCCGTGCACAGTCCAGTAGCTCTGGCTGATGTCCGGACGGGTAGTGATGCTGGATTGGATGCGCACTTCCTGCGGCTCTTTCATGAAGCGGCGGGTAATGCGACGGATCGCTTCCGGCATGGTTGCGGAGAACAGCGCGGTCTGATGTTCAGCCGGGATCTCTGCCATGATGGTTTCTACGTCTTCGATAAAGCCCATGCGCAGCATTTCGTCGGCTTCATCCAGCACCAGACCGCTCAGGTTAGAGAGGTTCAGGGTGCCACGCTTCAGGTGGTCCAGCAGACGGCCTGGAGTCCCTACTACGATTTGCGGGCCCTGACGCAGAGCGCGCAGCTGCACGTCATAACGCTGGCCGCCATACAGGGCCACGACGTTAACGCCATGCATGTGTTTGGAGAAATCAGTCATCGCTTCAGCAACCTGAACCGCCAGTTCGCGGGTCGGTGCCAGCACCAGAATCTGAGGTGCTTTCAGGGAAGCGTCAAGGTTGTGCAGCAGTGGCAGCGAGAATGCTGCAGTTTTACCACTACCGGTCTGTGCCATGCCCAGCACATCACGGCCGTTCAACAGGTGAGGAATACACTCAGCCTGGATCGGTGAAGGTTTTTCATAGCCCAGATCGGTCAGGGCAGAAATGATCGGAGCAGACAGCCCCAGGTCAGCAAAAGAGGTTTCAAGCTCAGTAGTCATGTACACGTGCCTCATTAATAATGGCAGCCAGTCTACATAACTCGTCGAGAAAATTTTCAGTCATTTTCATTGAAAAGTGTGAACCGGCTCAAATTAGATTATAAAACGAACAAAAAAGCCCTCGCCCGTTAAGACGATAACTTTGGCAAAAAACCAATGTATATCAGGCTGATAGTTGTTCGTCAGCTATTGCTGGTCCGATTCCGATAGGTCGTCTTGTTCTTGGCCTAACAGCGCCAATTCCAACAATGCATAGCGGTGCTCAACGAAGTTATGAACGTTGTTAGCGACCGTCAGTTTGAACAGCGCCGAAGCGGTGTCCTTGTCCCCCAGACTTAGGTAATGCTTACCTAAATAGAAGTCAGTTTCACTGAGATGCTCAGCGAGCGAAGTGTTATCCGTTGCATCTGCCTTGAGCCTTTCCATCAGCGTTTTTTCACTGATGTTGCCCAGGTAGAATTCGACAATATTCCATCCCCATTGCCCTCGGTTCGCTTTGTCATAACGCTGCTGGAGCGCTACGTCAGCCTTCTTGGGATCGATTTCTCTTTCCACCAGATAAAGCCACAACGAACGGAAGGGATCGTTTGGGTCGTCTTGATAAAACGCCTGCAGATCATCCTGCGCCAACGGGAAGCGGCCGCCATAATACAGTGCGATGCCCCGGTTTAAACGCGCGTAATTGTAAGTTGGATCAAGCTCTAGTACAGAATCAAACGCTTCATAGGCAGCATCAAAATTGCCTGCCTGCGTTAAGTAAATGCCCAGGTAGTTGAAAACTTCTGGCATATCAGGACGTATCGCCAGCGCTTGCGAGAAATCATTGCGCGCCAGTGCACGTAGCCCGAGGCTATCATACAGCACACCGCGCTCATATAAAAGCTGCGCACGCTCATCGTCCGTCAGTGCCCGGCTGGCAAGTATTTGTTCCATGCGCGCCAGGATCACTTCCTGCTGCAGAGTTGGCTGCAACGGGATCGCCAAAACTTCGTCTTTACGCCAATCATGGTTGCTGCATCCTGCCAGCATGAGTGCTGTCGCAACGTAACACCAGCGCAAGAAAGGCTTCATTTCCCACTCCCGAAGACAAACATTGGATGAACATCCTTTCATCCGTTTGCTAATACGCAAGCATCCTACCCGCGCGATACGAACAGCTCCCAACCCCATGGCCGGGAGCTGTAAATCTATCTATACAGTTATTCTGCTTCAGGCGCAGGCGAACCTGCTTCTGGTGCGGTCGCTTCTTTGATGCTCAGACGCACGCGGCCCTGACGGTCAACTTCCAGTACCTTAACCGGTACTTCCTGACCCATCTGCAGATAGTCGGTCACTTTCTCAACGCGCTTGTCTGCGATTTGAGAGATGTGCACCAGACCTTCTTTACCACCACCGATCGCCACGAATGCGCCGAAATCAACGATACGGGTAACTTTACCCTGGTAAATACGGCCCACTTCGATCTCGGCAGTGATCTCTTCGATGCGGCGAATAGCGAATTTCGCTTTCTCACCGTCGGTAGCAGCGATTTTCACTGTACCATCATCTTCGATTTCGATGGTAGTGCCGGTCTCTTCGGTCAACGCACGGATGACAGAGCCGCCTTTACCAATCACGTCTTTGATCTTGTCCGGGTTGATTCGGATAGTGTGAATACGTGGTGCGAACTGAGAGATATCGCCACGCGGAGTGCTGATAGCCTGTTCCATTACGCCCAGGATGTGCAGACGCGCGCCCTTGGCCTGGTTCAGTGCAACCTGCATGATTTCGCGGGTGATGCCTTCAATTTTAATGTCCATCTGCAGCGCGGTAATACCGTCACGGCTACCCGCTACTTTGAAGTCCATGTCGCCCAGGTGATCTTCGTCACCCAGAATGTCGGACAGAACCACAAAGTTGTCTTGTTCTTTCACCAGGCCCATTGCGATACCCGCAACGGCGGCTTTGATTGGCACACCAGCGTCCATCAGCGCCAAAGAAGCGCCACAGACTGAAGCCATAGAAGAAGAACCGTTGGATTCGGTGATTTCGGAAACCACACGCACCGTGTACGGGAAATCTTCTGCTTTAGGCATCATAGCCAATACGCCGCGTTTCGCCAGGCGACCGTGACCAATTTCACGACGTTTAGGCGAACCTACCATCCCAGTCTCACCAACGGAGTACGGAGGGAAGTTGTAGTGGAACAGGAAGCTGTCGGTCTTCTCGCCCATCAGCTCATCCAGGTTCTGCGCATCACGTGCGGTACCCAGAGTTGCAGTAACCAGAGCCTGAGTTTCACCACGGGTGAACAGTGCGGAACCGTGGGTACGCGGCAGTACGCCGGTGCGCACGTCCAGACCACGGATCATGTCTTTTTCACGGCCGTCGATACGCGGCTCGCCACGCAGCACGCGGCTACGAACGACGTTTTTCTCAACGCTGCCCAGGATGTCCTGAATTTCAGACGCGTCCAGGGTTTCGTCCTGCGCCAACAGGGTTTCAACAACGCTGTTCTTGATCGCATCTACCTGAGCGTAACGCTCTTGTTTTTCGGTGATGTGATAAGCGTCGCCCAGGCGGCCTTCTGCCAGTTCTGCAACGCGCGCGTGCAGCGCTTCGTTGACTGCAGGTGCCTGCCAATCCCACTTAGGCTTGCCGGCTTCGGCAACCAGGGAATTGATGTTCTCGATAACGATCTGCTGTTGCTCGTGGCCAAAGACCACCGCGCCCAGCATTTGATCTTCGCTCAGAACGTCAGCTTCGGATTCAACCATCAGCACTGCACCTGCGGTACCGGCAACCACCAAGTCCAGGCTGCTTTCTTTCAGCTCGTCAGTCGTTGGGTTCAGCACGTACTGGCTGTTGATGTAACCCACGCGAGCGGCACCGATTGGGCCATTGAACGGAATACCGGACAGGCTCAGGGCTGCAGAGGCACCGATCATCGCAACGATGTCCGGGTTAACCTGCGGGTTTACGGAAACAACGGTCGCGATCACCTGAACTTCGTTCAGGAAGCTGTCCGGGAACAGTGGACGGATCGGACGGTCAATCAGGCGGGAAGTCAGAGTTTCGCCTTCGCTCGGACGGCCTTCACGACGGAAGAAGCTGCCCGGGATACGACCAGCAGCGTAGGTACGCTCCTGATAGTTAACGGTCAGTGGGAAGAAGCTCTGGCCTGGTTTGGCTTTTTTCTGGCCAACTACGGTAACGAATACGGCGGTGTCATCCATGCTCACCATCACGGCGGCGGTGGCTTGACGAGCCATCATACCGGTCTCGATAGTGACGGTATGCTGGCCATACTGGAATTTGCGAATGATCGGTGTCAGCAAAATTATATCCTTAGATTAGGCGCGCAATCGTATTGACGACTCGACACGCCATTGGCTCGATTTGCCTTCTCACTACATCCTCGCGACTAATGACAATCCTTATCTCAAGCCTGAGACAAAGCCTCTCATTAGCCGCGCGAACCTCTGTAATGGAAGATCCTGTTTGGAAACATCAGTAATACATTAACCTGATTTGCTTATGCTTCCTAGAAGAAAGGGGCCCAAATAGGCCCCTTTCCACTGAAACTCGCTAGATTAGCGACGCAGACCCAGACGCTCGATCAGGCTGGTGTAACGTGCTACATCTTTACGCTTCAGGTAGTCCAGCAGCTTACGACGCTGAGAAACCATACGCAGCAGACCACGACGGCTGTGGTGATCTTTTTTGTGCTCTGAGAAGTGGCCTTGCAGATGGTTGATCTGCGCAGTCAACAGGGCAACCTGAACTTCGGAAGAACCGCTGTCGTTAGTACCACGACCGAAATCAGCTACGATTTTAGCTTTAGCTTCAACACTTAGAGACATTGTAATACTCCAGATTATAGATAATAAATACAGGCGCCGATCTCTAATTCAGCAACCCAATGCATAAGCTGCGCCATTCTACCCTTAGCGCAGTGCGATCGCAAGGCAGTGCGTTTTCTGCCCTCAGTCGAAATATTCGACGACCAGGCGGCGCGGCGCCACACGACCGTCATCGGCAATATCGCCCACGCCGATAAATTTACGCTCTTCACCTTCGGTGATACGTACCATGCCCGAGGCCGGCGCACCGGCAACCTGTACGGGCTGCCCCTGCTTAACGTATCCCGCGACTACCGGCAGCAAATTCACTTCCGGGTAGTTCTCCACCGGGCTGTCCATCGGCATCAGCAAAGGATCGAGCAGCTCGCCTGGCGCGACTTCCTGTGCCTGTGCCTGCTCCAGCAATTCGTTCAGCTGTTCCAGCGTGACCATCCTTTCGATCGGATAGGTCGCCACCTGCAGACGACGTAGGTAGATCACGTGTGCGCCACACCCCAGCAACTCACCGAGGTCGTCGGTAATGGTGCGGATGTAGGTGCCTTTCGAACAGTGAATTTCCAGCTCCAGTTCGTCCCCTTCCCAGCGGATAAACTGCAGATCGTAAACGGTGATGCTGCGTGCTTCGCGCGGAACTTCGATACCTTGACGAGCATACTCATAGAGTTTCTTGCCCTGGTACTTCAGCGCCGAATACATCGAAGGCACCTGCTTGATATCGCCGCGGAAGCTGTCCAACGCCGCATCGAGCTGCACCTGGGTGAAGTTCACCGGACGTTCCTGCACAATCTGGCCGTCGGCGTCCGAAGTATCGGTGCGCTGACCCAGTCGAGCAATAACGCGATAGCGTTTGTCGGAGTCGAGCAGGAACTGTGAGAACTTGGTCGCCTCACCGAGGCAAATCGGCAGCATGCCGGTCGCCAGCGGGTCGAGCGCGCCGGTGTGTCCCGCGCGGTTGGCGTTATAGAGGCGTTTTACTTTTTGCAGGGCGTCGTTAGACGACAGGCCCTGCGGTTTGTCCAGCAACAGGACGCCGTGGATATCACGGCCGCGGCGACGAGGGCGACTCATTAAGCCTCCTCGTCATCGCCTGATGCGGAACGGCGTTCGGCGTCGTTCTTCACTACGTTAGTCACCAGGTTGGACATGCGCATGCCTTCAACCAGAGAGTTGTCGTAAGCGAAGGTCAGCTCAGGTACTACACGCAGACGCATGGCTTTGCCCAGCAATGTGCGGATGTAGCCCGAAGCGTCTTGCAGCGCTTTGATACCGTTTGGCACCAGTTCCGGATCCGGGTTTTCGGTCAACACGTTCAGGAAGGTGACATAAACTTTGGCATAGGCCAAATCGCGAGAAACTTCTACACCAGAAACGGTAGCCATGCCGATACGCGGATCTTTGACTTCACGCTGCAGAATGATAGCAATCTCTTTTTGCATCTCTTGTGCCACGCGCTGACCGCGGCTGAATTCTTTTGCCATTATGGATTCTCCAGACAAATCGGGGGGCACAAGGCCCCCCAGAAAAGACTTAAGCAGATGTGCTAGCGTTAAGCGATGGTACGTTGGATCTCGATGATTTCGAAGACTTCGATCATGTCGCCGACGCGCACGTCGTTGTAGTTCTTAACGCCGATACCACATTCCATGCCGTTACGGACTTCGTTAACGTCATCTTTGAAGCGGCGCAGGGATTCCAGCTCGCCTTCATAGATAACCACGTTGTCGCGCAGAACGCGGATTGGGTTGTGACGCTTGATGTTACCTTCGGTAACCATACAACCGGCAATAGCACCGAATTTAGGTGATTTGAACACGTCACGCACTTCGGCCAGACCGATGATCTGCTGCTTGTACTCAGGCGCCAACATACCGCTCATCGCCTGCTTCACTTCATCGATCAAGTTATAGATCACGGAGTAGTAACGCAGATCCAGGCTTTCTGCTTCAATCACGCGGCGCGCAGAAGCGTCGGCACGGACGTTGAAGCCCAGGATGATGGCGTTGGAAGCGGCTGCCAGCGTTGCGTCGGTTTCAGTGATACCACCTACGCCAGAACCAACAATCTTCACTTTCACTTCGTCGGTAGAGAGTTTCAACAGTGAATCCATGATGGCTTCACAAGAACCCTGTACGTCGGATTTCAGTACGATGTTCAGCTCAGAAACTTCACCGTCGGTCATGTTCGCAAACATGTTTTCCAGTTTGGATTTCTGCTGACGCGCCAGTTTAACTTCGCGGAACTTGCCTTGACGGTACAGCGCAACTTCACGCGCTTTCTTCTCGTCACGCACAACGGTCGCTTCATCACCGGCGGCAGGAACGCTGGACAGGCCCAGGATCTCAACCGGAATAGAAGGACCCGCAGAGGTCACTTCGCGACCCAGTTCGTCACGCATCGCACGCACGCGGCCGTATTCGAAGCCACACAGAACGATATCGCCTTTGTTCAGCGTACCTTCCTGTACCAACACGGTAGCAACCGGACCACGACCTTTATCCAGGAAGGATTCGATAACTACGCCGCTGGCCATGCCGCTGCGTACTGCTTTCAGTTCGAGAACTTCGGACTGCAGCAGGATAGCGTTCAGCAGTTCGTCGATACCGGTACCGGCTTTCGCAGATACGTGAACGAACTGAGCTTCGCCGCCCCACTCTTCCGGCATAACGCCGTACTGGGACAGTTCTTGCTTAACGCGATCCGGATCGGCTTCCGGCTTGTCAATTTTGTTCACTGCAACCACCAACGGTACCTGCGCAGCTTTCGCATGCTGGATAGCTTCGATGGTTTGCGGCATCACGCCGTCGTCGGCAGCAACAACCAGAACAACGATGTCAGTCGCCTGAGCACCACGGGCACGCATTGAAGTAAAGGCTGCGTGGCCTGGGGTATCCAGGAAGGTGATCATGCCGTTGTCGGTTTCTACGTGATAAGCACCGATATGCTGGGTAATACCGCCGGCCTCGCCTGCTGCCACCTTGGTGGAGCGGATGTAGTCCAGCAAAGAAGTTTTACCGTGGTCGACGTGGCCCATGATGGTCACAACTGGCGCACGTGGCTCAGCCGCTGCACCGGTATCACGATCGCTCATCAGCGCTTCTTCCAGCTCGTTCTCACGACGCAGGATAACTTTGTGGCCCATCTCTTCGGCAACCAACTGCGCGGTTTCCTGATCGATGACCTGGTTGATGGTGGCCATTGCGCCCAGCTTCATCATCGCTTTGATGACCTGAGAGCCTTTAACCGCCATTTTGTTAGCCAGTTCGGCTACGGTGATGGTTTCGCCGATAATAACGTCGCGGTTAACCACCTGAGCTGGCTTGTTGAAGCCCTGCTGCAGAGTGCTTGGCTTACGCTTGCCTTTACCACCACGGGTAACGGCGCGCGCTTCTTCACGGTCTGCTTTAGACTCGGAAAGCTTGTTGCCTTTCTTCTGCTTGGTCGCTTTACCGCCACGGGTGCGGCTGCGGCGTTCGCCTTCAACTTTAGCGTCGTTTTCGTCTTCAGCGGCACGGGCGTGCTGAGAGGTAGTCACGTGGTAATCGGCTGTTTCAACCGCAGCGCTTGCTGCTTCAGCTTCGGCCCACTTCTCACCGTTCTCTTCTGCCATGCGGCGAGCTTCTTCCGCTACGCGTTTGGCGTCTTCTTCGACCTTACGGCGTACTTCCTCTTCCGCTTTACGTTTCAGTTCAGCGGCTTCGGCTTCACGGCGTGCTTTTTCTGCCTGAGCTGGCTTGGTCATTTCGTCGGTATGTTGATTCGTCACTTTTTCTTTTTCCGCTGAATTACGCTTAGCAATCTCCGCGGCCTCACGTTTGGCTTGCTCTTCGGCTGCGCGCTTCGCTTCTGCTTCGCGTTTCGCTAGCTCTTCCGCTTCGCGCTGTGCCTGCTCTTCCGCTTCACGCTGTGCCTGCTCTGCCGCTTCAGCCTGTTGGGCTTCTGGCGTATCGCGATTTACATAAGTGCGTTTCTTGCGGACCTCAATTTGCACCGATTTACTTTTACCGCCGGTGCTCGGAATATTCAAGGTGCTGCGCGTTTTGCGCTGCAACGTGAGCTTACCAGGCGCGCTACCGTGTTCACGGTTCAGGTGCGCCAGTAAGGCTTCTTTCTCATGTTGGGTTACAGAGTCTGTCTCAGACTTGTTAATCCCTGCATCAGCAAACTGCTGTACCAGGCGATCAACTGGAGTCTGAATCTCTGCTGCCAGCGATTTTACGGTTACATCTGTCGTCATGCTGTTCCTTCCTGCTACAGTTTATTACGCGTTGTCGCCAAACCAACAGATATTACGTGCGGCCATAATCAGCTCGCCGGCTTGCTCATCGCTAAGCCCTTCAATATCAGCCAGATCGTCAACACCCTGCTCGGCAAGATCTTCCAGCGTACAAACCCCACGCGCGGCCAGTTTAAAGGCCATGCTGCGCTCAAGACCCGGAAGGTTGAGCAAATCGTCAGCAGGTTTTTGGTCGCCCAGGCTTTCTTCTTGGGCCAGGGCCAGCGTGGTCAATGCAGCTTTGGCGCGATCGCGCAACGCTTCAACCATATCTTCATCCAGACCGTCGATTTCCAGCAGCTCTTTGATTGGCACGTAAGCCAATTCTTCCAGCGTAGAGAAGCCTTCTTCAACCAGTACGGTGGCGAAATCTTCGTCGATATCAAGATACTTGGTGAAGGTATCAATGGCGGCATGAGCTTCGGCCTGGTGCTTGGCCTGCAGATCGTCCGCCGTCATCACGTTCAGTTCCCAACGGTCGTCGTCACGGTGTTGTTTTAACAGCTGGGATGCCAAACGCACGTTTTGGCCATTACGGCCGATCGCCTGTGCCAGATTGCTGGCTTCAACGGCGATATCCATAGTGCAATTATCTTCATCAACCACGATCGAGGCAACGTCTGCCGGCGCCATGGCGTTGATGACGAACTGCGCAGGGTTATCATCCCACAGGATGATGTCGATACGTTCACCGCCGAGCTCGCTCGAAACGGCCTGAACGCGCGCACCGCGCATACCTACGCAAGCGCCGACCGGGTCGATGCGTTTGTCGTTGGTTTTCACTGCAATTTTCGCACGGGAGCCTGGATCGCGGGCTGCCGCTTTAATTTCAATCACTTCTTCGCCGATTTCCGGTACTTCGATGCGGAACAGTTCTTTCAGCATCTCGGCGCTGGAGCGGCTGACGAACAGCTGGGCACCACGGGCTTCGGGACGAACGGCGTACAGGATGCCGCGGATGCGGTCGCCTGGACGGAAGTTTTCGCGCGGCAGCATGTCTTCACGGCCAATGACCGCTTCGGCGTTGCTGCCCAGATCCAGCGCAATGCTGTCACGGTTAACTTTCTTCACTACGCCGGTGACGATTTCACCTTCGTGCTGACGGAAAGCATCAACGACCATAGCGCGCTCGGCTTCACGTACTTTCTGTACGATAACCTGTTTCGCGGTTTGAGTGGTGATACGGTCGAAGGTAACAGATTCAATCTGATCTTCGATGTAACCGCCCAGCTCGATGCCTGGCTCTTCATACTGCGCAGCTTCCAGCGTGATTTCACGCGTTGGCTGAGTCACTTCATCTACGGCGACCCAACGGCGGAAGGTATCGAAATCGCCAGTTTTGCGGTCAATGCTGACGCGAACTTCGATTTCCTGCTCGTATTTTTTCTTGGTGGCGGTGGCTAATGCGGTTTCCAGCGCTTCGAAAATCTTCTCACGCGGAAGGGATTTTTCATTGGAAACAGCTTCAACAACAGCCAGAATCTCTTTATTCATCCTAGTTGCCTCATCCAAACTTTAAAAGTGGGGTACCAGGTTCGCTTTCTGGATATTGCTCAGCGCGAACACTTCATCTTTCCCTTCCACAGTAACCGTGATCATCTCGCCATCGACAGACTTGATAATGCCCTGCCATTTGCGACGGTTCTGTACGGCCATGCGCAGGACCAAGCTGACTTCATCACCGAGGAAACGAGTATAGTGTTCGGCGGTGAACATCGGGCGATCAAGGCCAGGAGAGGAGACTTCCAAGTTGTAAGCGACTGTGATTGGCTCTTCGACGTCCAATACAGCGCTGACCTGGTGGCTGACATCAGCGCAATCGTCAACATTGATGCCGTTTTCACTGTCAATATAGATACGGAGCGTCGATTGGCGCGCACGAATAAATTCGATGCCTACAAGTTCAAAGCCCAACGCTTCTACCGGTGCCGAAAGCATCTCTGTTAATTTTTGCTCTAATGTGGACAAGCCCACCCCCAAGACATAAAAAAAGGGCCTAATAGCCCAGTGATTCTGTTGCCAAATAACAAAAAACCCCGAAAATTCGGGGCTTTATGCAACTGGACCCTGTTTGCCGCTAAGCGGCTTCGGTGCAACTTTCTAACAAGTGTCATTTTCAAATGTTGATCGAGAAAAGCGGAATTCAATCGAAAAGTGTATTTGAAAATAAACACTTAAAGGAAAGTGGTTGCGGGGGCCGGATTTGAACCGACGACCTTCGGGTTATGAGCCCGACGAGCTACCAGGCTGCTCCACCCCGCGTCCGAAAACGTGGCAAATATTACGCCGATAATCGCAAAATTGCAAGTTATCTCTGGGATTTGGTACCGAGGATGGGACTCGAACCCACAAGCCCGTTAGGGCACTACCACCTCAAGGTAGCGTGTCTACCAATTCCACCACCTCGGTACTGATTCTTACTGCTAACGGCCGTTATTTTAATGAGGTAATAACAACCGTTTTCAAACTCTGTTACTGCGTGCTGCTTACTGCGGGATATCGCTGCTCGGCTTGGTTGGTGCTGCCGGCGCGGTAGTCTGCTCAGATTTCACTGGCTGACCCAGATTTTCCCACTCGCTGCCTTTCTTGCTCTGGTTGGTGCTCAGGTTGCCCAGGATCAGACTGATGACGAAGAACAGCGTCGCCAGCACAGCCGTCATGCGGGTCATGAAGTTACCGGAACCGCTCGAACCGAACAATGTGCCAGAAGCACCTGCTCCGAATGAGGCTCCCATATCAGCGCCTTTACCTTGCTGCAGCATAATCAGAGCAACCAGCCCGATTGAGATCAGCAGGAAAATTACCAGAAGAGCTTCGTACATAGTTGTACCCGTATCCTTGCGGCTTCACCGCGTGCCAAATGCTTCACACCCCAAAGGCTTCTAATTCTATTAAGAAGTCGCAGGCGTTATATCAAACTGCCCACTGAAGCGGGTGTGAATACTAACCAAAGGCGCCAAACCACGCAAGGGCAATTTGCAGCCACCGGCGCGTTTGCGGAAAAAAACGCCAATAAAATTCGCAGGCTGTGATTTCCGAGGGCAGCGGTTGCCCCCGGACCGATCAAAAAAGCGTTAGCCCGCAGATTTCACCGCGTCGGCAATGCGATGTGCCAATGCCGTCACTTGCTGCTCGTCCTCGCCTTCCACCATCACGCGGATCAGCGGCTCGGTACCGGATTTACGTAGCAGCACGCGGCCGCGGCCGGCCAGTTCAGCCTCGACCTGCTCGGTGATTTTACGCACCTCTTCCGATTCAAGCGGGTTGTGCTCGCCGACAAAACGCACGTTGACCAGGATCTGCGGCAGTAATTTCATGCCGCTGCACAGGTCGTGCAGGCTCATGTTGTTGCGGACCATCGCCGTCAGTACCTGCAGACCGGCAACGATGCCGTCACCGGTGGTAGTTTTATCCAGCAGGATTACATGGCCGGAGTTCTCCGCACCAATGCGCCACCCCAGTTCCTGCAGCTTCTCAAGTACGTAGCGGTCACCGACTTTGGCGCGAGCAAAGGGAATGCCCAACTGCTTAAGTGCCAGTTCGAGCCCCATGTTGCTCATCAGCGTGCCTACCGCGCCACCGCGCAATTGGCCCTGACGCAACCCTTCGCGGGCGATGATATAAAGGATCTGGTCGCCGTCGACCTTGTGGCCAAGGTGATCAACCATCATCACCCTGTCACCGTCACCGTCAAATGCCAGACCGACGTGCGCTTTCTCCTGCAGCACGCGCTCTTGCAGTTGGCGAACGTCTGTTGCACCGCATTTTTCATTGATGTTCATGCCATCCGGTTCAACGCCGATGGCAATCACCGTGGCACCCAGTTCACGCAGCACGCTCGGCGCAATGTGATAGGTCGCGCCGTTGGCGCAGTCCACCACAATTTTCAGGCCTTTCAGGCTCAGTTCGCTCGGGAAGGTGCCTTTACAGAATTCGATGTAACGGCCGGCGGCATCAATGATCCGGCTCGCTTTACCCAGTTCGGAAGATTCTACGCAGGTCAGCGGTTTTTCCATTTCAGCTTCAATGGCTTCTTCCACATGATCCGGCAGCTTCGCGCCATCAATGGAGAAGAATTTAATGCCGTTGTCGTAAAAAGGATTATGAGAAGCCGAGATCACAATACCGGCTTCCGCACGGAAGGTACGCGTCAAATAGGCTACCGCCGGCGTCGGCATTGGCCCCGTGAAGGAAGCAGACAGCCCCGCCGCGGCAAGACCGGCTTCCAATGCAGACTCAAGCATGTAACCTGAGATACGGGTATCTTTGCCGATAATAATTTTACGAGAACCGTGGCGTGCCAGCACCTTGCCCGCCGCCCAGCCCAGCTTCAGAACGAAATCTGGGGTAATAGGGCTATCACCGACCTTGCCACGAATGCCGTCGGTACCAAAATATTTGCGCTCGCTCATGTCTCTATCATCCCTTAGCTGAAATGGTTGCCTCGACGACACGCATCGCCTCGACGGTTTCTTTAACGTCATGCACTCTGACAATCTGCGCTCCCTGCATGGCGGCGATAACCGCGCAGGCTACGCTGCCGATAACCCGCTGATCAGGGGGGACACTCAGCAGTTGCCCAATCATCGACTTACGCGACATTCCCACCAAAAGCGGCAGGCCGAAGTGATGAAACTCAGACAATCTGGCCAGAAGCTGATAATTGTGCGCTAAATTCTTACCGAAACCGAACCCGGGGTCGAGCAGCAATTTCTGATTTGTAATACCGGCGGCATTACAGCGTTCGATATGATGCTGAAAAAAGGCGTTCACATCGCCAATAAGATCGTCGTAGTGCGGTGCCTGCTGCATGGTTCGTGGCTCACCCTGCATGTGCATCAGGCACACTGGCAACCCGCTTTCCGCCGCAGCGGCCAATGCGCCCGGCTCCTGCAATGAGCGAACGTCGTTGATTAGGTGCGCACCGGCCTGAGCCGACTCGCGGATCACCCCCGCTTTCGAAGTATCTACCGAGATAAAAACTTCAAAACGCCGGGCAATGGCTTCAACGACGGGGACTACGCGCGCGATCTCTTCGTCTTCGCTGACCTCAGCCGCTCCCGGTCTTGTCGACTCGCCGCCCACATCAATCATGGTCGCACCGGCCGAAATCAGCGCATGCGCGTGCAGTAAAGCCTGATTAAGCTGGTTGTGTTGGCCGCCGTCAGAAAAAGAATCCGGGGTCACGTTGAGGATCCCCATCACCCGCGGATGGGAAAGATCGAGAGTCATGTCTCGCACGGTTAACTGCATTGCTAATCCACCTTACTGTTGCCTGGTTCACTGCCCGCCGGGCAATAAAAAACCCCGGCATGCCGGGGTTCGATGTTATTACACAGCCAAAGTTACTTGTCTAGCTGTTCAGACATGGTATTGCCTGGGTTTGGTGTGCGCGGTTCATCAACCGGCGTCGGGGCTTTTGGTGTGCCACCGTTGTCGGAATTGCTGCCCTTGCCCACATCGTCCCAACCCGCTGGCGGACGCACGTCTTTACGGTTCATCAGATCGTCAATCTGCGGCGCGTCGATGGTTTCGTACTTCATCAGGGCGTCCTTCATTGAATGCAGGATGTCCATGTTTTCCATCAACAGCGAACGCGCTCGCACATAGTTACGTTCAATCAGGGATTTAACTTCCTGGTCGATAATGCGCGCGGTTTCGTCCGACATGTGTTTCGCCTTGGCCACGGAACGGCCCAGGAACACTTCGCCCTCTTCTTCCGCATACAGCAATGGCCCCAGCTTCTCGGAGAAGCCCCATTGGGTCACCATGTTGCGGGCAATCGAGGTCGCCACTTTAATGTCGTTCGAGGCACCGGTAGAGACTTTTTCCGGTCCGTAAATGATCTCTTCAGCCAGACGACCGCCGTACAGAGTAGAAATTTGGCTTTCCAGCTTCTGACGGCTGGCGCTGATCGCATCCCCTTCCGGCAGGAAGAAGGTCACACCCAACGCACGGCCACGAGGGATAATCGTGACCTTATGCACCGGATCGTGCTCAGGAACCAGGCGACCAATAATGGCGTGGCCAGCTTCGTGATACGCGGTCGACTCTTTCTGCGCTTCGGTCATCACCATGGAGCGACGTTCTGCACCCATCATGATCTTGTCTTTGGCTTTTTCAAACTCAACCATCGACACAACACGTTTGTTGCCACGTGCGGCAAACAGTGCAGCTTCGTTAACCAGGTTGGCCAGGTCAGCACCGGAGAAGCCAGGCGTACCACGAGCCAGTACAGATGCATCAACATCGGGTGCTAGTGGCACGCGGCGCGAATGCACTTTCAGGATCTGCTCACGGCCACGCACGTCCGGCAAGCCCACCACAACCTGGCGGTCGAAACGGCCTGGACGCAGCAATGCCGGGTCAAGCACGTCTGGACGGTTAGTCGCAGCGATAACGATGATACCTTCGTTGCCTTCAAAGCCGTCCATCTCAACCAGCATCTGGTTCAGCGTCTGCTCACGTTCGTCATGACCGCCGCCCAGGCCGGCACCACGCTGGCGACCGACAGCGTCGATTTCATCGATAAAGATGATGCACGGTGCCGCTTTCTTCGCCTGCTCGAACATGTCACGCACACGGGAAGCACCGACACCCACAAACATTTCCACGAAGTCAGAACCGGAAATGGTGAAGAACGGCACTTTCGCCTCACCGGCGATAGCTTTCGCCAGCAGGGTTTTACCTGTCCCCGGCGGGCCAACCATCAGCACGCCTTTCGGGATCTTGCCGCCCAGCTTCTGGAAACGGCTCGGCTCGCGCAGGTATTCCACCAATTCGCTTACTTCGTCTTTCGCTTCGTCACAGCCAGCAACGTCAGCAAAAGTGGTTTTGATCTGGTCTTCCGTCAGCATGCGGGCCTTGCTCTTGCCGAAGGACATCGCGCCCTTGCCGCCGCCGCCCTGCATTTGACGCATGAAGAAGATCCAGACCCCGATCAGCAACAGCATCGGGAACCATGAAATAAAGATAGAAGCCAGCAAACTCGGCTCTTCAGGCGGTTCACCAACCACTTTCACATTCTTGGTCAACAACGTATCCAGCAACTTAGGATCGTTGACAGGGATGTAGGTCGTGTATTTGTTACTGTCTTTCTTGGTAACGTTAATTTCACGTCCATTGATTCGCGCTTCGCGAACCTGATCTTGGGTCAGTTCGGACATGAAGGTAGAGTAATCCACCCTACGGCCATTCGACTCGCTGGGCCCAAAGCTCTGGAATACAGACATCAACACTACCGCGATGACTAACCAGAGAATTAGGTTTTTCGCCATGTCACTCAAGGGATTAACCTCATATTACAACTGTGTTAACAAACAGCGTTAGGGTACTACAGCTTGCGCCCTGTCGCTACAATGTACACTTCGCGCGAACGTGCGCGGGAAGCGTCTGGCTTACGAATCTTAACCTTCGTAAACAGGGAGCGAATTTCCCGTAGGTACTCGTCAAAGCCATCTCCCTGGAACACCTTCACCAGGAAACTTCCGCCTGGTGCGAGGACATCACGACACATTCCCAGTGCTAATTCCACCAGATACATCGATCTTGGAATATCGACGGCCGGAGTGCCACTCATATTCGGGGCCATGTCAGACATGACCACCTGAACCTTACTTTCACCTACACGTTCCAACAGAGCCTTGAGCACCAGTTCATCACGAAAATCGCCCTGAAGGAAATCGACGCCAACGATAGGATCCATTGGCAAAATATCACAGGCGATGATGCGGCCGGAACCGCCAATCTGGGTCACGACATACTGCGACCAACCACCCGGCGCCGCACCTAAATCTACTACGGTCATGCCAGGTTTAAACAGTTTGTCACTCTGCTGTATTTCATCAAGTTTAAACCAGGCGCGCGAACGTAGCCCTTTTTTCTGCGCCTGTTGCACATATTTATCGCTAAAGTGTTCTTGTAACCAGCGACTGGAGCTAGCAGAACGCTTTTTATTAGCCATCTCGTTTTCCAACTATCATAAAAAGAGTCTTAATGTCAGGTTCGCAGCTCATGTAGACTCACACCGATGAAGACCGATTTGGTGATATACATGAGATGGCGGTAGAATGTACCGTTTTCAATCCCAACTTAAGCAAAAAAGACAATGAATCTGAATAATAAACAAAAACAGCACCTGAAAGGCCTGGCGCATCCGTTAAAACCGGTTGTCATGCTGGGTAATAACGGTCTCACCGAAGGGGTGCTGGCTGAAATTGAACAGGCTCTGGAGCATCATGAGCTGATCAAGGTAAAAATCGCTGCTGAAGATCGCGAAACCAAAACCCTGATCGCCGACGCTATCGTGCGTGAAACGGGTGCCTGCAATGTGCAAGTCATCGGCAGTACGCTTATTCTTTACCGCCCGTCTAAAGAGCGCAAGATCAGTCTACCGCGTTAATAAGCATTGGGTTAACGAAAAGGTGCCATGCACCTGATTCAGATAAAAGGCCGCACGCGGCCTTTTTCCTTTCTTTACAAAACCCTGGCGATTTTCTGCACGATTGGAAGGTAATCAGAGATATTCAACCTTCAAGATCTCATAATCGACATCGCCACCCGGGGTTTTTATCACAACCACATCATCTTGTTCTTTGCCGATCAGGCCACGTGCCATAGGCGAATTCACAGAAATCAGATTTTTCTTGAAATCAGCTTCGTCGTCGCCAACGATACGGTAGGTCACTTCTTCTTCGCTATCCAGGTTCAGCACCGATACGGTAGCGCCAAAAATCACGCGGCCATTGTTTGGCATCTTGGTGATATCGATCACCTGCGCGTTCGACAGTTTGGCTTCAATTTCCTGGATACGTCCTTCACAGAATCCCTGCTGCTCACGCGCCGCATGGTACTCTGCGTTTTCTTTCAAATCGCCGTGTTCACGGGCGTCAGCGATGTCCGCAATGATTTTCGGACGGCGCACGCCTTTCAAATATTCGAGTTCTTCGCGCAGTTTTTCAGCGCCAAACAAGGTCATCGGAATCTGTTTCATAGTATAAATACCTCTAAATCTTTCCTGTTCAAATAGCCGTCATCCTGACGTGTTCGTATGAAAAAACGGTGGGTACGTGCCCCCCGCCTCCAGGCGATAAACAAAAGAAGCCTGACTCGGAACCCTTGCCCAAGTCAGGATCGATTTTGCATTTTGATACGCATTTTAGCCTAGAGTTCCTTGAGGGTCATCGTTTACTTTTTCCCTGAATGCACCGTAGTATGACGGCACGTTATCCAGCTGTTATCCCGAGATTATGCGTTTTTCACGAATTGTCAGTGCATTGGCTTGCGCATTTGTTCTGAATGCGAATGCGGCCCCGGTTGAAGATTACACACAATATTTGCCTGATGGGGCCAACCTTGCCCTGGTAGTTCAGAAGATCGGCGCTAGCGCTCCGACCATCGATTATCACTCTCAGCAAATGGCGTTGCCGGCCAGTACCCAAAAAGTACTGACCGCTTTAGCTGCCTTGTTGCAGCTCGGCCCAGACTATCGCTTCACCACCACGCTGGAGAGCCAGGGCGACATCAGCGACGGCGTGCTTCGCGGCAACCTGATTGCCCGCTTTGGCGGCGATCCGACCTTTAAGCGCCAGAGCCTGCGCAACATGGTGGCGATCCTGAAAAAACAGGGCGTGCACCAGATTACCGGCGATGTGCTGGTCGATACCTCGGTATTCGCCAGCCATGACAAAGCCCCCGGCTGGCCGTGGAACGACCTGACGCAGTGTTTCAGCGCACCGCCGGCGGCGGCGATAGTCGACCGCAACTGTTTCTCGGTGTCGCTGTACAGCGCCCCCAATCCGGGCGATATGGCCTTTATTCGCGTGGCCTCCTATTATCCGGTCAATATGTTTAGCCAGGTTCGCACGTTGGCGAAAGGGTCCGCGGATGCCCAATACTGCGAGCTGGATGTGGTGCCGGGCGAATTGAACCGCTTTACCCTGACCGGTTGCCTGACCCAACGCAGCGATCCCCTGCCGCTGGCCTTCGCCATTCAGGATGGTGCCAGCTACGCCGGGGCGATCCTGAAAGATGAGCTGACCCAGGCCGGTATCCAGATCGACGGACACCTGAAGCGCCAGACGCAGCCGGGCCTGAAAGGCACGGTGATCGCCCAGACTCAATCAGCACCGTTGCACGAATTGCTGAAGATTATGCTGAAGAAATCGGACAACATGATTGCCGATACCGTCTTCCGGACCATCGGTCATGAACGTTTTGGCGTTCCAGGTACCTGGCGTGCCGGCGCTGACGCCGTGCGTCAGGTGCTGCGTCAGAAGGCCGGCGTGGATTTGGGCAACAGCATCGTGGTAGACGGCTCAGGCCTTTCACGCCATAACCTGCTGGCTCCGGCGACCATGATGCAGGCGCTGCAATACATTGCGCAGCATGACAGCGAGCTGAACTTTATTTCGATGCTGCCGCTGTCCGGTTACGACGGAACGCTGCGCTACCGTGGCGGGCTGCACGAAGCCGGTGTTGACGGCAAGGTGTCCGCCAAAACCGGTGCGCTGCAGGGCGTATATACCCTGGCCGGATTTATTACAACCGCCAGCGGCCAACGCTTTGCCTTCGTACAGTATCTGTCAGGCTATGCCGTACCACCGGAAGATCAAAAGCAGCGTCGAGCACCACTGGTGCGTTTCGAAAGCCGCCTGTATCGGGATATTTATCAGAATAACTGAGGGTTATGATGAAACTGCTGATTGTGGAAGACGATGAGCTACTGCAACAAGGGTTGGCACTGGCATTAGCCGGGGAAGGCTATGCCTGTGACTGCGCCGCCACGGCAGCGGAGGCCAATGCTCTGCTCATCACCAGCCAATACAGCATGATTATCCTCGATCTGGGCTTGCCCGACATGGATGGCGCCAGCCTGCTGCGGCAGTGGCGCCGCCAGCAGGTCGATCTGCCGGTGCTGATTTTGACCGCCCGTGACGCACTGGAAGACCGGGTCGACGGGCTGGACGCCGGTGCTGACGATTACCTGGTCAAGCCCTTCGCGTTAGTTGAACTACAGGCGCGCGTGCGCGCCCTGATCCGCCGCTATCAGGGCCACAGCGACAATCTTATTCAGTTGGACGATCTCCAGCTCAATCTCTCCAGCCAGCAGGTTTATGTTCAGCAGCAGCCGGTGGAGGTGACGCCGAAAGAATTCGCCATCCTCTCCCGCCTGATGATGCGCGCCGGTCAAACGGTTAATCGCGAGCTGTTGCAGCAGGATCTTTATACCTGGCAGGATGATTTAGGCTCCAACACGCTGGAAGTGCATATCCATAACCTGCGTCGTAAATTGGGCAAGGACCGCATCCGTACCGTTCGTGGCATTGGCTATCGTCTGGAATCCTCATCATGATCAGCATGCGCCGTCGTCTGTTGTTGATGCTGGCGCTGATCCTGTTGGTCACCCAGTTAATCAGCGCCTTTTGGCTCTGGCATGAAAGCCAGGAGCAAATCAGTTTCCTGGTGGATGAAACCCTGTCGGCCAAGGTGCGTACCGAGCGTGTCGATACGGAAATCGCCGAGGCGATAGCCTCACTGCTCGCCCCTTCGCTGATCATGATGATCGTCACCCTGCTGGCCTCATTCTGGGCTATCAGCTGGATTATTCGCCCGCTCAATCAGCTGCAGCAACGGTTGGAGAAACGTTCCGCCGATAACCTGACGCCTCTGCCGCTCAGCGGAGACAGCCTCGAAATTATGGCGGTCACCACCACACTCAACCAACTGTTCTCACGGTTGGATAACACCATTCAACAAGAACGACTGTTCACCGCAGATGCCGCACATGAGTTACGTACGCCACTGGCGGGGATACGACTGCACCTGGAGTTAATGGAAAAACAGGGGGTCCCGCAAAGTAAGCCGTTGATCACCCGCATCGATCAACTGATGCATACCGTCGAACAATTGCTGATGCTCGCACGCGCCGGACAAGACTTTGCCAGCGGACACTATCAGCGTTTCGATTGGGTGAGTGACGTGATCCTGCCGCTACAAGAGGAACTTGAGGAGTTGACCGGCCAGCGCAGACAAAAACTGCAATGGCAGCTCCCGACGGCGGCCCCGATGCATGGCGATCCGGTCCTGCTTCGCCTGCTGCTGCGTAATCTGGTAGAAAATGCTCACCGCTACAGCCCGGAAGGCAGCAGCATTCAGGTGCAGCTGACACAGCAGAAACCCGGCTATCAGTTGCAGGTGACGGATGAAGGTCCGGGAATCAAAGAACAAATGGAAGGCGAGCTCACTCAGGCATTCCGCCGTATGGATCAGCGCTATGGCGGCAGCGGACTGGGACTGAACATCGTCACCCGCATAGTGCAACTGCATCAGGGCCGTCTGACTCTGGAAAATCGTCAGGATACCCACGGGCTGAATGCACAATGCTGGTTACCTGAGAATGTCCTGAAAAAATAATGCCAATAAAAAAGGGCCCAGTTTTTAACTGAGCCCTTTTCTTCGCAAGATTATTTCTGGTAAATGATTTCGACGCCTTCGTCGTCATCTTCGTCCCAGTCATCATCCCAATCGTCTTCTGCTTCAGCTTCCACTTCAGCGATCTGTTCACGGTGGTAATCATCCCACATGAACTCGACTTTCTCCGGTGCGCTTTCTTCGATAGCCATGGCTTTCGGTTGGGTGTTGATGAACTTCATCACGTCCCAGCACAGCGCATTCACGCCTTCGCGATTCACCGCGGAGATCATGTAGTACTTGCCTTCCCAGCCCATGCCTTCTGCAATCGCCTTGGCGCGCTCGGCGGCTTCTTCCTCACCTATCAGGTCAACCTTGTTGAAAACCAGCCAGCGTGGCTTCTGCGCCAGATTTTCGCTGTATTGATTCAACTCGTTGATAATGACTTTGGCGTTTTCTACCGGATCGGATTCATCGATAGGTGCGATATCCACCAGGTGCAGCAGAACGCGGCAACGCTCCAGGTGCTTCAGGAAGCGAATACCCAGGCCGGCACCGTCGGAAGCCCCTTCGATCAAGCCAGGAATGTCGGCAATAACGAAGCTCTGTTCGTGATCCATACGTACCACACCCAGGCTTGGGACCAGAGTGGTAAATGGATAGTCGGCCACTTTCGGCTTAGCGGCGGACACTGCACGAATGAAGGTGGATTTGCCGGCGTTTGGCAGGCCAAGCATGCCAACATCGGCCAGCAGCAACAGCTCCAGCAAGATGTCACGTGCTTCACCGGCGGTGCCCAGCGTTTTCTGGCGCGGCGCACGGTTAACCGATGATTTAAAACGGGTGTTGCCCAAACCGTGCCAACCGCCCTTCGCCACCATCAGACGTTGTTCATGGCGAGTCATGTCACCGAGGATCTCACCGGTGCCCTGATCCTGCACGCGGGTACCGACCGGTACCTTGATGGTGATATCTTTGCCACGCTTGCCGGTACAGTCACGGCTTTGGCCGTTCTGGCCACGTTCAGCACGGAAAGATTTCTCAAAGCGGTAGTCGATCAGCGTGTTGAGGTTTTCGTCCGCCAACAGATAGACGTCGCCGCCATCGCCGCCGTCACCGCCATCAGGGCCGCCGTTCGGGATATACTTTTCGCGGCGGAAGCTGACGCAACCATTACCACCGTCACCTGCAACGACCAAAATCGCTGCTTCATCTACAAACTTCATTTACCGTCTCCGTAAATCATTCACCGGGCTGCTTCAAAGGAGCAACCAGGCGGGTTTCTGCCCGTCGCGGCCACCAACGGTGACCAATTGCGGAAAACATGGCGCCCGCTACCACGACAAAAGCGCCGACATAACCGACAACATTCAATGTCGGGGCGGCGAATACGTGTGGCCAGGCCAGCGCCAACAAATCTGAAAACAGCAGGGTAAACAGCGGGGTCAGCGTGATTAACGCACTCACCTGCGCCGCCTGCCAGCGCGCCATGGCTTCCGCCAGTGCACCATAGCCAATCAGCGTGTTGGCGCCACAGAACAGCAAACAGGCTAATTGCCAGCCGCTGAGCTGGAAAATCACCTCAGGCTTGGCCAGAGGGAATAGCGCGATCGCACATAAAGTGTACAACATTACCAGAATTTGCGGCGAGGCTAATCGACGTAGCAACACTTTCTGCGCCACGCCATAAGTCACCCAGACCATCGCCGCACACACGCCCAACAGCACCCCCAGGGTGTAATCCGTCAGGCGGGTGAAAATCTCAATCAGGCTGACATTGAAGAACAACAGCAGCCCGCAAATCAGCATCAGTGCGCCAATCACCTGGGTGATGCGCATCCGCTCTTTTAAAACCAGCACGCTGGCAAACATCATACCGACCGGCGACAGCTGGCCGATGACCTGCGATGCGGTCGGGCTAAGGTACTGCAACGAAGAGCTGAAGAAGATAAAATTCCCCAGCAGGCCCGCGGTGGCGATGGCCAAAATCAGCAGCCAGCGTGGTTGACGGAACATGGTCACCGGCGGCAATCTGCCGCGCACGGCCAAAATGATCCCCAGCCCCAGCGCCGCGATGGTAAATCGATACCAAACGACGGTAAACGGCTCCATCACTACCAGCACTTCTTTCATCGCAATCGGCAATGCACCCCAGCAAACTGCCGTAGTTACCGCTAGGAAAATGCCAATTCCGACCTGCTGTTTCGTTTCCATCTTACCTTTTGCCAGCGCTGACGGGCCGATGCACAAGCAGCCCATAAATGTAAAAAGCCCCGCAACGAGTTGCGGGGCTTACATCTATTTCGTAAGGCTCGAAAAATTATTCAGCTTCGATGCTGATGAATTTACGATTGCTCGGGCCTTTAACTTCGAATTTGACTTTACCGTCTTTCAAAGCAAACAGAGTGTGGTCTTTGCCGCAACCCACGTTGGTACCAGCGTGGAATTTAGTGCCGCGCTGACGAACGATGATGCTGCCTGCCAGTACTGCTTCGCCGCCAAAGCGTTTAACGCCCAGACGTTTAGCTTCTGAATCGCGACCGTTACGAGTCGAGCCGCCAGCCTTTTTGTGTGCCATTAATCTGCTCCCCTAACTTAAGCGCTGATGCCGGTGATTTTAACGTCAGTGAACCACTGACGGTGGCCCTGCTGCTTACGATGGTGCTTACGACGACGAAACTTAACAATCTTAATTTTCTCGCCACGACCGTGAGCAACTACTTCAGCTTTGATCTTACCGCCATCGACGAAAGGAACGCCGATTTTGATATCTTCGCCATTAGCAATCATCAGAATCTGGTCAAACTCAACAGCTTCACCAGTTGCGATGTCCAGCTTTTCCAAGCGAACGGTTTGACCTTCGCTTACTCGGTGTTGTTTACCACCACTTTGGAAAACCGCGTACATATAAAACTCCGCTTTCCGCGTGCCCAACTGTTCAGTACAGAGCGCGCTATAAATATTCACAATAGGGCGCGAATTCTACGCAATAATCCAGCATATGACAAGAGCAGAATAAGACCAGAAGTAGAAAAAAGAAGAAAAAAAGCACAGTTTCTTTCATGGCGTTTATCTGAGGCGTTTTTCAAGTACAATCAGTAGGACAGTTACCGCCATGTACCGATGTGAGCAGCGATCTCAACGCGGTGAAGAGAAACACAGCTGAAAAAAATACAATGAACCTAGAGCAAATTACCGAGTTAACCGCGCAAGATATGGCGGCCGTGAACGCAACAATTCTCGAACAGCTGAATTCCGATGTCACGCTCATCAATCAGCTTGGCTATTACATTATCAGTGGTGGCGGTAAACGCATCCGCCCGATGATCGCCGTTCTGGCGGCGCGGGCATTGCATTATCAGGGTGATAAACACATTACCGTCGCTGCGCTGATCGAATTCATTCATACCGCAACCCTGCTGCATGATGATGTGGTGGATGAATCCGATATGCGTCGCGGCAAGGCCACTGCCAATGCTGCCTTCGGCAATGCCGCCAGCGTATTGGTTGGCGACTTCATCTATACGCGTGCTTTCCAGATGATGACCAGCCTGGAATCGCTCCGTGTATTGGCGCTGATGTCCGAGGCGGTCAATGTGATTGCCGAAGGTGAAGTGCTGCAGTTAATGAACGTGAACGATCCGAACATTACCGAAGAAAGCTACATGCGGGTGATCTACAGCAAAACCGCACGCCTGTTCGAAGCGGCAGCACAATCTTCGGCGATCCTTTCGGACGCCAGCGAGGCAGAAGAAAAAGCGCTGCAGGATTACGGCCGCTATCTTGGCACCGCCTTCCAGCTGATCGACGACCTGCTCGATTACAGCGCCGACGGCAGCACCCTGGGTAAAAATACCGGTGACGATCTTAACGAGGGCAAACCGACGCTGCCCTTGCTGCATGCCATGCATAATAGTGAAGGCGAGCAGAAAGCCATGATCCGCGGCGCGATTGAACAGGGCAACGGTCGTCATTTGCTGGAGCCGGTTTTACAGGCCATGGAGCAATGCGGCTCGCTGGAATATACCCGCCAACGCGCTGAGGAAGAGGCCGACAAGGCGATTGCCGCACTGCAGGTGCTACCGGAGTCTGCCCACCGTGCCGCGCTGGAAGGATTAGCCCATCTTGCAGTTCAACGCGATTTTTAAGAAATAATAAACGCCCTGCAGTTTCCACAGACCCGCGATGCGGGTCTGTTCATTTCCCCGGAAAGACACGCGCCAGTAGGCCACCAATCCCTTCTCGCATCAGGAAAGCCAACATCTTTTCGCGTTCTCTCTCCGTCAGGTGGTAGTAATACTCAATCCACACCGTCAGCGGATCCTTGCGTTCAACTTCATACAGCGCCGGTTCCTCTTTCAAGATCAGTAAATTGCGCGTACCGGTCGGCAAACTGTCAATGTGATACTCCAGCGCCTTTCCCTGTACGCCTTTGCGCCGGCGGCTGATCCAGCCTTCACGACGCGCCATCAAGTTTATTCCCTGTGGTGAGGAAGGTAACCCTGCCACGCCGGTCAATTCCTTGGCGGCAAACCACTCTTTTTTCATGGCCATGTTCTCTGGGCAAAAGTAGGCGAAGATCTTTTTTAGGAAATTTATTGGATATTTTTTAAGAAATTTAGTGGTATCCTAGTTTCCGTATAAGCGTTTCATGTTGTTCAAACGATTAATCTTGACCTGTTAGTTATACCACTAACAGAACTTTCGCTAATCAAAAAAGGAATGCAAACATGAACTCAAGGAATAAGGATTGGCATCCGGCGGATATCATTGCGGCTTTACGTAAGAAGGGAACGACACTGGCGGCGGTGTCGCGCAAGGCAGGACTTAGCTCATCAACGCTGGCAAACGCACTGTCGCGTCCCTGGCCAAAAGGAGAATGGCTGATTGCCGAAACGCTCGATATACACCCTGCAGAAATCTGGCCGAGCCGCTATTTCGATCCCCATACCAATAACTTACTGGATCGAAAAGCCCGTATTCGGTCCTAGCTGCGGGCATAAAAAAACCGCCGGTACGTTGTCCGGCGGCCTATGCATACTCATGCACTGCTGGATGATCAGTTATTGATAAACTTTTCGCCCAGTTCGATATCTTTGTGCAGAACATCCAGCATGTCTTCCAGCGCTTTCTGTTCGAACGCGCTCAGAGTGCCGATGTCTTTGCGTTCTTCAACGCCATTCTTACCCAGCACCAGCGGTTGCGCGAAGAAGCGAGCGTATTTGCCGTCGCCTTCCACATAAGCACATTCCACCACGCCTTTTTCGCCTTGCAGCGCACGAACCAGAGACAGGCCGAAACGCGCCGCCGCCTGGCCCATAGACAGGGTTGCAGACCCGCCGCCGGCTTTGGCTTCAACCACTTCGGTACCCGCATTTTGGATACGTTTGGTCAGATCGGCCACTTCCTGATCGGTAAAGCTCACGCCAGGGATCTGCGACAGCAGCGGCAAAATGGTCACGCCAGAGTGTCCGCCGATCACCGGTACGTTCAGCTCTTCAGGTTTTTTGCCTTTCAGCTCAGCCACAAAGGTGTTGGAACGGATGATATCCAGCGAAGTCACGCCGAACAGTTTGTTCTTGTCATAAACACCGGCTTTCTTCAGCACTTCTGCCGCGATAGCCACGGTGGTGTTGACCGGGTTGGTGATAATGCCGATGCAGGCTTTCGGGCAGGTGGTTGCCACTTGCTGGATCAGATTACGCACGATGCCTGCATTCACGTTGAACAGATCTGAACGATCCATACCTGGTTTACGCGCAACGCCTGCAGAAATCAGCACCACGTCTGCACCGTGCAGAGCTGGAGTAGCGTCTTCGCCACTGAAGCCTTTGATTTTCACTGCGGTTGGGATGTGGCTTAAATCGACGGCAACGCCTGGGGTAACGGGGGCAATGTCGTAGAGAGAGAGTTCAGAACCTGAAGGAAGCTGGGTTTTGAGTAGAAGGGCGAGGGCCTGGCCGATACCGCCAGCAGCACCGAGAACTGCAACTTTCATCCTATACTCCTTTATTATCTTAAATATATAAAGCGCCGTGAATATGTTGGTTACGGACCTTAAATTATTACACCTTTAAAAACAATCTCTTAACAGTCTGTTTGAGAACTGGCGCAATAAAACAGCCGATGTCGCGCTCATTTTAGATTAAATAGCTTACGCATTAAGGGCATAGCGCACACTAATCAAAAATACTGCGAGGTTATTCACGAGCAAGTTAACCGGCGGTTACATTACACCCTTACACAACATCAGAACAACATCATTTTAATAACATTTTCTTTACCACCGTGGGCGGCATTTTCGGTCACCGAAAGGGCATATTCATGGGGTACGGATTTTGTTAAAATGCTGCCCTTTCCTCGTTGCCCGGGCATTGTTATTTTTTCCGGGCGTCCTTTGATTGCATAAAAATTCATTTATATGCATAATCATCACTTCTATTGTCAACATTCCACGGTGCAAAATGCGTAATCCCGCAAAGCAGGAAGATCTGATCAAGGCGTTTAAAGCGTTATTGAAAGAAGAAAAATTCAGTTCTCAAGGCGAGATTGTTTTGGCGCTGCAAGAAGAAGGCTTCGAAAACATCAACCAATCCAAAGTATCGCGCATGCTGACCAAGTTCGGCGCGGTGCGTACGCGCAATGCCAAAATGGAAATGGTGTATTGCCTTCCCGCCGAACTCGGCGTGCCGACCACCACCAGCCCGCTGAAGAATCTGGTGCTGGATGTCGATCACAACGATGCGGTTGTGGTGATCCACACCAGCCCCGGCGCCGCGCAGCTCATTGCTCGCCTGCTGGATTCTCTGGGCAAATCCGAAGGTATTCTCGGCACCATCGCCGGTGACGATACCATTTTCGTTACCCCAGCCAGCAGCTTTACCGCGCGCCAGCTGTACGAAGCCATCCTGACCCTGTTCGAACAGGAGCTGTGATGCATAACGCTAACAAAATGCGGCGAGCTGTTGCGTTTTGTTAGCGTTTCTTTAACCCTATCCTAACTTTCCCCTCTAGCCCTACCACGTTTAACGCCAGGTTTCTTTCTCATCACAGCATATTTCAATGACATTACTGCTCAGCCAGTGATAGCTACTGTGTTCTTCCGCACTTTTGGTCAAAAGCACTTACCCTATTGAAATTACATAAATTTAACATCAAAAGATCGTTTTATAACCACTTTTTATTCCATCTGGTTATAAAAGATAAGGATCATCATAATAAAGTTTCACTAGAAACTGTTAGCGAACTATTAATTTTTGGCGTTACTAGATGTATACTCATTTCCGTGACGTAAATCACAGTTCACTGGAACTGATAAAAGAATACGAAAAGGTCAAATCATGAAAATTAAATCTACCATCGCAACTATGAGCGTTCTCTCCATGCTTTCTTTCGGCGCATTTGCAGCACAATCTGTTGATGCAAACCAGGCTGCAAAAATGCAATCTGCAGGCACCATTACCGTCAGCGGCGTTGCCGGTGCACCTTCAGATATCCGTCAGGCACTGTCTGAAAAAGCCGATGCCAAAGGGGCGACCGCTTACCGTGTAATCGAAGCACGCAACGAAGGTAACTTCCACGCGACAGCAGAAATTTACAAATAAGTACAAGGCGTTACCCGGCAACGGGCAATATAACTCTGGTACCGAGCACCACTGATAACAGCCTTCAAGTACAAAAACGCTGCAAAAGCCCTTCCAGGCGGTTATCACAACAGGACGCACTATCATGAACATGAAAACCACTCTCGCTGCACTTAGCCTGCTGTCTGTCGTTTCGTTCGGCGCTTCCGCCGCGACGTTAATCACTAACGACCAGGCCAATACGCTCCAGTCTGCCGGTACCATCACCGTCAGCGGCGTCACCGGCGCGCCTTCCGATATTCGCCAGGCCCTGTCTGACAAAGCCGATAAACAAGGCGCTAAAGCCTACCGCGTGATCGAAGCCTACGAAAACGGCAATTGGCACGCGACAGCCGAAATCTACAAATAACAATTCAGGGAGCCCTGCTTACCGAACTGATTACCCTCGTCACTGCCACTGCCGAGTTCTATCGTAAGCACTGATTCCTTGAAGAAACTTCGTCGTCCTATCCGACGAACCCCGTTGCCCTCGCTCGCGAGGGCTTTTTTATGGGCAAAAGAAAAGGCCGCAAGCGGCCTTTAAGTTTTGCTTCAGTCACACTGAATCGACGATCAATAAGTCACTTTAGGTTCTGACTTGTGGGCCAATGCCTCCAGCAGACGGTCATGGATCCCACCGAAGCCGCCGTTACTCATCACCAAAATGTGGTCGCCAGGCTGGGCCGTTTTCACGATCATGTCCACCAGCGTGTCGAGATCGGCGCTCCAGTGGGCCGGCTGTACACAGGCTTCCGCGACTTCCGCCACCTGCCAGGGAATATGGTGCGGTTGGAACAGGAAGACCTCATCGGCACGGCCCAGAGACGGTGCTAAATCATTCTTGCTGATCCCCATTTTCATGGTGTTGGAGCGCGGCTCGAGCACAGCCAAAATGCGCGCGGTACCGCCAACCTTGCCGCGCAATGCGGCCAAGGTCGCCAGGATCGCCGTTGGGTGATGGGCAAAATCGTCATACACCGTAACGCCATGAGCTTCACCGCGCAGTTCCAGACGGCGGCGAGCATTGATAAACTCACCGAGCGCGCGACAGGCATCGGCTGGCAGCACACCAACGTGGCGCGTGGCGGCAATGGCCATCAAACCGTTGTGCATGTTGTGTTCACCCACCAGCGACCACTTCACTTCGCCCACCTGTTCGCCGTCGAGGAACACCGCATAATGGCTGGCGTCCGGCGTTAATTTTTGAGCGCGCCATGCGCCCTCTTCCCCGACCAGCTCTTGCTCACTCCAACAGCCCATCGCCATCACCTGTTTCAGGTGGTTGTCGTTATCAGGCAAAATGATCTTGCCCTTGCCCGGCACCAGACGCACCAGATGGTGGAACTGTTTCTGGATCGCTTTCAGATCGTCGAAGATATCAGCGTGATCGAACTCCAGGTTATTCATGATCAGCGTACGCGGGCTGTAATGTACAAACTTGGAACGCTTGTCGAAGAAGGCGCAGTCATACTCATCGGCTTCGATCACAAAGAACGGGCTACCGCCCAGACGCGCGGAAACGTCAAAGTTGCCCGGAACGCCACCGATAACAAAGCCCGGTTGATAGCCGCAGGCTTCCAGGATCCAGGTGGCCATACCGGCGGTAGTGGTCTTGCCGTGCGTGCCGGCCACGGCCAGCACCCAGCGATCGCGCAGCACATAATCGTGCAGCCACTGCGGGCCGGAAACGTAAGGGATCCCCTGTTCCAGTACCGCTTCAACGCAAGGATTACCCCGCGTCATGGCGTTACCGATGATCACCAGATCCGGCGCCGGATCCAATTGAGCAGGATCGTAGCCCTGGATCAGGTCGATCCCTTCCTTCTCCAGCAGCGTGCTCATCGGCGGATAGACATTAGCGTCAGAGCCGGTCACCTCATGCCCTAGCGAACGAGCCAGCACCGCCAGCCCGCCCATAAAGGTGCCACAGATCCCAAGAATGTGAATGCGCATAGTTTTCTCATAGAGTACGTCGAATGTTGACTCATTCTAACGCTCAGAATCGTCCAGAAGAAATGGATTTGCCTATGAATAGCGTTCATCTTTGGGCTACACTGCTCGCGAATACGTTGGCGGTTTGTTAACAAACCGCTACCCATCCGTAGATTCAGGGATTGTGTCATGAAAACGTTAGGCGAATTTATCGTCGAGAAACAGCACGACTTCTCACACGCCACCGGCGAGCTGACTGCGCTACTTTCTGCAATTAAACTGGGCGCCAAAATCATCCACCGCGATATCAACAAAGCGGGTCTGGTGGATATTCTGGGCACCAGCGGCGTTTCCAATGTACAGGGCGAAGTTCAGATGAAACTGGACCTGTACGCGAATGAAAAGCTGAAAGCAGCATTGAAAGCGCGCGGTGAAGTTGCGGGTATCGCTTCTGAAGAAGAAGATGAAATCGTGATATTCGACGGCGAGCGGGCTGAAAATGCCAAGTATGTGGTGCTGATGGATCCGTTGGACGGTTCGTCCAACATCGATGTCAACGTCTCGGTCGGTACGATTTTCTCTATCTATCGTCGCATTACCCCGGTCGGTACGCCAGTGACCGAAGAAGACTTCCTGCAGCCAGGCAGCGCACAGGTCGCCGCAGGCTACGTGGTTTACGGTTCATCCACCATGCTGGTGTACACCACCGGTTATGGCGTGCATGCCTTTACCTACGATCCTTCTCTGGGCGTGTTCTGCCTCTCCCATGAGAAAGTCCGCTTCCCGGCCAGCGGCAATATGTATTCCATCAACGAAGGTAACTACATCAAGTTCCCGCGCGGCGTGAAGAAATACATCAAATATTGTCAGGAACAGGACGAAGCTACGCAACGCCCTTATACCTCACGCTACATCGGTTCACTGGTTGCCGACTTCCATCGCAACCTGCTGAAAGGCGGCATCTACATTTATCCAAGCACCGCCAGCCACCCGCAAGGCAAGCTGCGCCTGCTGTATGAATGCAACCCGATGGCGTTCCTGGCGGAACAGGCCGGCGGTAAAGCCAGCGACGGTAAAAACCGTATTCTGGACATTACCCCGGTGAAACTGCACCAGCGCGCACCGTTCTTCGTCGGCACCAAATCCATGGTGGAAGACGCAGAGCGCTTTATCGCTGAGAACCCGGACGAATAACGAGTTCGATGTGGGGGACGGCTTGCCGTCCCCGGCATTATAATTTGAACGCCGCCATGCTCTGCGCCAGCAACTGCGCCTGATCCTCCAGCGAGCGCGTCGCCGCCGCCGACTCTTCGACCAAGGCCGCATTCTGTTGCGCCACCTGATCCATCTGCGCCACCGCCAGGTTTACCTGCTCAATACCGCTGCTTTGCTCACGCGTAGCCGCAGAAATTTCCCGCATCAGCGCCGTCACCCGGCCCACTTCACCGGTAATGCCGTTCATGGTTTTCGCCGCCGAACCGGCCATTTGTTCGCCTTCCTGTACCCGATTCTGCGACGCTTCAATCAACCCTTTGATCTCTTTCGCCGACTGCGCGCTGCGCTGAGCCAGGCTGCGAACCTCACCGGCCACCACGGCAAAACCACGCCCTTGTTCACCGGCACGTGCCGCTTCCACCGCCGCATTCAACGCCAGAATGTTGGTCTGGAAGGCAATGCCGTCCATCACGCTGATGATATCGGCAATGCGGCGTGAGCTGTCGGTGATCGCCTGCATCTTGTCCATGACCTGACTGACCACTTCACTGCCTTGGTTGGCAATATCGGATACGCTCAGCGCCAGTTGATTCGCCTGTTCGCAGTTCTCGGCGTTCATCTTCACCGTCGAGGTCAGCTGTTCCATGCTGGCGGCGGTTTCTTCCAGAGAAGCGGCTGATTCTTCGGTACGCTGCGCCAGGTGCAGGTTGCCGGCAGCCAGTTCGCGTGAACCGGTATCGATTTGGCTGCTGGCATCGCGCACCTTGCTGACCGAACTGACCAAGGCCTGCTGCATCCGCTGCATCGCACGCACCAGACGGCCCATTTCGGTCTCGCCTTCGCCGGTGATACGGTGCGTCAGGTCGCCGCTGGCGATATGTTCCAACTGGGCAATTGACTCATCGAGCGGACGCAGGATAATCACCCGCAGCGCAAACCAGGCCAGTAGTGCCAGCAAAATGCTGAGCAGGCCGGCAATCACGATCAGCGTAATTTTAGTGCTGGCATTGCTTTCCGCTTCATTCACCCGCTGCTGGCCAATCTTCATGGCGAAGCTGCGGAAGTCGCTGAGGTCCTTTTCAAAAGCGATGCTCAACGCGGAAATTTTTGTTTCCTGAATGTCGTAGTAATCATCAACTTTGCCGGCCTTGATGGCATCGGCCATCGGCCCAACGCCCTGTTCCAGATAGGCGCGGTAGCTATTTTGCAAACGACCGGACAGCTCGCGTCCACGTTCGGTAACAGTGCCGACGCTGACAAAACGCGCCATTTCCTGCTTCGATTGCGCAAGGTAGTCATAGATACGGCCCACCGTAGCATCTGAAACCTCAATCTGGCCGATTTCCCGTTGGCGTACCGCCAATGAGGCAGCGGTTCTGGCGCGCAGCGTCAGGTTGGAACTGCTGGCCAGCGACCCCAACTCTTCCCCCAGGATTTGATTCAGGGTGTGTAACGAGCGCGATCCTTCGTTAATCGCGTTGACGCCAATCGTGCTGACCATAATCAACAGCAGCGTCATCAGGCTCAACAGGGCAATCAGCCCGGCCTTGACCGTAATCTTTTTTAGCATGAGTTCTTCCCGGCTTCAGAAATAGTGAGATCTTACGTAGAGGAGGTAAAACGCGGAGCCAGACTTCGCCGACTCATTATTATTTGATGAAGTTATCGGCAACCCTCGAGAAAACTTAACGCCGTGGGAGGATTTATCTGGAAATTCGATGGATGGCTCTGCGCCGGGGCGGGGATGATGAAAAGGGCAGGAAATCGCAAAAGAGTCCGCTATAATAGCCGCCACTCCATTTCTGGTTTGATTAAAGGAAACCGACATGAGCTTGAACCTGGTCCCTGCTGGCAAAGACCTGCCGGAAGACATCTACGTTGTTATCGAAATCCCGGCAAACGCCGATCCGATCAAATATGAAATCGACAAGGACACCGGTGCGCTGTTCGTTGACCGTTTCATGTCCACCGCGATGTTCTACCCGTGCAACTACGGTTACATCAACCACACCCTGTCTCTGGACGGTGACCCGGTTGACGTGCTGGTGCCAACCCCATACCCACTGCAGCCTGGTTCTGTGATCCGCTGCCGTCCGGTTGGCGTGTTGAAGATGTCCGACGAAGCCGGCGAAGATGCGAAACTGGTTGCCGTACCTCACAGCAAGCTGACCAAAGAGTACGATCACATCAAAGACGTGAACGACCTGCCGGAACTGCTGCGCGCCCAGATCGCTCACTTCTTCGAGCACTACAAAGATCTGGAAAAAGGCAAATGGGTGAAAGTGGAAGGCTGGGCAGATGCTGCCGCTGCCAAAGCTGAAATCGTTGCTTCTTTCGAGCGTGCCGCCAAGAAGTAATTCTTGCCCGCCGTCCGATAAAAAAACACCGCTCAGTGAGCGGTGTTTTTTTTTACTTTTCGTCGAGACGCTTCAGCCAGTCGCCGCTGTTAATTCGCGGGTAACCGTCCACACTGTGTTTATACAGGTAGATCCACGCACTCCCATAAGGCGTCTGAATCAGCTCGCGCTTATAGTCCTTGGTGTTGCTTTTCAGTTCGTCCAGCTCAGCCAAAATCGATGAGTTGATGCGGTACACTTCACAATGTACCGTGCCCTCTCCAGGGATCGCCGCCGGGTAATGGCCCAGATTATAAATCTGATAGCCTTCGAGCTCATGCTCGCCGAGCCATTGGGCGTTGGTCATCCAATGGCTGTTTCCCTGTTTGCGTCGTAAACTGCCGTAGACAATTATTCGCATCGCTAAAACTCAAACTGATAGAGCAAATCTAATGCCTGGTCGAGACCAGACACCGCTTCCAGATACAATTTAGGCATCAGGCGGTAACGCAACGTCAACGTAGCCAGCGAGTCGAAAATACCCACCCCATATTTTACTTGTAAGCCTGGGAGAACATAACCGCTCACGACAACCTGGGAACTGTCGCCGACACCCTGAGTATCCAGGGCCAAATTGCTTACGCCAAACGCCTCGCCGATTTTACCCACAAGTTGACCACTTTGTGCAACCCCCATCCCAATTAACATTGAGGTCATTGCGTTACCATCGGCGCCGGAACTGCCCAATCCCTGCCCGCGCAGCAGATAAGACAGCGCTTCCTGCTGAGATTTGGCCGGATCCGAGAACACTTCCAGCTTGGGTGCATCCGCCAACCCGGTAACGCGTACCCCAGCGGTGACGTCGTCTTCGGTCGATTCAGGATTACGGATGGCTTCAATATTAAGCAGCGGCTGATCCGGCGGCCCTGAGAACATCAGTTGGCCCTTGCGGACGATCAAATCCTGACCATAAGCATGGAAGCGACCGGAAGGGATGTCAATCTGGCCGTTCAGGCCCAGGCCATTCTTGTCCTGCACTACTTTCAGATCGCCCTTCAAGCGGGCTTTTAAGCCAAAGGCATCCAGCCGCACATCGTTACCCACGTGGATCATCAGGTTGCTGTTGATCGGGATCCCTGCGGTTTTCGGCTGTATCGGTTTCAGTTGGTCGTCCAGCATCACTTCGTCGGAAGAGACGCCCACCGCACTTTCCGGCAACTCCTGCACCGTAATGCGCGCCCACGGAATATCGACCGAACCATTGAGCGAGAACAGCTGCGGCGTGGCTTCAAACACCAGATCGGGTGAAACGTCGATGCGGATCATCGGCGGCACCGTCACCCGCAGCTTATCGCCCTTGGCGGCGATACGTGCGCGCCAGGCGTTGATGTCGCGCCAGTCAGCATCGCCCGACAGGTTAAGCTGTCCGCGCGTGGTGCTGACCAGCCCTTCCATGGTCGAGGTCATGCCGTCAAAGTTCATCACCAGGCGGCCGTCCGTCATATCAAACGGCATCCAGTGACCATCTATATCAACCTTATCCAACGCCATCCGGCCATAAACCAGAGGCTTCTGCGCACTGCCCCCCAGGCGCAGATTGGCATTCAGCATGCCCGCGGCCTTCTCCCCCTTCATCAACGCCGGATTGATCATCGCCAGCGAGATATTGGTGATATTGACGTTGCCGCTGATAATGCGTCGTACCTGCGGATCGGCAACCTGTACGTTACCGTCAAATTGGCCATTATTGGTCAACTTGATCAACCAGTCGGCCTGCGCACGACCGTTGGACAGGCCGGCATTAAGGTTCAGCCGATCAAAGGCGATCGGCAACGCGTTGCCCTGCACTTGCTGAACCACCTTCACGCCGTTACCCACCAGGGAAACTTTTGCGTCCGGCAGCGCACCGCCCGGTTTCCAGCTTACGTCCGCCCGCCCGGTGAACACGCCGCTCAAAGCGGTCTCCGGACCGAGGAAAGGTTTTATCATCGCCAGATCAAAGCGGTTCAACACCACGCTGGCCTGGCCACTCGGGCCTGCTTCGATGGTCTTGGGTACGCACAGTTCGGCGTTCGGGTTCTGCCAACAGTGCGGCCCAACGCTGATTTTCTGCGCGGTATTCAGGTAATCCAGCGCAATGGCGCGAGTTAAGCGCCATTCGCCCACCGGGGTATCGAAACGGGTATTGTTCAGATTGCCGCGCCAGCGCTGCTGTTGGCGATCGAAACTGCCCTGCAGCGCCAACTGACCGGATACCGGCTTGCCGTCAATTTTCAATTGCAGCTGATGCTGCTTCTCACTGCCTTTGGCATCCAATGTCAACAGGCTGATATCCAGCGCATCCTGCTTAAGTTGCTCAACGCGTACCGCCAACTGACCCTGGATCTGATCGCTGGAACGCACGTCGCCGTCAATCTTCACCCGGTTGATGCGCAGCGCCTGCCACTGCAGGCCGGAAGCGGTCAGGTCGGCCAGCAACTGAGGCGCTTGCAGGTTGCCCCGCAGTTTCAGCAAGCCTTTCGCCGTACCGCCCAGCCCTGGCAGAGCGCCGTCCAGACGTGGCGCGTCAATATTCGCATCCAGGTTCCAGCTTTTCTCGTCCAGTTGGCCCTTAACGTTCAGTTGGTTGCGTCCCAGCGTCAGATCGATGCCCGGGATTTTCCACTGACCGGCAGCATTGCCGCTAAGCGTGCCACGTGCAGTGACTTTGTTTTGCTTCACGTTACCATCGAGCTGCAGCACCGGCACCTGCAATTGCCAACTGCCGCCGTGCAGGCTGCCACGCGTAGTGATTTTACCGTCCAACTTCGCCGGCCATTCCGGCCACTGCTTGGCGGTATTGATGCCGCTCAGCGTCAGCTGTGAATTCCAACTGATGGCCTTGCTCCAGTCCACCAGCGCCGTCAGATCGGTATTGCCCTGCAAGGCCGCCAAACGCAGGCGATCCAGTTTGAACTGTTCGACGTTACCTTTACCGTCCAGCGTCAGCACCGCCGGCGGGAGATCCTGCCCCTTGATATTGGCCCGGGTCGACAAGGCATAATCAGTCGCCTTGCCATTGAAACGCAGGCGGAAATCGTTGACCTGATACTGAGCTTCGCCGCTCAGCGGCCATTTCAGCTGTTTGCTTTGCAGCGTCAGTGCCAGCGGTAAACCCACTTCGGCCAATTGGGTCTGTACATCAAGCTGCGCACCGACCGGTCCGGAGAGGTTCAGCGCCACTTTAAGTTCTTCGCGCAGCCCACCGCCGACGTTCAGTTTGACCTTTTCCCCTTTCAGCGGCTCGATATTCAGCGTGCTGTTAGCCACCATTTCCACCGGCCAACTGCCGGTCAGCGTCGCCTGCCCCTGCGCAGACAACGTGCCCTGCGGGGATTTCACATCGAAATTGTCCAGCTTGATATGCTGATCCTGGGTGCTGGCCTGCAGCAACAGGCTGGTAATCAACACCTCGGTATCACCGGTCAAGCGCAATTGTTCCCCGCTGATCTCCTTAACCGTGATGTCCAACGGCAGGCGGATTTCCGGCAGATCCGGCAGCAGCGGCTTGGCGAACAGCTCTTTCAACGTTTCGCCCAGTGGCTTCTCTTCCGGCACCGGTGCCGGTTTCGCCGCCTTGTCGACCTGTTCACCCACTTTTTTCGCGACCTCGACAGCCGGCTGTATCGCCTCCGGCAACGGGTTCTGCGGGGTTTTCGGCAGTGCAATCAACAGGCCGCTGATTTTGGTAGGCAGCAAGGTCAACGCACGCTCTTGCCACTGCGCTCCGGTACGGAATTCACCAAGAGAGATTGCCGTGTCGTCTACGCTGACCTTAACGTTATTCAGCGTCAGCATACGCAAGGTAATAGGGTACGGCGTGCTCAGATTAGTGGTCGGCTCGCTGGTCTCTTCCACCGGCGCAGACGGCGTCATTTCTTTGGTTTTCACCACCACGTCGACGTCCTGCGCGGTCAGCGCATTGACGCACAGCGAACTGTTTTTAAAGCAGGCCAGATCGAGTGACAGATGGAATTGTCCGGCATTCACCGTGACGCCCGGCATCTGATACTTCACGCCTTTTAGCGTCAGATCACGCCAGCCACCGCTCACGCTGGCAATATCCAACCCCGGCACCCATCGAGCGGCAGCGTTGAGGGTCATATGCAAACCACTGGTGGTACCGAGCAAGTACGCCACCGCCCCGACCAGCAACAGCAAGACAATCAGGAAACCAAAGCAAATCTTTTTTATCAGGCTCATAGTTCAGGCCCCAAACCGATGTAGAACTGCATCCCGTGGGTGTCCTTGTCCCCCACGGGCGCGGCGATATCCAGCTTCACTGGCCCTACCGGCGACTGCCAGCGTACACCTACACCGGCGCCAGTTTTGAAGTTGCTCTGCTTGATATCGTTCACCGCTTCACCGGAATCGACGAACATCGCCCCCCACCATTTACCGGTCACGTTGTATTGATATTCCAGCGAGCCAGTCAGCATTTTGGAGGCACCGGTCAACTTGCCGTCATCGTTGCGGGGGGAAATGTCTTTGTACTTATAGCCACGGATGCTGCGATCGCCACCGGCAAAGAATCGCAGGTCTGGCGGCACTTTGTCGAAGTCGTTCGTTTCGATCCACCCCACCTGCCCGCGCGCCACGAACCGGTGCTTATCGGCCAGGGTGCGGATCCAGACGTTCTGCGCCTGCATCAGCGCGAAGTCCACGCCTGATCCCCAGGTGGTGTCGGAAACGTCGATGGAGTAGCGTTGGCTATCGCCCCAGGTCGGCATCAGACCTCCGCGCGAGCGGGTACGGTTGAGGCTGACGCCAGGGTAAAGCAGCATGGTGGTATTGCTGACGTTACCCTGGGTAAAGTTATCCCAGCGCCAGGTCAGGTTAATAGCCCGCTGCCAGCCGCTGGAGAGATCCCAGTTACGCGAGGCCACCACTTTGGAGGTTACGGACTTGGTATCGTTGAGATCGACGTTCTTGAGCCCGCCCTGCAGCAGGTAATACTGCTCCAGCGGATTCTTCAGCAACGGGATCTTATAGGTCAGATCGAGCTGCTGCTCGGGGGCCGAAATACTGGCGCTGGTTTCCAGACTGTGGCCGCGATCGTTAAGCCAGGGCTTCTTCCAGGTGCCTTTAACGCGGGGGCCAACGTCGGTGGAGTAACCGACACCGGTTTCGATGGTGTTGCGAGTGCGTGGTGACACCAACGCATCTAGCGGCAAAATCTTGTTCTCTTTGGCATCTTTGAAATCAGGGGAGACCACCACCGAGTTAAACCAGTTAGTGGCGGACAAACGGCGGTTCAGTTCGGCCAGGTCTTCCGAAGTGTAATAATCCCCCTGATGAAAGGGCACCAGATTTTGCAGATAGTCTTCACGAATTTGCGAACCGGTAAACTTCACCTGGCCGAAGCGGTAACGCTGCCCGCTGTCGAAGTCGATGTCCCAATAGGCCTTATGCAGATCCTCCGCCACGCCGAGCTGGCTTTTGGTCATATCGGCATCGAAATAGCCTTTGCGCAGCGCCAGGCCGGTCAGTGAACCTTTAAAACTGTCGTATTTACCGTGATTAAGGATCTCACCTATCGTCGGTTTGCCTTTTTTGACCAACGACAGATAGTCTTCATCGGTTTTCGCACCGCCTTCCAGCGCGATATTGGCCCCGGCAATGCGCACCGGTTCACCCGGATTGACCTTGGCGTGCAGCACTGGCCGCGCCAGCCCTGGGCGATCGTCCAACGTAAATTCGATGGTAGGCTGATAATAGCCAAGCGCTCTCAGCCCCTGACGAACAGCTTCATCCACGCGTGCGCGGAAACGGCCATCAGTACCGACCTCTTCCGGAGTGATGGAAGACAGGCGTACCCGGACGTTTTTTTCCAGTTCCCCGCTAAGTCCTTCAACCTGCAGCCGCACATTCGCCGAAAACGCCGCAGGCGTCGCGAGCAGCGCACACAAAAAGCACAGGGCACGGTATCGTGGCACGCGTTCTCCTTAATTTATTTTACTTTCCTGTTATAACACGCACTCTGGTGCCAGGGCATACTCCGCGCTATCAAGACGGCAGCCCTTTCAGCCTTATTCCAGACGCGACATATTACGATTTTACTGCCGCAGTAAACTGGCGCATTCTTAGCTTTTGGCGCTCTAAATACTGCGTTAATCTGATTCATAATCTGAATATGTAGCTTATTGTGGGCAAAGTTGCGGTTAGATACAACCGAACTGCCGTGTCTTAGGTCAATTCTTACTGTGACAACAGGAGTCAACCGTGGTGCCATTTTTTGATAAAACACAAACCGTCGACAAGGCGAACGCGCTGCCTGGCCGCACGACGCCCATGCCGGTTGCCACGCTCAACGTGGTCACTCACCATTCAATGACCCAGGTGCCGGAAGGCATGGAAGTGGCTATCTTCGCCATGGGATGCTTCTGGGGTGTGGAGCGCCTGTTCTGGCAGCAGCAGGGCGTATACAGCACGGCGGCAGGCTACAGCGGCGGTTTTACGCCAAACCCAACCTACCGCGAAGTGTGCAGCGGCCAGACCGGTCATACTGAAGTGGTGCGGGTGGTATTCGATCCGAAAATCATCAGCTATAAGCAGCTGCTGCAGGTGTTCTGGGAGAACCACGATCCGGCGCAGGGCATGCGTCAGGGTGGCGACGTCGGCACTCAGTATCGCTCAGCAATTTATACGCTGACGCCGGAACAGCAGACCGCAGCCGAAAGCAGTCTGAAGCGTTTCCAGCAGGCCATGAACGAGGCGGGTGACCAACGCACCATCACCACCGAAGTGGTGCCGGCGCTGCCGTTTTACTATGCCGAGGATGACCATCAGCAGTATCTGTACAAGAATCCTGAAGGCTACTGCGGCCTGGGCGGCATCGGCGTTTGTTTGCCACCCCAGGGCTAAACCCTTGGTCAGCGGTAATTTTTTAACCGCTGGCGGCCCCTGTAGGGCTGCTGCTATACTATGCGGGCCGCATCTGCGGCCTGATAGCCTCCTTTCTGGTTGTTATCACTACTTTTTTTACAATGTACTACCCTTCCTCAAGAGCGCCGTCATCCCGTCGGCACGTATGGATAGATTATGTTAAACAGTATTTTACTGATTCTTTTTCTGATCGCAGTGAGTGCGTTTTTCTCACTGTCGGAAATTTCTCTGGCCGCGTCACGCAAGATTAAACTGAAACTGATGGCTGACGAAGGTAACGTCAATGCCGCCAAAGTCCTTAAACTACAAGAAACCCCGGGGCTGTTCTTTACCGTGGTGCAGATTGGCCTGAACGCCGTAGCCATTCTCGGTGGTATCGTCGGCGATGCTGCCTTCTCCCCTAGCTTCCAGGTGTTGTTCGATCGCTTTTTGTCCCCGGAGATGGCGGAGCAAGTCAGCTTTATCTGCTCGTTCGTCCTGGTGACCAGCCTGTTCATCCTGTTCGCAGATTTGACCCCGAAGCGCATCGGTATGATTGCACCAGAGACGGTCGCCGTCCGGATCATCAACCCGATGCGTTTCTCGATCATGATCTTCCGGCCGCTGGTGTGGTTCTTCAACGGCATGGCAAACCTGATCTTCCGCCTGTTCAAACTGCCGATGGTGCGCAAGGACGACATCACTTCCGACGACATCTATGCGGTAGTGGAAGCCGGTGCCCTGGCTGGCGTGCTGCGCAAGCAGGAACATGAGCTGATCGAAAACGTGTTCGAACTGGAGTCACGCACCGTACCTTCGTCGATGACCTCGCGCGAAAGCGTGGTTTACTTCGATCTGCGTGAAACCGAAGAAAGCATTATCGAGAAAGTCTCGACCCATCCGCACTCCAAGTTCCTGGTATGCGACGGCAATATCGATCAGGTGGTCGGCTACGTTGACTCCAAAGACTTGCTGAACCGCGTGCTGGGCAATCAAAGCCTGGTGCTGAGCAGCGGTGTGCAAATCCGCGCTGCGCTGATCGTACCGGATACCCTGACGCTGTCCGAAGCGCTGGAAAGCTTTAAGACGGCCGGCGAAGACTTTGCCGTTATTCTCAATGAATATGCACTGGTCGTGGGCATCATCACGTTGAATGACGTAATGACTACCCTGATGGGCGATCTGGTCGGTCAAGGCCAGGAAGAGCAGATCGTCGCACGCGATGAAAGCTCATGGCTGATTGAGGGTGGTACGCCAATCGACGATGTGATGCGCGTTCTGCACATTGATGAGTTCCCGCAGGCGGGCAACTACGAAACCATCGGCGGCTTTATGATGTACATGCTGCGCAAGATCCCAAAACGCACCGACTTCGTGAAATACGCCGGCTACAAGTTTGAAGTGGTGGACATCGACAGCTACAAGATTGACCAGTTGTTGGTAACCAAACTGAGCGACAAACCGGCGGCGGTACTGCCGAAGGCGCCAGAAGACAACGCCCCTGCCTGATCCGGACTGTAGAAACGTCAGCGGCCCCATCGGGGCCGCAATTATTGGAGCTTTTGCAGGGTACTTCAGTAGCAGGATACTAACCGCGCATCAACCCATCTCAGTTTGCAGTAACAACACCTGACGGTTTACCTCTGACATCACGCTGAAGTGGCGCCGGTCACGAATTTTCGGTAACAGGATTTTCCCTTCGTCGAATTCGAACGCGCCTACATCTTTGATATACAGCCGGCCACGAAACAGGGTTTTTACGTACTTCGCCACTTTCAACGGATTATAACGCTGGAAGATTCTCATTCTATTACTCTCCTCCGTTTGGTCCATGCGCTCAGCGAGCCGCCAAGGTGGCAGCCTCTAAAGTAAGAACGCAACTTGATTGCCATGTAGTAGACCTAGTAAAGACGATAATGTTCACTTCTGCACGGATATCTTCACTGGATTTACACTTTTTGACAGAATTGTATATGATAATATATAACTTTTTCAGTATATCCCTTCAAAATACAGGTATTACCGGCCAGAAGAGGAAACTGCGATCCAGCTAACAGGACAGACCTCCGATCACCACCTATGCTTTAGGCTGTCGGGTGCTGTCGGCACCGTTCCCCTTCCAAGGAGAAGGCATGAAAAAAAGTCACCTGCTTATTGTTTCCCTACTGCTTGCCCCCTTTTTAGCCTCTGCGCACAACTTCCAACTCCAGCAACGCGTCGCGCCGGTCGGCGTCAGCGATAAGGGAGAGTTGAATTACGCTAATGATAAGTTTAGCTATCAAAACTGGAATAGCGCGCAACTCAGTGGGAAAGTGCGAGTCATACAGCATATTGCCGGCCGTAGCTCCGCCAAGGCGATGAACGATCCGCTGATCGAAGCGATTAAGAAAGCTAAACTACCGCACGATCGTTACCAAACGACGACAATAGTGAATACCGACGACGCGATACTCGGCACCGCGGTGTTTGTTCGCAACAGCATTGAAGACAGCAAGAAAGAGTTCCCCTGGTCGCAGTTTGTGGTCGACAGCAACGGCAACGTGCGCAAGGCCTGGGATTTGCAGCCGAAAGGGTCGGCCATTGTGGTGTTGGATAAGCAAGGCAGGATCCAGTTCGCCAAAGACGGCGCCCTGACGCCAGAAGAGGTGCAGCAGGTCATGACCCAACTGCACCAGCTGCTGGCGAACTGATTTAGAACAGCGAAACCCTGAAGCCGGGGTTTAGGAAGGATTCACGCGGCGTATAGAGCAGAGGTCTGCCCTGCCAGTCGTGGATCTGTGCCCCGGCTGCCACGGCCACGGCATGACCGGCGGCGGTATCCCAGATATTGGTGGGCCCAAAGCGCGGGTAGAGCTGCGCTTTACCTTCCGCCACCAGGCAGAATTTCAGCGAAGAACCGACGGAAACGGTCTGGTGTTCGCCCAGCTGTTTCAGGTAGTCCTTCAGCTCTTCGTCGCTGTGCGAACGGCTGACCACCACCAATGGCGGATGGGCATTGCTGACGCCAATCTCCTGCCGGTGGCCCTTTTCTTCTTTCCAGGCTTTACCGCGCTCGGCCAGATACAGCACGTCGATCGCCGGGGCGTAAACCACCCCCATTACCGCCTGCCCGTCTTCAATCAACGCGATATTTACCGTGAACTCACCGTTGCGATTCAGGAACTCTTTGGTGCCGTCCAGCGGATCGACCAGCCAGTAGCGCGTCCAATTCTGCCGCACTTCCCAGGTCGGTGGATCTTCTTCCGACAGCAAGGGGATGTCCGGCGTTAACGCCGCCAGGCCGCGCTGGATAATGTGGTGCGCCGCCAGATCGGCCGCCGTCACCGGGGAGTCATCTTTTTTTTGTGTAACATCAAGCGGTTGTTCACCGTTGTACACCGCCATGATGGCCGCGCCCGCCTCGCGGGACAGTTGGCAAATTTTTTCTAACATCATTCACCTCAGATAGACAGTTCCGTGGGCCATTTCCCCTTTCTCATTGCTAGCAGCCTAGTTTTTTTTGCATCGAATATCCATCATAACGATTTAACCTTCGGTAATGACTCGAGTCTTTGCCGTCACAACTGTGACATTTCCTCCGATACCTTGGCCGATTTTCTGCCACACTTCACAGTTTGGTGAGACAACCAATGTTAATTACATGCCCCTCTGCGATAAAACTCGAAAAATAGAATGGAGAAAGCCAAAAATGATGAAGCGTCCGCTGACGTTGTCTGTCCTCGCTGTGCTGGTTTGCGCCTCAGCGCAGGCGGCAACGGTCGATCTGCGCGTGCTGGAAACCACCGACCTGCACAGCAACATGATGGACTTCGATTACTACAAGGATAAACCGACCGACAAGTTCGGTCTGGTGCGCACCGCCAGCCTGATTGAACAGGCTCGCCAGCAGGCCACCAATAGCGTACTGGTGGATAACGGCGACATCATTCAGGGCAGCCCGCTCGGTGACTATATGGCGGCCAAGGGCCTGAAGCCCGGCGATATTCATCCTGTCTATAAGGCCATGAACACCCTGAATTATGTGGTCGGCAATATCGGCAACCACGAATTCAACTACGGCCTCGATTACCTGAAAACCGCCATCAGCGGTGCCAAGTTCCCGTATATCAATGCTAACGTGATCGACGCTAAAACGCAGAAACCGCTGTTCACTCCTTACATTATCGTCGATACGCCGGTAAAAGACCGTGACGGCAAGGAACATAGTTTACGCATCGGCTATATCGGTTTTGTGCCACCGCAAATTCTGGTGTGGGATAAGGCCAATCTGCAAGGCAAGGTTAAGGTCAACGACATCACCGAAACCGCCAAACGCTACGTGCCGGAAATGCGTAAACAGGGGGCCGATCTGATCGTGGCGATCCCGCACTCCGGCCTGTCCAGCGAGCCGTACAAGGCGATGGCAGAGAATTCGGTGTACTACCTTAGCCAGGTTCCGGGCATTGACGCCATCATGTTCGGCCATGCTCACGCCGTATTCCCGAGCAAAGACTTCGCCAATATCAAAGGCGCTGACATTGCCCAAGGCACGCTGAACGGCATACCTGCGGTCATGCCCGGCCAGTGGGGCGACCACCTCGGCGTTGTCGATCTGCAGTTGAACAACGACTCTGGCAGTTGGAAAGTAGCTTCCGCCAAAGCGGAAGCACGGCCAATCTACGACAAAGAGAACAAGAAATCGCTGGCGGCAGAAGACACCAAGCTGGTGAAAGTCCTGGCGGAAGATCATAAGGGCACGCGCGATTTTGTCAGTAAGCCGGTCGGCAAAGCTGATGACAACATGTACAGCTACCTGGCGCTGGTGCAGGATGACCCAACGGTACAAATCGTAAATAACGCGCAGAAAGCCTATGTGGAACACTACATTCAGGGCGACCCGGATCTGGCCGATTTGCCGGTGCTGTCAGCGGCAGCGCCGTTCAAGGTCGGCGGCCGCAAAAACGATCCGGCCAGCTTCGTCGAAGTGGAAAAAGGCCAGCTCACCTTCCGTAACGCTTCGGATCTCTACCTCTACCCCAACACCCTGGTGGTAGTAAAAGCCAGTGGCAAAGAGGTGAAGGAGTGGCTGGAGTGCTCCGCCGGGCAGTTCAATCAAATCGACGTCAACAGCAGCCAACCGCAGGGCCTGATCAACTGGGATGGCTTCCGCACCTATAACTTCGACGTGATTGATGGGGTAAATTACCAAATCGACGTCAGCCAACCTGCGCGTTACGACGGCGAATGCCAGTTGATCAACGACAAGGCGGAACGTATCAAGCAGCTGACGTTCAAAGGCAAGCCAATTGATCCTAAAGCCACCTTCCTGGTGGCGACCAATAACTATCGCGCTTACGGTGGCAAGTTCGCCGGCACTGGCGATCAGCATATTGCCTTCGCTTCGCCGGACGAGAACCGTTCAGTGTTGGCGGCCTATATCAGCGCTGAAACCAAGCAGCATGGCGCAGTCCGGCCACAGGTGGATAACAATTGGCGCCTGGCGACCTTCAGCAGCCCGCAACCGCTGGATATTCGCTTTGAAACCTCGCCAAGCGAGAAAGCGACAGCATTTATCAAGGCACATGCCCAGTATCCAATGAAATCCGAAGGCACGGATAACATCGGGTTCGCAGTTTATAAGATTGATTTAAGTAGCAAATAAGCTGCAGGCCGGGAGGTACAGCGTTCCCCCCGGCCATCTACTCCTTTTTCTCGCTGGCGCGCCCTTTAAATTGCATTTAAAATGCATGTTATAGATTTTTCATTTAAAGAGGCACTCTCATGGATTACCGTAATCAATCCCTCGGCGCTCTCGCCATCGCTATTCCCCGGGCATCACGCCTGTTCCGCCTGAACGATTTGGATTTCTGCTGTGGCGGAAAACAAACGCTGCAACGCGCGGCCGAGCGTAAAGGACTGGATCTCGAGCAGCTTGAAAGCGAATTGGCCGCCCTCGCCGCCAGACCGGCAGCAAGCCATGACTGGCGTACTGCACCGCTCGGTGAACTGATTGATTATATTCTGCCACGCTTCCATCAGCGGCACCGCGAGCAGCTGGCCGAGCTGGTACTGATGGCGGAAAAAGTCGAACGGGTTCATGCCGACAAAGCCACCTGTCCACGCGGTCTGGCGAAACAGCTGAACCTGATCCGGCTGGATCTGGAAAATCACATGATGAAAGAGGAACAGATCCTGTTCCCGATGATCAAGCAGGGTATGGGCCGGCAGGCGGCTGGGCCGATCTCGGTAATGGAACATGAGCATGACGAAGCGGGCGAACAGCTGGAAGTGGTGAAGTTCCTCACCCACAACGTGACGCCACCGGAAGGTGCCTGCAATACCTGGCAGGCGCTGTATGGTGGTATCGACGAGTTTATTGATGACCTGATGGAACACATCAATCTGGAGAACAACCTGTTGTTCCCCCGCGCGCTGAACGGCGCATAAAACAAGGGCGCCATCAAGGCGCCCAGAGAAATCTGTTAGAGAATTACAGAATTTCCAGCAGTTCGACGTCGAACACCAGCGCGCTGAATGGCGGGATGGATGCGCCGGCACCACGCTCGCCGTAGGCCAGATCGTGTGGAATATACAGCTGCCATTTGGAACCGACCGGCATCAGGGTCAGCGCTTCAATCCAGCCAGGGATCACGCCGCTAACCGGGAATTCTGCCGGTTGACCGCGCTCTACGGAGCTGTCGAACACGTCGCCGTTAATCAGACGGCCAGTGTAATGCACACGCACGCGATCCTGACGGGACGGGATTGGGCCGTTGCCCTGCTCCAGCACGGAGAACTGCAGACCGGATTCGGTCAGCGTAACTTCGTCGCGTTTGGCGTTGTCTTCCAGGAATTTCTGGCCTTCAACGGCCATCGCCTGTTGACGCTCACGACGCACGGCATCCGCACGTTCGTGGATTTCGCGCAGCGCACGGTGCACCACGTCTACCGGAACCGCCGGGGCATTCCCTTCCAGCGCGTCACGCAAACCTGCCAGCAAAGCTTCCGGTTGTAAACCTTCCAGACCGGACTCTTGCAGCTGCTGGCCGACCTGTAAACCAATCCCGTAGCTCGCCTGCGCTTCAACGCTGTCAAAAGAAGGGGTTGTCATGGGGTTTTCCTTTAGTCTGTAAAAAGTCGAAAGCGCAGCATAACAGCGCCGCAATGCCGGGTAAAATCTTGTGTGGAGAATGATGACTTTTGTCGTAGAAAAAGAAACAATAACCCTCAGTTAACACCCGCTCCCGCGCGCCCAGGCGAATCGCCTGCCGCAACAGGTATAGGTTTGCTGCTGCCTTTCACTTCAATCAGTTAGCGGACTATACTGAAAACAGGGCATCGGGTCGGCGGTACACCCTTTTGTACCGTGATAATTTTACGCCGTTGAAGAGAGGTTACCATGGGCAGAATCTCGCCCAGGAGAAGGAAGACCACCCGTATCTACCAGCCGTTGTTGCGTACCTGGCTGAACTTCAGTCAGCGCCTGAAGCCCGGCTCCGCGCCAGCGTCGGTAGAAGACCCGGAATCAGAACAACCACCGGAAAGCGGTAAGGGGCAAAACATCAAAGCGTTACTGCTGAAGATCTGGCACCTGCCGGACGGCTTCGGTTGGATGGAGCCACTGCCTTATTTTCATCGTCGCTGGACCCTGATTTTCGGCATCATCCTGCTGCTGGCACTGCTGTGGCCGTATTCATCGGAAAAACAGCCATTCCCTGTCACCCAGCAGGAAAACAGCGTTCCCTTGCAGGCCGAATTGCAAAACGGCACTCAGCAGCAGCACGCTGTAGAGCCGGAACCGGCGGGCAACTGGCAACGCTACCAGATCCAACCGGGCCAGACGCTGGCGCAGCTTTTCCGTGACAACAACCTGCCGGTGAACGAAGTTTTCGCCATGGCGCAGGTGGAAGGTAACGATAAGCCGCTCAGCAACATGAAGGCCGGCCAGGAAGTGCGTATCGAACGTGATACCAACGGCGTGATCACCGCGCTATCTGTCACCACCGCTGACAACAGTCAGGTGTTATTCCGCCGCCAGGCCGACGGCGGCTATCGCCGCGAGCGTTAATCCGCTAACTGCCTTAACAGAAAGTCGCGCAGCACGATGCCATGGTTGTGCTGTGTGTCTTTACTGCCATAAAGTAAGGTCAAGGGTTGCCCCTGTGTTAGTAAAGCCACCAATGGCTGCCAGGCGTCGTTTTGAGCCAGTTGCAAGCGATAGTGGCTTTCGAACTCGTCCCACTGGTCAAGATGTTGATGAAACCACTGCCGCAGCGCGTTATCCGGCGCGACCTGCTTTAACCACTGCACGCCCTGCAATCGTTCCTTGCTGATGCCTCGCGGCCACAAGCGATCGATCAGATAACAGTACTCCGGTGCAGGGCCGGTAAAATCGTAAACGCGCTGCAAGATAATCTCCGCCATTTCCGCTGCTCCTCATTCAAGCTGTGATAGCAGGGTAGCGCGTTTTACCGGACGCAGAAAAGCAAAACGCCAGCACGAGGCTGGCGTTTTAACTTGGCTGGCAGGAGCGATTAAGCTTCTGCAACCACAACTACATTCAGCTGTGCGAACACGTCGCTGTGTACCTGGAAGTGAACTTCGTGTTCACCAGTGGTACGCAGAACGCCGTTCGGCAGACGAACTTCGCTCTTGGCAACTTCAACGCCTGCCGCAGTAACTGCGTCAGCGATGTCGCGGGTGCCGATAGAGCCGAACAGTTTACCTTCGTCGCCTGATTTAGACGCGATGGTGACTGAACCCAGTTCGTTGATCTTGGTTGCGCGAGCTTCAGCAGCAGCCAGAACGTCAGCCAGTTTGGCTTCCAGTTCAGCACGGCGTGCTTCGAAGAACTCTACGTTTTTCTTGGTAGCAGGAACAGCTTTGCCCTGTGGTACCAGGAAGTTACGGGCGTAGCCCGCTTTAACGTTAACTTGATCACCCAGGCTGCCCAGGTTTGCTACTTTATCAAGCAGAATAACTTGCATTACCTTATCCTCTCAAAGTCGTTAATGGACAGTGGCCGATTACTGATGACGATCAGTGTACGGCAACAAAGACAGGTAGCGCGCGCGCTTGATAGCACGGGCCAGCTGGCGCTGATATTTTGCACGAGTACCGGTAATACGGCTCGGGACAATTTTACCACTTTCAGTGATGTAGTTTTTCAGCGTAGCGATGTCTTTATAGTCAATCTCTTGAACGCCTTCCGCGGTGAAACGGCAGAACTTGCGACGACGGAAATAACGTGCCATTAGGCTAGTCTCCAGAATCTATCAATTCAATCTGCTCGGCATGCAGAACCAGTTTGTTCAGCCCGTTGCGCCCTTGATGGCAGCTTACGAAGCCTTGCACGGTTATCTGACTGCCGACCGTTAATCTTTGAGTTAGTGCTTGTGACTGTTGTCCGCTGACAACCACGGGCATTCGGCACCATGCTTGCCTGCTAAATCCGGCTTCCATTTGCTGCGAACGGTGCTCTAGCACAAATTGGCAGTGGGGGATCCCGGAAGGACTCACTTTTCGAACCGGCGCCTTGCACACAGTGCCCGACAAAACCAGACGATTAGATGTCACGGCGGCAATTACTCTTCAGAATCCCCAGCATCTGCATCATCTGCGGTTTCGTTAGCGAAGTCTTCGCGGCGATCGCCACGACGTTCGTCTTTCGCTTTAACCATCGGAGATGCTTCAGTTACCGCGTGCTTAACGCGCATAACCATGCTACGGATAACGGCGTCGTTGAAGCGGAAGTTAGTTTCCAGCTCATCGATCGCTTCCTGCGGAGCTTCAACGTTCAGCAGAACGTAGTGAGCTTTGTGCAGTTTGTTGATCGGGTAAGCCAGTTGACGGCGGCCCCAGTCTTCCAGACGGTGAATCTGACCAGCAGCGTTAGTGATGGTAGCACTGTAACGCTCGATCATGCCCGGAACCTGTTCGCTTTGGTCAGGATGGACCATAAAAACGATTTCGTAATGACGCATCGAATTGCTCCTTACGGATTATTCAGCCTCCTGTCAGGGTCAACCGCGGCCCATGGAAGCAAGGAACGTGTATGTGTGTGCGGCTGAAAAAATGACGCGTAATCATACTTGCGCAGGCTAGGAAACTCAAGGACAGAAGGGTATTTATTATCGGTAATGCGGGCCTGATGCGTAAATAGCACGATTTGCTATCTGTACAACCTATGTACACAGATCCATCAGTTCAAAAAATCTTTCAATGAAATCATCACTGATGCGCAAAATTAATTCATTTTTTTTGAATAATGACATCAAAAAGCCCCCCTTTTTAATCCTGCCGGAAGGTCTAAAATTGTTGTTATCCGCCGCAGACAGCGCGACGAAAAAGATTTGAGGTTATTCAATACAGACAAATAACTTTTTGCTGCACTGGCACCTGCTGTCAGGCCGTTGAAGCAAACAGTTAAGAGAGGCACTTATGAAACGCATTACCATCGCCACCGCCATTGCTTTACTGTTTTCCGCCAACGTCATGGCCGCTACCGAAATCACCTCGCATCAGGCTGACCAACGCCAGAGCGTGGGATTCATCACGTTGAACCAGAATGTGGTATCGCCGGATGACGCCAGCAGCCAGGTGAGCAAAATAGCCGATCAGCGCGGCGCGACCGCCTACCGGATCATTGCGCTGCACGAACCGGAAAACAACAGCACCATTCACGTCAGCGCGGAACTGTATCGTTAAGCCTGCATGCAGTGCCAGGGAAGCAAGCCGCGCCCAAAAGCGGCAAATTAAAATGTGAAAATGTCGTCAGCCCCCTGCCCGCAGGGGGCTTTTTTTATAAGGTTTTCACGAAGAACTCGGCCGTTGCGTCAAGCGCTAACGGCGTGATGCGGTGCTTAACGTCCGGTTCAGTCAAAAATGTCAGTTGCCGGTCCCAACCACTCTGGCGAAGCTCGGTTGCCAGGCGTCGACTTTCAGCCGCCGGGACCACATCGTCCGCTTCGCCGTGCCATAACAGCAGCGGACGATCGGCAATCTTTTCCAACTGGCGTTCCAGGCCATAATCCGCAAGCGCGGCAATGCGCGCATCAAAACCGCTCGCCGTTAAGGGTTTACCCTGCTCATCCAGCGGTGGGAACAGCGTCTGCGCCAGGGAACTGTAATAACCGGCTCCCATCAGGCTCGCCGCAGCTTTCACCCACGGATAACGAGCAAAGCCTCCCAACGTCGTCATCCCCCCCATGGACGCGCCCGCGACGCCGATGCGCCCTTCGGCAATCAGCCCGCGCCGTTCAAAGTCCGTCTTCAACGCCGGTAACTCATCGATATTGCTGCGCAGGATCTCCCAAAAGCGGGACAACCGCTTTTGTTCATCGCCGTCAAAACGCTCGCCGTGCAAATCGGCATCCGGCAGCACCACGCGAAATCCCACCCTGGCTAACGCGTAGGCAAAGTAGGCGTAGACTTCTTTCGACGAGGTATAACCATGGTAGAAAAATACCGTCGGCAACGGCTGATGATACTGCCCCTGCGGCACGGCATGGATGACCGCAATATCTCCTGCTCGCTCGTCATAAATTTCAATCATTCATTTTCCCTCTGCATCGCCATTGCCTTCATAATGGCAAACTTGCGCTAAAAAGCATTAGCTCAATCTGTTCCAATTTATAATGGGTTACACTCAAATCACGCTATCCGCTTTCTTGAGGTATCTATGAAAATGTCCCGCCTGCTGCTCTCCTTGACGCTGGTCACGCTGCTTAGCGCCTGTGGCATGATGACCACGACGCCCAAAGCGCCCCCACCGCCGACCGGACAGGCGCAGGAGATCACCCGTGCACAAACCGGTAGCCTGGAAAAAATAGGCACCACCAGCGCCCTGGTGCGCGGCAGCCCGATGGATGTGGAAGCGGAAATTCAGCAGAAGGCCAATGCCAGCGGCGCGCGCTATTACATGATCATCATGAACAGCGAAACCGTGGTTCCCGGCCAGTGGTATTCGCAGGCGATCCTGTATCGGTAACTGCTGGAGTTTTAATAAGATTTACATTGGCTTTGCACAGACTGAAGTTGGATAGAGCACACTGGCAAACAGCGCGCCGCAGCCCGCGGCCGTGAATCCAGGATCCGACGAAGGGGAACGCCATGACACGCTCCGCCGCACTCACCGCCCTCCTGCTTTCTATGGGGTTACTCAGCGCCAGCGCCCAGTCCGCTGAACTGGCCCCCGCAGACCGCGTTACGCCACTCAGCGAAATTGCGGAAATCACCCTGAACAACCTCTCCGGCTCCCCTCAGGACGTAGAACAATTGATCGCCCAAAAGGCGGATGAGCATGGGGCAAGCTATTACCGCATCCTGCGAATGGAAGAACAGGCGCATCAGCCAGGCTGGCGCGCCTCCGCAATACTTTACCTTTAGTAGGTCATGCAGGCCGCATTCAGCACACCGCCACTGATCGACACGCCGCCGAGGAAAATCCCGGCCGCCACATGATTGGACTCAATCTTGTCGCTAATTCGTGGCATATAGATTTTCACCGCAGCAAACAGCAGCAGCTGTACCACCAGCGCCACCACGCCCCACAACAGATAGTCCAACAAGCTGACGGAGTTGATCGCTGCACTCGCCAGCGGGATGACATACCCTAGGCAGGCACCGACGAATCCAAAAGCGGCGGCCTGATTGTCGGCCTTGATCAACGCCCATTCGTCATGCGGCGTAATACGGGTATAAACGAACAAAAATACCAGAACCATGGCAAAGCCACTGAAAAAATAAGAGGCGAATGCCGCCAACGCGCTGAGAATATCCATGTCATGTTTCCTGGTCAGAGGTCAGTATCCCTTACGGGCCAAGAGCTGAATTAAAAAGCTTTTCCGGCTGCGGCGCCACCGTTTTCCCTAACCGCCCATCGCGCGGGTAAACAGCGTTTCGCACAGCCTTTCCGGCAATGTCCGCTCACCACGGGCATCAAGCATCATTTGACACCAGGCTTCCGCCAACGGCGGTGAACTGTAACGCAGAAGCTGCGCCGCCGCGAACAGATTAAACAAGGCGCCGGTCACCGCACGCCCTTGCTCTTCCTGAGGTTTGCGCATCAGTTGAAGCAACCGTCGCCATTGGTGATCATAATGGCGGTTCTGCCCTCTCACTTCACCGAGTTCCTGCTCCAGCGCCTCCTGCACCGCCGGCAGCTTGCCCCAGGCGCGCATGACGTCCAGACACATAATATTGCCGGAGCCTTCCCAGATGCTGTTTACCGGCATTTCACGGTACAACCTCGGCAGTTCGCTCTCTTCGCAATAGCCGATACCGCCCAGCGCCTCCATGGCTTCACCAATAAAAGGAATGCCTTGCCGGCAGACTTCAAACTTCGCCGCAGGCGTCATCACTCGGCATAACGCCTGCTCCAGGGGCGTGCTACCTGCGCTGTCATAAGCACGCGCCAGACGCATCAGGGCCGCCGTCTGCCCCTCCAGGCGCAGGGCCATTCGCGCCAGCACCTGCCGCATCATCGGTTGTTCAATCAGCGTCTTACCAAACGCCTGCCGCTGCAGAGCATGGTACAACGCCACCGACAGTCCGCGCCGCATCAGCCCGTGGCTACCCAGTGCGCAGTCAAAACGCGTCAGCCCCCCCATTTTCAGGATATGTCGTACGCCATCCCCTTCCTCGCCCACCAGCCAGGCGCTGGCATCCTGGAATTCTACTTCGCTGCTGGCGTTGGACCTGTTGCCCAACTTATCCTTCAGCCGTTCCAACCTTATGGCATTGCGTGTGCCGTCAGGCAAAATTCGCGGCAGGAAGAAACAGGACAGCCCGCCTTCGGTCTGCGCCAGCACCAGGTGCGCATCGCTCTGCGGTACCGAGAAAAACCACTTGTGGCCGACCAAACGGTAGGCTTCTCCTGGGCCGCGTGCACCCAGCGGGCTGGCGGTGGTGGTATTACTCAGCACATCGGAACCGCCCTGCTTTTCGGTCATTCCCATGCCGATCAGCAAACCGCGCTTTTGCCCGCCGGGCAATGAATGCGCGTCGTAACGATCGGACAGTAGCGGCGTTAGCCAGGATTGGAACTCCGCAGGCAACGAGCGCTGCAGCAAAGGAATTGCGCCAAAGGTCATGGTCACCGGGCACAAAGTGCCGGCCTCGACCTGCGCATGTAATACAAAACGCGCCGCCCGCGCCACAAAAGAGCCGATTCGGGCGTCCTCCTGCCACGGCAGGTTATGCACCCGGTTGGCTATCAGCCCTTGCATCAGGATATGCCAGGCGGGATGAAAACGGACGTCGTCCAATCGCTGGCCGGTGGCGTCATAGCGCAGCAGTTCCGGGGGATTGGCATTGGCCAGCCGCCCCAACTCCAGCGACTCCTGAGTGCCCAACTGTTGGCCCAGCGAGGCCAGCACGTCCGCATCCCAACCGGCCTGCTCACGCTGAATGGCTTCATGCAATGGCGTATCGGACAGGAACAGATTACTGTTGCCCAGCGGCTTCGGCTGATTAAAAACGGTGTGTGTATTCCAGACCATTGGCTTGCTCCCTGATAAAAGCGTCAGGAGTAATTATGGTCGTCAGGGGGAATTCTGCCGCTGGCGAGATCACAGGGTAGGCATCGAGAAAGGAATTAAGGGCGCAAAAGCTGCGCCCTTACGGATAAATCAACTGCGTTGACGCACCGCTTCAAACAGGCAGATACCGGTCGCCACCGAAACGTTCAGTGAAGAAACCGTACCGGCCATCGGAATGCTGATCAGCTCGTCGCAGTGCTCGCGAGTCAGACGACGCATACCTTCGCCTTCCGCCCCCATCACCAGCGCCATCGGGCCGGTCATTTTGCTCTGGAACAGCGTGTGGTCGGCTTCGCCCGCAGTGCCCACGATCCAGACGTTCATCTCCTGCAACAATCGCAGGGTGCGCGCCAGGTTGGTGACGCGAATCAACGGCACATTCTCCGCCGCGCCACAGGCCACTTTCTTGGCCGTAGCGTTCAACTGGGCAGAACGATCGCGCGGGACAATCACCGCGTGCACACCGGCCGCGTCGGCGCTGCGCAAGCAGGCACCAAGGTTATGCGGGTCGGTCACGCCGTCCAGCACCAGCAGGAACGGGGTATCCACGCTTTCCAGCAGCGCCGGCAGGTCATTTTCCTGATACTGGCGTCCTTCGCGCACCCGGGCAATGATCCCCTGATGCACCGCACCCTCGACCTTCTCATCCAGCCACTGGCGGTTCGCCACCTGGATAACAATGCCGGTCGCTTCCAGCTCGGCAATCAACGGCTGTAGCCGACGATCGTCGCGGCCTTTGAGGATAAACACTTCCAGGAAGCGTTGCGGATCGTTGTCTAACAGGGCTTTGACGGCATGAATACCGTAAATAATTTCGCTCATGATGCTCTTTTTACTGTGCGGCAGGCAAACGCCTGCCGGTGATAATGACGTGTGGCAGGTTAAGCCTGCTCAGCACCTTTCTTCTTGCCGGCGCGTTTGGCCTTGGTCGCCGCCGCTATTTTCCGGGTTTTGTCGGACACTTTCTTGGCTTTCGCCTTTTTGTCTTTCTTCACCTTGTCAGCGGGCTTGGCTTCATCCTTGCGGAAGGCGCTGTCAGGCTCAAAATTGGCAGGCGGTTTGCCGCCCCGGCGTTTGCGCGGTGACGAGGTGCGGCCTGCGCCTGCGCCATCACGCAAGGTGCGCTGACCGCCTTTCTTGGCGCGATCGCGTTCAGTTTTGCCTTCACCGCGTGGTTTGCGGGTGCTGGAGACCAGAGCGAAGTCAATTTTACGCTCATCCATATGCACCGCTTCCACACGGATCTCTACCGTGTCGCCCAGGCGATAAACCACGCCTGAGGATTCGCCAATCAGACGCTGGCCGATATTATCGTAGCGATAATAATCATTATCCAGCGAGGATACGTGCACCAGGCCGTCGATAAACAGATCGTTGAGGCGCACGAAGAAACCGAAGCCGGTCACGCTGGCAATGATGCCGCTGAACACTTCACCGACGTGATCCTGCATAAAGTCGCATTTCAGCCAGTCGGCAACGTTGCGCGTCGCTTCATCGGCGCGGCGTTCAGCCATCGAACAGTGCTCGCCCAACTGCAGCATTTCTTCGAATTCGCTGTGCCAACCACCGGTCGGCGTCCAGCGCTCTTTCGGTTCGCCGTGCTCTTTGGCCAGTTGGTACTTGATCGCACGGTGCATCGCCAGATCCGGATAACGGCGGATCGGTGAGGTGAAGTGGCCATAAGAAGCCAGCGCCAGACCAAAGTGGCCGCGGTTTTCCGGATCGTAAACCGCCTGCTTCATCGAACGCAGCAGCATGGTTTGCAGCATTTCATGGTCAGGACGTTCGGACACTTCATCCATCAGTGTGGCGTAGTCCTTCGGCTGCGGCTTGTTGCCCCCGCCCAGCGTAAGGCCCAACTCGCCCAGCACGCTGCGCAGCGCACTGATGTGATCGTCACTTGGGCGATCGTGCACGCGGAACAGCGCCGGTTCGTTATTTTTCTCGACAAAGCGTGCAGCGGCGACGTTCGCCATAATCATGCACTCTTCGATCAGTTTGTGAGCGTCGTTACGCACCGTAGGTTCGACGCGCTCAATACGACGTTCGGCGTTAAAGATAAACTTGGCTTCTTCGGTTTCGAAAGCGATACCGCCACGTTCAGCACGCGCCTGATCCAGCACCTTGTACATCGCATGCAATTCTTCCAGGTGTTTGACCAGCGGGTGATAATGCTCACGCAGCTCCTGATCGCCCTGCAGAATATGCCAGACCTTGTTATACGTTAAGCGGGCGTGAGAGCTCATGACCGCTTCATAGAATTTGGCCGTCGACAGGCGCCCCTGGGCGGAGATGGTCATCTCACACACCATGCACAGACGGTCTACCTGCGGGTTAAGCGAACACAGGCCGTTAGACAGCACTTCCGGCAGCATCGGAATAACCTGCGATGGGAAGTACACTGAAGTCCCACGGTTACGGGCTTCGTCATCCAGTGCCGTGCGCGGACGCACGTAATAGCTGACGTCGGCAATGGCAACCCACAGGCGCCAACCGCCGCCGCGTTTTTTCTCGCAGTAGACTGCGTCATCGAAATCGCGGGCATCTTCGCCATCAATCGTTACCAAAGGCAGTTTACGCAGATCAACGCGGCCTTTTTTGGCGGATTCCGGTACCTGCTCACTGAGGTCGGCAACCTGTTTTTCCACCTGCGGCGGCCAAACATGTGGGATTTCATGAGTGCGCAGCGCGATATCTACCGCCATGCTGGTCCCCATTTTATCGCCGAGGATCTCGACAATCTTGCCAACCGCTTTGGTACGGCGGGTTGGGCGCTGGGTCAGTTCAACCACCACCATAAAGCCCATGCGCGCACCGCTGACGGCGTCGGCCGGGATCAGGATATCGAAGCTCAGGCGGCTGTCATCCGGCACCACGAAGCCGGTACCGGCGTCCATGAAGAAGCGGCCGACGATTTGACTGGTTTTCGGCACCAGCACACGGACGATACGCGCTTCGCGGCGGCCCTTGCGATCGGCAGCCATGGCCTGTGCCAACACCACGTCGCCGTGGATCGCCATCTTCATCTGTTCAGCTGACAGATACAGGTCGTCTTTGCTGCCTTCGATACGCAGGAAGCCAAAGCCATCGCGGTGGCCGATCACGGTGCCGCGCAGCAGGTCCAGACGTTCCGGCAGCGCGTAGCACTGGCGGCGAGTAAAGATTAATTGGCCATCACGTTCCATCGCCCGCAGGCGACGGCGTAACGCTTCCAGGGGTTCTTCGCCGGTTAAATTCAGCTCTTTGGCCAGCTCTTCGCGGCTGGCCGGCGTTTCTCTTTTCGCCAAATGGGCCAAAATAAATTCACGGCTCGGAATGGGGGATTCATATTTTTCTGCTTCTCGTTCCAGGAATGGATCTTGTGACATTGCGGTTCCTCCGTTGTCATCAGCAGGGTGCCGCTGAGCCTTGTCTTCTCAGCGACGCTTTATTCGACAAGCAATAGCTTGTAGAGCGATGGATTGTCTTCGACCATATCGGCCAACGTGTGGTTATCCAGCTCTTCAAGGAAATTCTGTACGCCCTGTTGGAGCACCTGCTTCAGGCGGCAGGCAGGGGTTATGTGGCAAAACGTACTGCTGCAATTAACCAGTGAGAGCGGCTCCAGCGCCCTGACCACGTCGCCGAGGCGAATGGTTTCGGCCGGTTTGCCTAAACGGATGCCGCCGTTCTTACCGCGCACTGCGGTGACAAACCCAACCCGGCTTAACTGATTGATGATCTTTACCATATGGTTTCGGGACACGCCGTAGACCTCGGTGACTTCCGAGATGCTGGTCATTTTGTCCGGTGGCAGCGAGGCCATGTAGATCAACGCCCGCAGGCCATAATCAGTAAAACTTGTTAACTGCACATCTACCTCTGGGTATCATTTTACCCGTCTGATACGCCGATTTTCGGCACTATTCAAAAGATTACTTATTGGATAATAAACCAGCCAGAGAGTTCGCCGCTAATTATTTAGCGCATGTCGAGCTCGGGGACAGGTTAAAGAAAGGATTTTTGGACGTGAAACCGCAATCGGGGAAAATCAGGATAAAAACAAACCGGGACACGCCCGGTTTGTTTTATTGCAGCAAAGTCAGATTATGCGTCGAACGGGTCGCGCAGGATCATGGTTTCGCTACGGTCCGGGCCAGTAGAGATAATGTCTACCGGTACGCCAGTCAGTTCTTCAATGCGCTTGATGTAGTCCAGCGCTGCCTGTGGCAGTTTGCTGTGTTCTTTCACGCCAAAAGTGGTGTCGCTCCAGCCAGGCATGCTTTCGTAGATTGGCTCGATACCTTCCCAACCTTCAGCCGCCAGCGGCGTGGTGGTCATTTCGCGGCCATCTGGCATGCGGTAGCCCACGCAGATTTTCACTTCTTTCAGGCCGTCCAGCACGTCCAACTTGGTCAGGCAGAAGCCAGACAGGGAGTTGATCTGCACTGCGCGGCGAACCGCTACGGCATCCAACCAGCCGGTACGACGACGACGGCCAGTAGTGGCGCCGAATTCGTTACCCTGTTTGCACAGGTATTCGCCAGTTTCGTCGAACAGTTCGGTTGGGAACGGACCTGCACCCACACGGGTGGAGTAGGCTTTCACGATGCCCAGCACGTAATCCACATAACGCGGACCAATACCTGAACCGGTAGCAACGCCGCCAGCAGTGGTATTGGAAGAGGTTACGTACGGATAGGTACCGTGGTCGATATCCAGCAGGGTGCCCTGTGCGCCTTCGAACATGATCAGGTCGCCACGCTTGCGCGCGCCGTCCAACAGTTCAGAAACGTCAACAACCATTGCAGTCAGGATGTCGGCGATAGACAGCACGTAATCCAGAGTCGCCTGGTAATCAACGGCTTCGACTTTGTAGTAATTAACCAACTGGAAGTTATGATAATCAACAATTTCCTTCAGCTTAACGGCGAAGGTTTCTTTGTTGAACAGGTCGCTGACGCGCAGACCGCGACGAGCTACTTTATCTTCGTAAGCCGGGCCGATACCGCGACCGGTGGTACCGATAGCTTTCGCGCCACGTGCTTTCTCACGCGCGTTATCCAACGCAACATGGTAAGGCAGGATCAGCGGACAGGCTTCGGACAGTAACAGACGTTCGCGTACCGGGATGCCGCGCGCTTCGAGTTCACCCATTTCTTTCATCAACGCGTCTGGCGCCAGAACTACACCGTTGCCGATGATGCTGGTCACGTTTTCACGCAGAATGCCTGAAGGAATTAAATGAAGGACGGTTTTTTCACCGTTAATTACCAGAGTATGGCCAGCGTTGTGACCACCTTGATAGCGCACTACATATTGAGCCCGTTCGGTCAGCAGGTCTACGACCTTGCCCTTACCTTCGTCACCCCATTGAGTGCCCAGTACGACGACGTTCTTACCCATTTTAAAAATCACCGGTTGCTTAAAAATGGATTCTACCACCGTAATTCGTGAGTTTCAGCACTTTTAGCGTTGAGTTGCGTATTTTTTAGGCTAACCTTTAAACCCCCGTGCGACTACGCAACATGTAGTAGATCACACAGCCCGCAACCACTATTCCGCCGCCAAACCGCCGTAAGGTAGAGTCAGGCAACTGGGTCATCGCCAGTATCATTTTACGCCAGGCCTGTGGAAACAACATCGGCCCCAGGCCTTCCAGCACCAAAACCAGCCCTAACGCCAGCCAGATCGTTGAATTCATCAGAAACTCCCAAAAAGAAAGGGCCCGCGTTTAAACGGGCCCTCGATCAATTACCTGTCGTGATTACTTGCGCGTGGAGTCAGGCGACTTCATGTAGCGGAAGAAATCGCTGTCCGGGCTCAGAACCATCACGTCCTGGTTATTGCTGCTGAAGCTGGTTTCGTAAGCACGCAGGCTACGGATAAAGGCGTAGAAGTCCGGATCCTGGCTGAATGCGTTGGCAAACAGTTTGGCCGCTTCGGCATCGCCATCACCGCGAGTGATACGTGCAGTACGCTCAGCTTCCGCCAGGGTACGAGTCACTTCGTAGTCTGCGGTCGCACGCAGCTTCTCGGCTTCTTCCTGACCCTGTGAACGGTGACGACGGGCTACCGCTTCACGCTCAGCGCGCATACGCTGGTAGATCGCATCAGACACTTCCGCCGGCAGGTTGATCTGCTTGATACGCACGTCGATCACTTCAATACCCAACGCCGCCATGCTGTTCGGGTTAACCTTCGGCAGGTTGCCGGTGGTTTCCTTCTCAACACGCGCCGCTGCAGAGGCGATAGCGTCATCGGCTTCGGTGGTGGTGACTTCTTGATCGTCACCCACGGTACCGGTGTTCAATGCATCACGCACGTCGGACATCAGCTTACCGCGCGAGTCGGTGACGATGTCTTTCACGTCCAGACGACCAATCTCGGAACGCAGACGGTCACTGAACTTACGTTTCAGCAGCACTTCGGCCTGTGAAACATCACCGCCGCCGGTTGCCAGATAGTAACGGCTGAAATCGCTGATACGCCATTTCAGGTAAGAATCGACAATCAGGTCTTTCTTCTCGCTGGTCACAAAGCGGTCAGCCTGGTTATCCATGGTCTGGATACGCGCATCCAGCGTCTTCACTGATTCAATAAACGGGATCTTGAAGTGCAGGCCTGGCGCATACACCAGCGGCTTGTTGTCGCTGTCACGCAGAACCTTGCCAAAGCGCAGCACGATGCCACGCTGACCTTCCTGAACCACGAACAAAGAAGCGTATAACGCCACCAGCACCGCGAGGACGATTACTACAAAAGACTTACGCATTGATTACTCTCTCCCTACGCGAGTGGTGTCGTCACGCTGCGCATTTGCCCGGCGCTGGTCCATGACCGAGCCGCTGCTGGTGCGCTGGCTGCTGGAGCTGGCGCCGCTGTTGGCAGACGGAGCGGGGTTGAGACGAATCAGGCTGGTGTCTTTATTGCCGTCCGCCGCCGCGCCGGTTTGGCCACGCAGCATTTGATCCAGCGGCAACACCATCAGATTGTTGCCTTTGTCATTCACCAACACCTTGCGGGTGTGGCTCAGGACTTTTTCCATGGTTTCGATATACAAACGCTCACGGGTAATTTGCGGTGCCGATTTGTATTCCGGCAACAGCTTGGCAAAGCGAGCAACCTCACCCTGAGCTTCCAGGACGGTACGGTCTTTATACGCTTTGGCATCTTCCAACAGACGCTGCGCCTGGCCGTTAGCACGTGGCTGAACTTCGTTGGCGTAAGCTTCCGCTTCACGGATGTACTGCTGCTCGTTCTCACGTGCGGCAATCGCATCGTCAAATGCGGCCTTCACCTCTTCCGGCGGACGAGCGGCCTGGAAGTTGACGTCCAGCAGCGTGATGCCCATGTTGTACGGACGAATAGTTTCTTCCAGTACGCGTTGGGTATCGCTACGCACGATAGTACGACCTTCGGTCAGGATCTTGTCCATGGTGTACTTGCCGATAACGCCACGCAGGGCGCTGTCGGTAGCCTGGCTCAGGCTGTCGTCGGCATTGGTCACGCTGAACAGATAGGCTTCCGGGTTGGTCACGCGGTACTGCACGTTCATTTCTACGCGCACAACGTTCTCGTCGGAGGTCAGCATCACGCCAGACGCCGCCAATTCACGAACCGACTCCACGTTAACCGGACGCACTTCATCGATAAAGGTCGGCTTCCAGTTCAAACCTGGCTGAACCAGGTGGCTGAACTTGCCAAAACGGGTCACAACACCACGTTCGGCTTCCTTGATGGTGTAGAAGCCGCTGGCAGCCCAAATCACCACTACCGCTACCGCGGCAATGCCGATGATGCGACCGCTGAGGCCCGGGCCAGAAGTGCCGGTGCCGCCGCTGTTATTGCTGTTGGAGCCTTTGCCCCCGCCCAAACCGCTCAATTTCTTGCTCAGTTTGCGGAAGATATCGTCCAAATCAGGTGGCCCTTGATCACGACCGCCTTTGTTATTACCGCCAGAGTTGCCGCCATTGTTATTGCTGCTCCCCCACGGGTCGCGGTCCTGTCCGTTATTACCGGGCTGATTCCACGCCATGTTTTAGCTCCATATTCTGTGATTGGGTACTTCAGGCTTACGCGAAGCTCAAATGTAACAGGATATGATCATACTATAAAGTTAATCAGTTCCTGTTCCTGTTTGCAGAGGCGACGCCATTCGACGATAGGCATACGTACCACCACGCCAATGCTGCCGTCTTCTTCGTTCCACTCTTTTTCAATTGCCTGAAGCTGGTAAAAACGGCTACGAAGACGGCCTGCCTCTGGCGGTAAGCGCAGCTCATAATGCGCGATTTCCCCCGATAAGCGCTCCGTCAACGCCTGATACAGCAACGGGATACCTTCACCGCTGGCGGCGGACAGCCACACCCGGATCGGTAAGTTTTCATCGTTGCGGTCGATACGCGGGACAAAATCATCCAGCATATCTATTTTGTTCATCACTAAAAGTGTAGGGATCTCATCCGATTCAATCTCTGCCAGCACGGTATTGACCGCTTCAATGTTTTCATCGACGCGAGTATCCGCGGCATCGATTACATGTAACAGCAAAGACGCCTGACGCGTTTCTTGCAGCGTCGCCTTGAAGGCGGCCACCAGATCGTGCGGCAGGTGCCGGATAAAGCCTACGGTATCCGCCAACACGGTATCGCCCACATCGGCCACGTCAATGCGCCGCAGGGTAGGATCCAAAGTGGCAAATAGCTGGTCTGCCGCATAGACATCGGCGGACGTAATTCGGTTAAACAGGGTGGATTTTCCGGCGTTGGTATACCCTACCAGCGATACGGTCGGCACTTCAGCACGGGTACGCGCACGTCGGCCCTGTTCACGCTGCTTAGCTACCCGCTCCAGGCGGCGTAGAATCAAGCTAATGCGATCGCGCAACAGACGACGGTCGGTCTCTAATTGGGTTTCCCCTGGCCCGCGCAGGCCTATCCCCCCTTTTTGACGCTCAAGGTGGGTCCAGCCACGCACCAAACGCGTGGCAATATGACGCAACTGCGCCAACTCTACCTGCAGCTTACCTTCATGGGTACGGGCGCGCTGGGCAAAGATGTCTAGAATCAACCCGGTGCGATCGATCACTCGGCATTCGCACAGGCGTTCAAGATTTCTCTCCTGCGCTGCAGAAAGGGAGTGATCAAACAGGACAACAGATGCGCCACTGGCTTTTACCGCGTCTGCAATTTCTTCGGCCTTTCCTTCACCGACAAAGTATTTGGGATGCGGGGCTTTGCGGCTACCAGTCACCACTTGCAAAGCTTCGACACCCGCAGAGGACACCAGGGATTCGAACTCACTGAGATCTTCTGTGTCTTTGTCTTGCGAGAAATAGATATGAACCAGGACGGCCTGCTCACCGGCTTCATAACGGTCAAACAAGCGTGCAACCTCTCAAACGGGAACCCGTGAGTTTGGGGGACATAAACAGCCCACGGCTGCTTATGCTCCCCTTCATGGTTGACTCGCAACGCGCTTTATTCAGCGTCATCGCTTTCCTGCTGCGGCTGTTGCGGCGCAGACGGATTGTTACCATGGTGATAGTTACTGGTGCCGCCGCTCGGGGTATTGCTATGGTGCGAAACCGGGCGTGACGGGACAACGGTAGAGATAGCGTGCTTATAAACCATCTGGCTCACCGTGTTTTTCAACAGGATGACAAACTGGTCAAAAGACTCAATCTGGCCTTGCAGCTTAATACCATTCACCAAATAAATAGAAACCGGAACACGTTCACGACGCAATGCGTTCAGGAACGGATCTTGCAAAGATTGCCCCTTAGCCATTCTATCTTTTCCTTATTTGCTTGTTGTTTTTAACTAAGAACCTGTCGGCTCTAAAATAAACGACCTAAAAAATTTGCGCGCTGAATACTCATCAATTGTACACAATCACTCGACCTATGCACTAACAACCTGTATTACCGAGTCCAAAGCCTCTCCCGGCTTCTCGCTGTCCAGCCAATGTACCGAGTTCCAGCCTCGTAACCAGGTCATTTGGCGCTTGGCCAACTGACGTGTTGCGCAAATACCACGATAAACCATCTCATCGTAACTAATTTCGCCAGATAAATATGACCACATCTGGCGATAACCGACACAGCGAATGGAAGGCAAATCCGTATGCAAATCACCCCGTGCAAAAAGTGCACGCGCTTCCGTCTCAAAACCTGCCGCCAACATTTGATGGTACCGCAGCGCGATGCGTTGATGGATCAACTCACGGCTGGTCGGCGCTATCGCAAATTGGTGAACATGATACGGCAACGATTCACCCGAAATTTTAGTCAGTTCCGTTAAAGTTTTACCCGAAATAAAAAAAACTTCCAGTGCTCTGGACAGTCTCTGCGGATCATTAGGATGAATTCTCAATGCCGCAACCGGGTCAATCTCTTGCAACTGACGGTGTAAAACGTCCCAGCCCTGCTCCGCAGCCTGCTGTTCGATACGCTCACGCACCGCCGGATCGGCAGGCGGCAACGGCGATAAACCTTCCAGTAGCGCCTTGAAGTAAAGCATGGTGCCCCCGACCAGCAACGGGATACGCCCGGCGGCGGTAATGGCGGCCATCTCTTTCAGTGCATCGGCGCGAAAATCCGCTGCTGAGTAAACTTCGGCAGGATCGCGAATATCAATCAGCCGGTGCGGTGCCTGCGCCAATTCCTCAGCGCTCGGTTTAGCCGTGCCGATATCCATGCCGCGATAAATCAGCGCGGAATCCACGCTGATCAGTTCCACAGGCAGGCGTTCACGCAGCGCGATCGCCAACGCGGTCTTGCCCGAGGCGGTCGGCCCCATCATAAAAATAGCCGGGGGACGTGGTGTCATTTCAGTTTCAATCATGCGTAAGGGCTGCCAGTGCAGCCTGTAAATCAACAGGTTGTAAAAGTCCGCTCGGTGGTGATTTGACCAGCTGCGGGCAAAGTCGTTCAACGTCGGTCAGCAATTGTATCGCTTGCGAGGTGTTCCACTGTTCATGTTCACTGCCCAAGTGGCGGGCGAACCAGGTGGCTAACACCGGGGGCGACATCTCCTGATGCTCGGCCAGATAGCCTAACAGTTCGGGTATCAGTTTTTGTAAATTTTGTTGGCGTAATGGTAAAGGTACTGCGCGCAACGTCACACGCCCATGATCCGTCTGCAAATCCAATCCCATTTTGACCAATAACGGCTGATGGCGCACACAGGCGGCCGCTTCTTGCTTATTCAGCGTCAGTTTGATGGGGATCAGCAGCGGCTGCGGCCGCAGGCCTTCTTCAGCCGGGTTAAGCTGCGCCTGGCGCAACCAGCGCTCGGCCACCGGCAGATTGAGCAACATCAATTGCTGGCGACGCTCAATCAGGGCGAAGCACGGCGGATGGATCATCAGCACCCGACCAAAACTGTGCTGGCTGCCGTCCAGCGGCACTTCTCGCTCAGCCTTTACCGGTGGGAACAGCGGTTGTTTCGGCGTTTCTGGCGCTGGCTCCACCACCGGAGCAGCCTGCATCAGTTTGCCGTAAAGCTCGCCTTCGCGCTTTTGGTAGCCGTTGCCTGCCTGGTAGGCCGGTTGAGGTTCACGCTCGCGGGCGACGCCCGGTTCACTTGGCTGAGGTTCGCGGCGCGGCGCCGGCTGCGAGAAATGGTTGCCGCCAGCGGCGACGCGGTTTTCCGGCTGCCAGGTTGGCGCCGACGGTTGTTCCGGCTCATCGTCCAGCGGCAGCGGCGCGTTGCCGACCTGCTGCAGCACGGTAGTTACCGCCTGATAAATAAAGTCATGTACCAACCGCGCCTGATGAAAACGTACTTCGTGCTTGGCCGGATGCACATTCACGTCTACCTGGTGCGGATCGACCTCGAGATAAAGTACGTACGCGGGCTGCTGATCGTCTTTCAACTGATCCTGATAGGCCTGGCGGATGGCATGATTGATCAGACGATCGCGCATCATGCGGCTATTGACGTAGCAATACTGCATCTCGCCCAATTGACGCGCCCCGGCAGGATCAGCCACCCAGCCGCGAATGGTCAGATCGCCATGCTGCCAGGAAATGTTCAACGCATGCTGCAAAAAAGCCGGGCCACAAATGCTGCCCAGGCGGCGCTCATAGTGGCTTTCGTCTTTCGCTGCGCGATATTGGCGGATCAGTTTGCCGTTGTGGCTGAGGTTGATCGCCACATCGAAACGCGCCAGCGCAATGCGCCGCACTACTTCATCGATATGGCCGAATTCGGTTTTCTCGGTGCGCATGAATTTGCGCCGCGCCGGGGTATTGTAGAACAAATCCAGCACTTCCAGCGTGCTGCCTATCGGATGCGCCGCTGGTTTGACCGTCACCGCCTGGTCGCGGCCTTCGGCGTAAGCCTGCCAGGCTTCATTTTGTTCCGCCGTGCGCGAAGTGAGCGTCAAACGGGAAACCGAGCTGATGCTGGCCAACGCCTCACCGCGAAAACCGAGACTGACGATGGCTTCCAAATCGTCGAGCGTGCTGATTTTACTGGTGGCATGACGCGCCAATGCCAATGCCAGATCGTCTTTACCGATGCCGCAGCCGTTATCGCGGATGCGAATCAGCTTGGCACCGCCGCGTTCGATATCAATATCAATGCGTGTCGCACCGGCATCCAGACTGTTTTCCACCAGTTCCTTTACCACTGACGCGGGCCGTTCGACCACTTCACCGGCGGCAATCTGGTTGGCAAGCTGGGGCGGTAACACCTGGATGGGCATGCTGACTCCTCTAATGTGGGCACTAGGCCTGCGGAATGGTCAGCGTCCGATCCAGCGGCGCGACGTCCGACTTCAGTTTATTCACGCGTTTCAGGTCGCTGACGCTGACACCGTAACGGGTAGCGATGGAGGATAAGGTATCACCGCGGGTCACTTTGTGCCTGGACGGCTTCTTCACGCTGGGTTTTGCCTTGGCGACTGTACTGACCGTCGCGGCGGTTTTACCCGCCGGCACTTTAAGGCGCTGGCCGACCCACACGCCGTCTTTTTTCAGCTTGTTCAGGTCACGCAACGCCGCCATGGTGGTGCCATAGCTGTCGGCAATACCGGAAAGCGTTTCGGCTCGCTTCACCACGTGGATCTGCGTTTTACCGCTAATGCGGCTGCTGCCGGCCGAACTGACGATCGGCGCGGGCTGACTGACGTCTTGTGTTGAGGAGTTAACCGCCGCTGCGACGTCCAGCGGTCGGTTTTCCACCTTTGGGTCGGCTTGTAGCGGGTGCGCCAGGAAATAACTGCGCAGGCCGTTGTGGATCGCCCGGGCAATTTTCTCCTGATATGCGCTACTGCCGAGCAGCCGCTCCTCCGTGCTATTACTGATAAATCCTGTTTCCACCAACAAGGATGGGATATCCGGCGAACGCAGCACGCCAAGGCTGGCGTGTTCAGGACGACGTTTATGCAATGAGCCGACGCTCTGCAACTGCTGCAACACTTTTACTGCGACATCGTAGCCCACGCGTTGTGAGTGACCAAACTGCAGATCCAGCACCGCCTGGCTCAGGTAAGGATCCGCCTGGCTGTTGGCCAGCAAATCACCCGCACCGCCCAGCAACTCGGACTGCTTCTCATGTTGTTCCAGCCAGCCGGCCATCTCACTGTTGGCGCGGCGGTTGGACAGAACCCAAACCGAAGCCCCGTTGGCGCTGCGGTTTGGCGCTGCGTCAGCGTGAATGGAGACCAACACGTTAGCGCCTTGCTTACGTGCCACGTCAGAGCGGCCCATCACCGAGATGAAGTAGTCGCCGTTGCGCGTCAATACCGGTTTAAACTGGGGATCGGCATCCAACAATGCCTGCAGGCGGCGAGCGATGGCGATAGTTACATTTTTCTCTTTCAGGCCGTTCGGGCCAATGGCGCCTGGGTCCTGGCCGCCGTGACCGGCATCGATAGCCACCACCACCCGATCGCCGGAACCGGCGGATACGCGGCTGCTGCGCGGCGTGACCTCAGATGCGGTACCCGCAACCACGGTAGGCTTATTGGTGAAAGGATTGGAACCACTTGGCGCTCTACGCACCGGAGCAGGCTCTGGTTCAGGCTCACTCACCACCACCGGGGCTTTACGCGTCGGTGGGTTCACGACCACCGGTGCCGGCGTCGGGGCTTTTCGTACTGTAGTGTTTGCGCTGCCCTCGGCGGCGATGGTGAACACCACGGTATAGACACTGCCGTTCTGGCGTGTGGCTACCCGGGTCTTCGCGCGCTGGGTCAGATCAAACACCAGCCTTACGCTCTGGGCGTCTTTCGGCGCGCTGGAACGAATGCTTTTCACCAGGTTCTGGCCGCTGAAATTTAACGGTAAACCGCCCACCTTGCCTTTCTGGTTTACATCCAACACCACGCGATCCGGGCCGTGCAACGGGAAGAAGGCATAGTCCGGCGGACCGGTAAAGCTCACCGATACCGTGGCTTCGCGCTGGGCATTGGTGACTTTAATATCAGACAACGACGATGCGGCCAACGCACTGGCTGCACCCAAAGGCCCCAATACGGCGATCAGGGCGATTACGAGTAATTTTCTCAACGCATACGTCATTGCGGCGTCATTCCTGTGGCCCGTGAATACGGTCTAAAAGCTGGCTGCCGTAGGCAGAAACCGCCTGAATTTTTGCTTCGCGCCCCTGATCCTGGTAGCTGAGATGCAGCTCCAAATCAGGTTCCGGCAAGACGCCGGTCCCCTGCTGTGGCCATTCCACCAGGCAAATGGCATCCTGCGCAAAATAATCGCGAATGCCCATAAATTCGAGTTCTTCCGGATCGGCCAAGCGATACAGATCAAAATGGTATACCGCCAGAGGCTGCAGCGCATAAGGCTCCACCAGCGTATAAGTTGGGCTTTTAACGTTGCCCTGGTGGCCCAATGCCTGCAAAAAACCACGGCTGAAGGTGGTTTTACCGGCGCCCAGGTCACCGTAAAGGTAAATTACGCTGGCGCGATCGCACGCCTTGGCCAAGGCGGTACCCAATGCGACAGTCGCTGCCTCATCCGGCAGAGGTAAAACGAGTTCTTTCATTCGATAGTTTCTATTTATGCCAACTCAGGATTAACGTAATAAGGGATTTCCGGCAATAAATCGCTCGCCAGCATCCCCCTTATTCCTTGTCTTGCCGCCACGCGATCGGCGGCTGCGCCATGCGCCACGCAACCGGCGCAGGCTGCATCATACAGTGAGAGCTTTTGCCCCAGCAAACCGCCGATGATACCGGACAGCACATCGCCCATTCCACCAGAGGCCATGCCGGCGTTGCCGACGTCGGCGATCGCCATCTGGCCTTGATCATCGGCGATCAACGTACCCGCACCTTTCAGTACGGCCACGCCACCGTAATGCGTGACCAGATTACGAACTGCAAGTAAGCGGTCACTCTCAATCTCGGCGGTACGGCACCCCAGCAGGCGTGCCGCCTCCCCAGGATGCGGGGTAATCACACGATTCTGACGCTTCTCGGGATTTAATGCCAGTAAGTTCAGCGCATCGGCGTCCCATAACGCCGGTTTATCACTGGCTTGCAATATTTTCAGCGCATTCCTACCCCATTCGCCCTGACCCAGCCCCGGGCCAATCACCAGCACATCCGCCCAGTCGAGCGCCTGCTGCAACCCTTCGTCGCTCAGCGGTTGCACCATCAGTTCCGGTCTGGCGGTCAGCAAGGGCCCGACATGCTCAATGTGAGTGAGTACTCGCACCAATCCTGCGCCGCTGCGCAACGCCGCTTCTGCCGCCATGCGTATCGCGCCGCCAAAGCCGTGATCGCCCCCCACCACTAACAAACGCCCCTGTTCACCTTTATGTGAGCAGGGACGACGCGGTTTCAGCCACTGGGACAGCGATTCGGCAGTAAGCCGCTGAATCTGCGTCGGTTGCTTTGCCAGCCACCCCGATAATCCTAGCGTACTCTGGTGAAGTTGCCCGACCCAATCGCGAGCCTGGCCGGTCAGCAGGCCAGGTTTAAGCGCGATGAAAGTCATGGTATGCGTTGCGCGGATGACGGCTCCAGACGCGGCGCCGCTTTCAGCCAGCAGGCCCGAGGGAATATCGAGTGCAATAACCGGCGCGCGGCTGCGGTTAACCGCTTCAATCAGGGCATCGTACGGCGCCCGCGGCGCACTGCTTAACCCAGTACCGAGCAGGCCGTCGATGATCAGATCAACGTCTTCCGGCCAGCGGCTGTCGACCGGATGGATCTCGCCGCCGCTAGCCAACCATGCCCGTCTGGCTTCAGCCGCTTCTGGGGGCAGTGGCCGTGTGCCTTCGCAGGCAATCAGGCTGACTTTGACACCGGCCGCCGCAGCCAAACGGGCGACAACATAGCCGTCACCGCCATTGTTGCCATGACCGCACAGCACCAGCCAGTGATGGGCGGCAGGATATTGGTCGCACGCCAGCGTGTAAGCCGCCTCACCGGCACGTTGCATCAGTTGATAGAGAGAAATGCCCTGCGAGGCGGCGGCGCTTGCTTCTGCTCGCCGGATCCAGTCCGCAGACCAGACAGAGTGTGGTAAACTGTCAGAGTATCGTTTTTCACTGTGGCCCGTCATGACTCACCCCCTCGATCTCAATCAACTCGCCCAACATATCAAGCAATGGGGGCAATCGCTAGGATTCCAGCAGGTAGGCATCTGCGACACCGATCTGAGCGCGGAAGAGCCCAAGCTGCAGGCCTGGTTGGACAAACAATACCACGGTGAAATGGAGTGGATGGCACGCCATGGCATGCTGCGCGCCCGGCCACATGAGCTGTTGCCCGGCACGCTGCGCGTGATCAGCGTGCGCATGAACTACCTGCCGGCCAAAGCGGCCTTCGCCAGCACCCTCAACAACCCAGAATTAGGCTATGTCAGCCGCTATGCGCTCGGGCGGGACTACCACAAACTGCTGCGCCAACGGCTGAAAAAACTCGGCGATCAGATCCAGGCTTACTGCGGCGAACTTAATTTCCGCCCCTTTGTCGACTCCGCGCCGGTGATGGAACGCGCACTGGCCTCCAAGGCCGGGATTGGCTGGGTTGGTAAACACTCACTTATTTTAAACCGCGAAGCTGGCTCCTGGTTCTTTCTTGGCGAACTGCTGATCGACCTGCCGCTGCCGGTGGATAAGCCCCAGGAGGAACAGTGCGGCCGCTGCGTCGCCTGTATCACCACTTGCCCAACCGGCGCCATCGTCGCCCCCTACACCGTAGATGCACGCCGCTGCATCTCCTATCTGACGATTGAGTTGGAAGGCGCCATTCCTGAAGAATTCCGGCCGTTATTGGGTAATCGTATATACGGCTGTGATGATTGCCAGCTTATCTGCCCGTGGAACCGCTTCTCGCAACTTACCGACGAAGACGATTTCAGCCCACGCGCCGCACTGCATGCACCGCAACTGATTGAACTCTTTGGATGGACGGAAGAGAAATTCCTGCGCATCACCGAAGGCTCCGCCATCCGGCGTATCGGCCATTTACGCTGGCTGCGCAATATCGCCGTGGCGCTGGGCAACGCCCCTTACCAGGATGCGGCAGTGGTGGCATTGCGCTCCCGGCTGGAACAGGACGCAATGCTGGACGAACATATCCACTGGGCACTGGAGCAACAGTTGGCGCGGCGTGAGGCGCAAGGCATAGAAGTGCAGACAACGCAGAAAAAACGATTGATACGGGCTGTGGAAAAAGGATTGCCGAGGGATGCCTGAAATCTTTCATTCAGACCCGATAGTCACTCTGTGGATTTGTGCATAAAAATAAAAATGCTTTGTCTTTCAACTGCAACAAAAAGAGCAAGTGATCGGTATAACGTTTTCGGATAAATAAATATGCATATAAATCAATGCGATAAATATTTCATTTGTGTGGCGTTGATTTTTTGAGCTGCGGGTATTATGAGCGCTACCTGTGGATAAGTCTGTTCACAACATTTCGACAGGGTATGTATAACGAGACAAAGAACCGCGCCGCTAAAGGCGTTGGACTGAGTTTGAAACGAAGAGAAAATTGGAGCGGGAAACGAGACTCGAACTCGCGACCCCGACCTTGGCAAGGTCGTGCTCTACCAACTGAGCTATTCCCGCATTGAGATGCTTTGGGCATCCGGCCATCAAACAACAACATGGCCTTTGAATTTTTTGGAGCGGGAAACGAGACTCGAACTCGCGACCCCGACCTTGGCAAGGTCGTGC
>NZ_JALJRT010000008.1:0-274169 GCF_024519545.1 Serratia sp. Ser99 | reverse complement strand
CTCGAACCGCCGACCCCCTCCGTGTAAAGGAGATGCTCTACCAACTGAGCTAATCACCCACTTCAGGACTTCCAGGTACTGCTAAACAAGAGAATGAGTGGTGGGCGATGACGGGCTCGAACCGCCGACCCCCTCCGTGTAAAGGAGATGCTCTACCAACTGAGCTAATCGCCCCGTCTTGTTGGAGTCGCATTATAGGGATAGTTGAAAGTGAGTCAACGGTTTTTAAAATGATTTCAATCGTTCGCCGCAAATTTAAACAGGATGCGATATTTATCGCCAGCAATGCTGATTCTTTGCACATTGTTATGCGAAAAGCGCCGCAGAGATGATGAAAGCTGATGCAGCAATATCGTGTCAGCGTTGAGGAATTAGCGCGTGGTGATACAATGTCGGCCACTTTTTTAAATTCCGAGCAATCGTCGGCAACCGCTGACATGCGTTGCGTAATAAGGCAGTGAACCCAATGAAAATCAAAACCCGTTTTGCACCGAGCCCAACCGGCTATCTTCACGTCGGTGGCGCCCGTACTGCGCTTTACTCCTGGCTATTCACTCGCCATGCTGGCGGTGAGTTCGTTCTGCGTATCGAAGATACCGATTTGGAACGCTCGACCCAGGATGCTATCGACGCAATTATGGATGGCATGAACTGGTTAAACCTGGATTGGGACGAAGGCCCGTACTTCCAGACCAAGCGTTTTGACCGTTATAACGCGGTGATTGACGACATGCTGGTGCAGGGAACTGCTTATAAATGCTATTGCTCGAAGGAACGTCTGGAAGCGCTGCGTGAAAAGCAGATGGAAAACGGTGAAAAACCGCGTTACGACGGCCACTGCCGCGACAGCCAATGCAGCCATACTGACGACGAGCCGCACGTGGTGCGTTTCCGTAACCCACAGGAAGGCTCGGTAATCTTCGATGACAAGATCCGTGGTCCGATCGAATTCAGCAACCAGGAACTGGATGATCTGATCATTCGTCGTACCGACGGTGCGCCGACCTATAACTTCTGCGTGGTGATCGACGACTGGGATATGGAAATCACCCACGTGATCCGCGGTGAAGACCACATCAACAACACCCCGCGCCAGATCAACATCCTGAAAGCGCTGGGCGCACCGGTACCGGAATACGCCCACGTTTCGATGATCCTCGGTGACGACGGTAAAAAGCTGTCTAAACGTCACGGTGCCGTGGGCGTGATGCAGTATCGCGATGACGGTTATCTGCCGCAGGCGTTGCTGAACTATTTGGTGCGTCTGGGTTGGTCACATGGCGATCAGGAAATCTTCTCTATTGATGAGATGAAAGAGTTCTTCACGCTGGAAGCGATCAACAAATCCGCCAGCGCCTTCAATACCGAAAAGCTGCAGTGGCTGAACCATCATTATATTAACCATATGCCGGCCGAAGAAGTTGCCGTGTATCTGGCGTGGCACGTGGAGCAACTGGGCATTGAAACCCGCAACGGTCCAGAGCTGAAAGATATCGTTAAGCTGCTGGGCGAGCGCTGCAAAACGTTGAAGGAAATGGCTGAGTCTTGCCGTTACTTCTACGAAGACTTCAGCGAGTTCGACGCTGACGCTGCGAAAAAACACCTGCGCCCGGTTGCACGTCAGCCGCTGGAAGCGGTACGCGCCAAATTGGCGGCCATCACCGCCTGGACGCCGGAAAACGTGCATGATGCCATTCAGGGCACGGCTGATGAGCTGGGCGTCGGTATGGGCAAGGTAGGTATGCCGCTGCGCGTAGCGGTCACCGGTGCCGGTCAGTCACCAGGCATGGATGTGACCGTGCATGCCATCGGTCAGGCACGTTCTCTACAGCGTATCGATCTGGCATTGGCTTATATCGCCGGGCGTGAAGCTCAGGCCTGATAGTTTCTGAGCCTATAATGAAAAAGCCCCGTGGAGCAATCCCGGGGCTTTTTTTGTCGCTGTCGATCAGACCTGTTCAGCGGCCGGCACGGTGGGGCGGTAGGCGAGGAAGTACATCAGGCCGACGAAACCGGCGCCGCCCAGCGCGTTACCGAGAAACACGGCCGTGAAATTGGGCAGGTATTGGCTCCAACTTAAACCACCGGCAAAAATGGCCGCCGGGATAATAAACATGTTCGCCACCACGTGCTGGAAGCCGATGGCGACAAACGCCATCACCGGGAACCACATGCCAATCACTTTGCCCGGCACATCCTTGCTGGCAAAGGCCAGCCACACCGCCAGGCACACCAACCAATTGCAGCCTACGCCGGATATAAAGGCGTGCAGGAAGTCGGCATCTACCTTGGCTTGTGCAATGGACAGGGTTTTGTGCAGGAAGGCGCCTTCGGTCAGGCCAAGCAGGTGGCCAAAGAAATAGGCGACGGCCAGGCTACCGGCGAAGTTGGCCAGGGTGACCCAGAACCAGTTGCGCACGACAGCAAGCAGCGAAATTTGGCGAGCAAACCAGGCTATCGGCAGGGTCATCATATTACCGGTCAGCAGCTCGCCGCCGGCCAGAATCGTCAGGATAAGCCCTATCGGGAAGACGGCAGCGCCCAGCAATGCGCCGAAGGAGCCCCATTCGGCCGGCAGGGTGCCGATCACGTGGATATCCAACAGGAAGCCGGTCGCGATAAAGGCACCGGCGAGAAAGCCCAGAATGAGCAGGTTGGCGAGCGACGCCCGGCTTTTGTTTACGCCAGCCTGAATGGCTAACGCAGCGATTTCTTTTGGTGAATGCAACGACATAACTGACTCGGTTTATTGTTGTGGGATTTAAGACGCGGGGAAGTCTATGCCTGTGGGCGAGATGACTCAAGGGTATTTCGCTAACATTCCGTTAATTAAAAATCAACACAATGGATAAGGTTTTTTGTTTTTTGTGAAGTCAGGCGACGATGGCTGATTTTTGTCCGTCATGACGATTTTTTAGCGTGAAACGCGCTGATTTGGCGGCTTTTTCAGCGCTTGATCGACTAATTCAATTTAGCCGTTGACAGTTTTTCAGGGGTTTCATATTATGCGCCCCGTTCACAGGATTTCGTGATTGTGGATTGGGGCTATAGCTCAGCTGGGAGAGCGCTTGCATGGCATGCAAGAGGTCGACGGTTCGATCCCGTCTAGCTCCACCAACCTTTATCTCAGAAGGGTTGGGGAATACCGTAACGCCGGTTAAAGCGTACCACTTTTGTGGGGCTATAGCTCAGCTGGGAGAGCGCTTGCATGGCATGCAAGAGGTCGACGGTTCGATCCCGTCTAGCTCCACCACCATTTAAAAAGCCGACCTTAGGGTCGGCTTTTTGCTTTCTGTCTTTTCCCATATTGAATCACCGTAACGCCTCCTGTTATGCCAGCAGTTACAGAAGAATCGCAGGCAATAAAAAAGGCCGCCGAAGCGACCTTTGCATGACTGGCTTTTAAGCTTAGCCCAGAACCAGGCCTGCGATCGACGCAGACAGGATGCTGACCAGCGTAGAACCGTAAACCAGCTTCAGACCAAAGCGGGAAACCACGTTGCCCTGGTGCTCGTTCAGCCCTTTAATCGCACCGGCTACGATGCCGATGGAAGAGAAGTTGGCGAAGGAAACCAGGAACACCGACAGGATACCCAGGCTGCGCGGAGAGAGTTCAGCAGAAACCTTCTGCAGCTCCATCATCGCCACGAATTCGTTGGAAACCAGCTTGGTCGCCATGATGCTGCCAACCTGCAACGCTTCGTGCTTAGGAATACCCATAATCCAAGCGAATGGATAGAAGAAGTAGCCCAGGATTTCCTGGAAGCTCAGGCCGAAGATGGCGCTGAACAGGCCGTTGAGCGCGGCGATCAGGGCAATAAAGCCGATCAGCATCGCAGCAACGATAATCGCGACTTTGAAACCTGCCAGGATATATTCGCCCAGCATTTCGAAGAAGCTCTGGCCTTCGTGCAGGTTGCCCAGATGCAGCTCTTCTTCTTTGCTGGTGTCATACGGGTTGACCAATGACAGCACGATAAAGGTGCTGAACATGTTCAGTACCAGCGCCGCCACCACAAACTTGGCGTCCAGCATGGTCATGTAAGCGCCGACGATGGACATGGAAACCGTGGACATCGCGGTTGCCGCCATGGTGTACATGCGCTTTTCTGACATCTTGCCCAGAATATCTTTATAGGCGATGAAGTTTTCAGACTGGCCCAGGATCAGCGAGCTGACGGCGTTGAAGGACTCCAGCTTGCCCATACCGTTTACTTTTGACAGCACGGTACCAATAATGCGGATGATAAACGGCAGTACTTTAATGTATTGCAGAATACCGATCAGCGCAGAGATAAAGACGATTGGGCACAGTACCTTCAGGAAGAAGAAGGCCAGACCTTTGTCGCCCATACCGCCGAATACAAAATCAGTCCCTTGCCCAGCAAACCCGAGCAGCTTGTCAAACAGCGCGGCAAATCCTTTTACAAAGCCTAAACCCGCTTCCGAATGCAGGAAAAAATAGGCCAGCAGTACTTCAATAACCAACAGTTGAATAACATAGCGAATGCGGATGCTTTTACGATCGCGACACACTAAAAGTGCCAGGATCGCGACGACCACTAACGCCAACGCAAAGTGCGCAATATGGGACATGTTTGCTCCAAACTTGAGGCAGGCTGAATTTCGGATGTCATTTTATGTAACGCCACGTTTAAAAACGAGAGCTCTATTGCAAATATGGAAAATCATAGGGGGAAACATCTTAAACTTGTACGGTAAAGCATAAAAAATCAAGAGGTTAATCAATCCATATGAAATTCATATTCTTGCGCTAAATGGATCATCCAAAGGATTTTTCCCAGGATAGAACTTCGTTCAGTGCGGTAAATGTTCACTTACCCGCCAAACCCTTCGTTAAACCCGTGGTTATTTTCTATCGCAGAGATAAGCATTACCGCTCTAAATGCACTTGATAATTATTATCATTTACATAAGATAACCACAGGCTTAATAGAAGTAAGGGTTCAGAACATGCTGAACAGTGATGTGGTTGAAACCACCAGTCGTCCTGCCAGGAAGATCAAACTTTCCTTGATGGGCCCCGCATTCATAGCGGCTATCGGCTATATCGATCCCGGTAATTTTGCCACCAACATCCAGGCAGGCGCTTCCTTTGGCTACACCCTGTTGTGGGTGGTGGTGTGGGCCAACGTCATGGCGATGTTGATCCAGCTGTTGTCCGCAAAACTCGGTATTGCCACCGGTAAAAATCTGGCAGAGCACATTCGCGATCGTTTCCCGCGTCCGGCGGTTTGGGCCTATTGGGTTCAGGCGGAAATCATTGCCATGGCCACAGATTTGGCCGAGTTTATTGGTGCAGCGATTGGCTTCAAACTGCTGCTGGGCGTCACGCTGCTGCAAGGGGCGATCCTGACCGGTATCGCCACGTTCCTTATCCTGATGCTGCAAAAACGCGGGCAGAAACCGCTGGAAATGGTGATCGGCGGTTTGCTGCTGTTTGTTGCCGCAGCTTATATGGTGGAATTGGTATTTTCACAACCGCAGTTGGAGCCTTTGTTGAAAGGCATGGCGATACCGGACCTGCCGAGCGGCGACGCGGTATTTTTGGCTGCCGGGGTGCTCGGCGCCACCATCATGCCGCACGTGATTTATCTGCATTCGTCATTAACCCAGACCGGCGGTGAGCATTCAAAAGCCGATCGCTACGCGGCCACCAAGTTTGACGTCGCCATTGCCATGACCATAGCCGGTTTTGTTAACCTGGCGATGATGGCTACCGCCGCTGCGGCCTTCCATTTTAACGGCCACAGCGGCATTGCCGATCTCGATCAGGCTTATCTGACGCTGCAGCCGCTATTGGGCCAGGCGGCAGCGACCATCTTCGGACTGAGTCTGGTCGCTGCCGGATTATCTTCCACCGTGGTGGGGACGCTGGCAGGGCAGGTTGTGATGCAGGGATTTGTACACTTTTATATTCCGCTGTGGGTGCGCCGGGTGGTCACCATGCTGCCGTCGTTTATCGTCATTATGATGGGCATGGACGCTACGCGTATTCTGGTACTGAGCCAGGTGCTGCTGAGTTTCGGTATTGCGCTGGCGCTGGTGCCGCTGTTGTCGTTCACCGGCAACCGCGAGCTGATGGGGGAGATGGTCAACAGCCGCAGCATACAGGCGATAGGGAAAGTGATCGTGCTGGTGGTGGTTGGGCTGAACGGCTACCTGCTGGTCAGCAGCCTTCTCTGAGCGGATACCAAACGAAGGGCCAACATTGAGTCTAATGCGGTTCACTAAAGCTCAATATCAGCGGAAACCCGGGTCGCCCCGGGTATCTCGATCTGTTAAATGAGGGGGATTAGGCGGGCTGACGGCCTTTGGCCGTCAATCATCGTGGTCATGGTGGCGATGATCGCGATCGTCATGACGTCGGCCTTTCCCGTGATGCTTCTCATGGTGCTTATAATAGTGCTTATCGTATTTACGATAGCGCCCCTCATGATAGTAATAATTCTTGCGCCAGTAATTGTTGTCGCGCCAGCGATAACCATCCCAGTTGTAGCCCCGACGATTGCGTTCACCCAGGTACCGACCCTGATGGCCCTGCCACCAGTCGCGGTCGCGCCAGTCATAACCGTCCCAGTAACGGCCGCGATTGTCTTGCTCACCGATACGTAATGAGACGCCCGGCATCAGATCGATACTCAGCCCTTCCGCCTGCGCTGGCTGGATGGCAGGCAGCGTTGACACCACCAACAGAGCGGCCAATAACAGAGGTTTAAACATGAATGCTCCTTTCCGCCGTAGCGGCTTGGCCGGTTTTACAATTAATGAAGCGCGTTCATCAGTTTATAAAACAGCCTTATAGTTTTACCTGCAATATCGGCATATTAGCCTTTGTGGATAGGGTTGAATCTTAGCGGCATTCTTAAAAACGGGGCAGGGGGAGTGATTTAAGATTTGTCTGGCGCGGCAGGCGTTATCGCCGGCGATAAACCGGCGATAATTGTAAGCGATTACATTAATATTTGCTCGATCTGCTTAATTTCATCATCGCTAAAGGTGCGGTTAGCCAACATGCCTACGGCGTCTTCAATTTGGCTGGTCTTGCTGGCGCCAATCAGTGCCGAAGTGACGCGATCGCCACGCAATACCCAGGCCAGCGCCATTTGCGATAGCTTCTGTCCGCGCTGCTGCGCCAGTGCATTAAGTCGACGAATTTTTCCCAGTTTATCCTCGGTGAGCTGATCGGGTTGCAGGAACTGGCTGCCGCTGGCAGCGCGTGAATCCTGGGGAATGCCCTGCAGATAACGATCGGTCAACAGGCCGCCGGCCAGCGGTGAGAAGGCGATAGAACCCACACCGTGTTCTTCCAGCGTATCCAACAGTTCTGGCTCCACCCAACGTTCGAACATGGAGTATTTCGGCTGATGGATCACGCAGGGCGTGCCGAGCTGCTGCAGAATGCTGAACGCCTGGCGCGCACGATCGGCAGGGTAGTTGGACAACCCGACGTAAAGCGCCTTGCCCTGTCGTACCAGCAAATCCAGGGCGGCCATGGTTTCTTCCAGCGGCGTGTCCGGATCCGGTCGATGGTGATAGAAGATGTCCACGTATTCCAGCCCCATGCGCTGCAGGCTTTGATTCAGGCTGGCGACCAGGTACTTTTTCGATCCCCAATCCCCATAAGGCCCGGGCCACATGGTGTAACCGGCCTTTGACGAGATGATCAGTTCATCGCGCCAGGACTTCAAATCCGCCTTGAGAATGCGACCGAAGTTTTCCTCGGCGGAGCCGGGCGGCGGGCCATAATTGTTGGCCAGATCGAAATGGGTAATGCCGAGATCAAACGCGCAGTGGATCAGCTTGCGAGCATTGTCATACAGCGTGACGTCACCAAAGTTATGCCATAAGCCAAGTGAAATGGCCGGGAGCTTTAGCCCGCTGCGACCGCAGCGACGGTATTCCATACTTTGATAACGTGAAGAATCAGCCTGGTAGAGCATACGAACCCTTTTCAGCGGAGGTGAAATGAATTTTAGTGTATGCGCTTTCACCACATTTGTCAGAGGCTGCGATCACGCTAAACAGCCTGTATATCAACATGGCTTATCAGAGCGGCCCAATGCCAGCCAATGGGGCAGGGATGTAACGCAGGGTTTCCAGTTACCTTTCAGACATAAAGTTCGAAATTTATACAACATCTTCGATACTTAATACTGAAAATCCTAACCCTTGGCAGGTGATGATCATGAATAAGAACTATACGGTGGCTGATTACCTACTCGATCGTTTAGCTCAGATCGGCATCCGGCACTTCTTTGGCGTGCCTGGTGACTATAACCTGCAGTTTCTTGATCACGTGATCGATCACCCGCAAATCACCTGGGTAGGGTGCGCCAATGAACTTAATGCCGCCTATGCTGCTGACGGTTACGCGCGCTGTAAACCAGCCGCCGCCTTGTTGACGACTTTTGGCGTAGGTGAACTGAGCGCAGTCAACGGTATTGCCGGCAGCTATGCCGAATACCTGCCGGTGATCCACGTGGTGGGCGCCCCGGCTCTGCGTGCGCAACGGGCTGGAGAATTGTTGCATCACTCCCTGGGCGACGGGGATTTTGGTCACTTCGCCCGCATGGCGAAAGAGGTGACTGTGGCTCAGGCCAGCCTCACCGCCGATAACGCCGAAGGGGAAATAGATCGCCTGCTGACTACCGCGCTGTTCGAGCGTCGTCCGGTCTATCTGCTGCTGCCGAGCGACGTGGCTGAAGCGCCGCTGGTGTCAAAGCCTGCCCCGTTAATGCTACGACAGGCCAATCTTTCACCGGCATCACTGCAGGGCTTTATCGCCGCCGCACGGGAATTGCTGTTACCGGCCCGGCGGGTTTCTCTGCTGGCCGATTTCCTGGCCGAACGCTTCGGTGCTGAAAAGGTGCTGGAGCAGTGGATGAATGAGGTGGATATGCCGCATTCAACCTTGCTGCTAGGCAAGAGCGTATTGGACGAAACTCATGCCTGTTTCACCGGGACCTACGTCGGTGCGGCTAGCGAGCCACAGGTAAAACAGCTGATTGAGAACGCCGATGTGATCATTAATGTTGGTGTACGTTTTACCGATACCATTACCGCCGGATTCAGTCAGCACCTTCCTGCCGAGAAATGTATTGATCTTCAGCCCTTTGAAGCGCGTGTGGGGCAGCAGGTATTCAGTCAAATCCCGATGCGTGACGCGGTTATCGCGTTACACCAGTTAACGTTGTCGCTGACCAACCAATGGCAACGGTCAGAGATTAAACGTTCAGCGTTGCCGGATCCGAACGGCAGTGGTCTGGATCAGCACGGTTTCTGGCAACAGATACAGGGCTTTTTGCGGCCGGGCGATATCCTGCTCGCCGAGCAGGGGTCCGCCTGTTTTGGCGCGGCATCGCTAAGCTTGCCACAAGGCTGCCGTTTCATCGTCCAGTCGCTGTGGGGATCTATCGGTTACACGCTGCCGGCGGCGTTCGGTGCACAGACGGCGGAGCCGGAGCGGCGAGTGGTGCTGCTGATCGGCGACGGTTCAGCACAGTTGACGGTGCAGGAATTGGGATCGATGTTGCGCGATGGGCTGAAGCCGGTGATCTTCCTGCTGAATAATGACGGATACACCATTGAACGGGCAATCCACGGCCCGAACCAGCGTTATAACGACATCGCTCATTGGAACTGGACCCAACTGCCGCAGGCGTTAGGTGCTGAACGCCAAGTGAAAGCGTTACGCGTTAGCGAACTGGAACAGCTGCGCCAGGCGCTGAGCGAAGTGGCCGACAGCCCACAGCTGGCCTTTGTCGAAGTGGTGCTGCCGAAGATGGACATTCCCGAACTGCTGCAAACGATCTCAAGTGCCCTTCAGTCACGTAACGCGGCGGCCTGAACCTGTTAGCTTTCCAAAAGCCGCTCCAGCATCCAGTACCCCGCCGGTCCCGGCGGGGTCAGCTTAGACCAAACCGCATCCACCGATATCAGCTTGGGCCAGCCGCGCGGACGCAGTTCGGTGAGCCTGTTGTGACCGTATTGCTGCACCAGCCAGCGGGGCAGTACCGCCCAGCCAAACCCTTGTTCCGCCATTTCCAGCAACAGCAGATAGCTGGGGGCTGACCATACCAGCCCGCCAGAGCGGGCGGTTTCGGCACCGGTATAGGTGTTCAGGATAAGTTGCCGAGTGCTGGACAGTTGTTCAGGCGTGGGCGAGGCAGTTTGCGCCATCGGGTGCGAATGTGCGACGAACAGCCCCATTTCGGTTTGCTCCGGCAGCCGGGCAAAGGCGATGTCTGGCGGATACTGTTTTTGCACCTCAACCATGCCCAGGTGCGCGCGACCGATTTGCAGCAGGTCAATCACGTCACCTTCTTCAGCGATCATCCACTCCAGTTCGATATCCTGATAACGCTGCTCGAACTGCTGCATCAGTCGGTCATGGTGTTTCGGCTGATAGGTATCGGAAAACACTACGCTTAAGCGCGGCTCTATATTGTCCGCCAGCCGAATGCTCAGGGCATCCAACCGTTCGCTGGCCGCAAGAATTTCCTGTACATGGCCCAGCACTTTCCGCCCAGCGGCTGTCAGTACCGGCTGGCGTGCCTGGCGATCGAACAGGATCAAACCCAGATCGGCCTCAAGATTGGCGATGGCGGTACTGATGGTTGACTGGCTTTTACGCAGCTTACGGGCCGCGGCGGAAAAAGAGCCCAGGGCGGCGGCTTCAACGAAGGCCAGCAAAGCTTCGGGGGAGTAGCGCATGATGTATCTACTTTATAGATGGAATCTATCTTTAATCTACTCAAAAACTCGATGATAATCACCTGGTTTTCATAGGAGGCGAATAAATCCGCTCCTGGTAACACGGGCGCGGCTTGCAGCGCCCCTATAAATTAATAAGGTAAAAAAACAGGTGATGTATGCAACTGCAAAACAAGTCTTTCATTGAACGTATCGTCCACGCCGTCGGTTTTGAGGCTATCGCAGTGATGATTTGCGCCCCGCTGGGCGCCTGGCTGCTCAACCGTTCGATGGTGCAGATCGGTGCGTTGGCGGTGATGTTATCCACCGTCGCCATGGTTTGGAACATGGTTTATAACACGGTATTTGACCGCCTGTGGCCGGTGAGCCGTGTGGCACGTAACCTTAAAGTGCGGGTGTTTCACGCGCTGGGCTTTGAGGCCGGTTTTGTGCTGATCGGCGTGCCGATTGCCGCCTGGATGCTGAGCATTTCTTTCGTTCAGGCCTTTATGCTGGAGATCGGTTTCTTCCTGTTCTTCCTGCCGTACACCATGCTCTATAACTGGGTGTACGACACGCTGCGTCAGCGCTGGTTCGAGGCGCGCCAGCCGGTGAATTCCGGTGCGAAATAAGCCGTCGTATCCGCCGTGATTCTGAGGTAATGTCGAAGAATTACGGCGATGAAAACGAGGAGCAATGATGAAAGTGCTGGGACTGCTGGGCGGTATGAGCTGGGAATCGACCATTCCTTATTACCGCACGATCAATGAACAGGTTAAGCAACGGCTGGGCGGTCTGCATTCCGCTAAAATCGTGCTCTACAGCGTCGACTTTCACGAGGTGGAACGCCTGCAGCATCAGGGCGACTGGGACGGTGCCGGGCGCTTGTTGGCTGACGCGGCGACCTCGTTACGCGCCGCCGGTGCGCAGGCCATCGTCATTTGCACCAACACCATGCACAAGGTGGCGGATGCGGTCGAGCAGGCCAGCGGTTTACCGCTGATCCACATCGCTGACGCCACTGCGCTGCAGGTGCGCCAACAGGATATTCGTCGCGTTGGGCTGCTCGGTACGCGCTTTACCATGGAGCAGGAGTTCTACCGTGGGCGACTGCAGGAAAAGCACGGTATCGAGGTGGTCACTCCCGTAGCCGCCGATCGTGACATTGTGCACCGCATTATTTATGAAGAACTGTGCCTGGGTAAAATCCGCGATGCGTCGCGCGACGAGTATCGCCGCATTATCGGTGATCTGGAGCAGCAGGGGTCTCAGGGCATTATTTTCGGCTGTACCGAAATTGGCCTGCTGGTCAGCGCGCAAGATGCGTCAGTGCCGGTATTCGACACCACCGACATCCATGCGCGCGCCGCAGCGGAATTCGCGCTGGCTTAATCTTCGCGCGGGGGAAGCTGTTTGCCCTTGCCTACCAGCATCAGCGGTTTGCCCGCCAGCACCAGCCAGGCGGGCAGCATCACGATGCACAGCACCGGCAGCAGATGCAGCTCCGGCACCACCGCAACGGCCATAAACAGGCTGAGCCAGCCGTCACGCGTGACCACCAGTACCAACCCCATAATGGCGCAAGAGACGGTAATGGCTGCCGGCACGGCCGGCACGTGCTGATGCAGCATCAGCCCCAAGGCTACGCCGACAAACACCGCTGGGAAGATGCGCCCGCCGCGAAAGCCACTGGCAGCGGCAATCACCAGCGCCGCCAGTTTAGTCAGCGTAATCAGCATCAGTTCCGTGACGGAGAAATTCTCACCGATGGCTAACTGCTTCATTTCGTCCAGCCCTTTGAACAGCGTGATTTCACCGCCGATCAGCGCCAGCAGGCCGAGCACAAAGCCGCCTAACCCCAGCATCAGCACCGGATTCTTAATCGAATGAAATAGGCGATGAATGTGCGGAAAACTCCACACGGCTACCATACCCAGCGCGATGGCGATCAGGGCGACTATCGAGCCGCTGAAAATATCTGCCAGCCGTGTCGCGGCATAGGCATCAATTTGCAGTGAGAAATTCGGGGTGAAAAATAGCTGGGTGGTGACCGCTCCCGCCGCTGCCGCCATCAGCGGGGCAAATAGCCTGTCCCACAAGGGAACGTCATTATTGCCCGCCAGGGTTTGCGAAAAGATCAGCGCCGCGGCGACCGGGGTGCCAAACAGCGCGCCGATGGTGCCGGCCGCCGCGAGAATAATCCAGTCCATACGCGGCACTTTCGGCAGCAAACGCGAACCTGCCGCCACCACCAGCGCAATATTGATGGCGGTGATCGGATTTTCTGGCCCCAAACTGACGCCGCCCGCCAGGCCAATAATCAACGCCAGCCCCAGCCCAGGCACCGCAGAAAGCGGCAACGGCATGCCGATCAAAGACTCGGTCGCCGGATCCGGCCCTGCATGGCCGGGGAGAAAACGGATAATCAGCCCGACGGCGACGCCGGTGAGCGTTAACATGCCCACCAGCCACCAGGGGGAGTGAGTGTCGATATTCAACGCTGCGGGAACATTGACCCAGAGCAGCCGTTGCAGAGCCTCGGCGAACTTCATCACCAGAATGAGCACCAAACTTGAGGCAGAACCGATAATGAGAGCAGGCAGAGCGAAGGCCAACATGGCATTGGCGCGCGGGTGCAACATGCGGGGATCCCTTGTCAATGGCCCTCTGGCTGGCAGGGCGAACGGGTGATTGGGTTATAGCGCTAGCTTGCCAGACAATCGACACGCTGGCACGCAAAGAAATTTCCGGCTGGGCCAGGTCCACAGCGGAGTAATAGTGCCTACGAGTTATGACGGTTAACAGCCACTGCGCGACGTTTTTTGCCGCAATTTGTTTCAAATCGCCTTGAAGCCGCCAGGCTGAAACGTTTTTTGTGATCTGGATCGCTAATGGACGGCAGCACGGAGGATGGTGATTGTTGTTTTTGCGGCGGGATTTTACAGTGTGGGCAGCTTTCTATTATTCATTTTGCGGAGAAGATACTGATGACCTATGCCCTCGTAGGTGATGTAGGCGGCACCAATGCCCGCCTGGCGTTGTGCACTGTGGCGACGGGTGAAATTACCCAGGCGAAAACCTATTCCGGCCTGGAGTTTGACAGTCTGGAGGCGGTGATCCGCCAATATTTGCAAGAGCATGATATTCAGGTGCAGGACGCCTGTATCGCGATTGCCTGCCCGGTCACCGAAGACTGGGTTGCCATGACCAATCACACCTGGGCGTTTTCGATTAAAGAGATGAAGGCCAACCTGGGGCTGAGCCATCTGGAAGTGATCAATGACTTCACCGCCGTGTCGATGGCGATCCCGATGCTGTCAGAAGACGACGTGTTGCAGTTCGGCGGCGGCAACGCGCAAAAAGACAAACCTATTGCGGTATACGGTGCCGGGACTGGCCTGGGGGTGGCGCATCTGGTGCACGTTAACCGCCGCTGGGTGAGCCTGCCGGGCGAGGGCGGTCACGTGGACTTTGCGCCGAACAGCGAAGAAGAGGACATCATTCTGGAGGTACTGCGCGCCGAAGTGGGTCATGTCTCCGCCGAACGCGTCCTGTCCGGTCCGGGCCTGGTCAATCTTTACCGCGCTATCGTCAAGTCGGATAACCGGCTGCCGGAAAAGCTGGAGCCGAAGGACATTACCGAGCGCGCATTGGCCGACAGCTGCATCGATTGCCGCCGTGCCCTGTCGCTGTTTTGCGTAATTTTGGGCCGTTTCGGCGGCAATCTGGCGTTGAACCTGGGGACCTTTGGCGGCGTTTACATCGCTGGGGGCATTGTGCCGCGCTTTATGGAATTCTTTAAAGCTTCCGGTTTCCGTGCGGCGTTCGAGGATAAAGGACGTTTCAAAGATTATGTACGTGAGATCCCGGTATTCATGATTACCCATGGCCAACCGGGCTTGCTGGGTGCCGGTGCCCACCTGCGCCAGACGCTGGGGATGCATCTGTAACCTGACGCAGCGATAAAAAAGGGGCGCAACCCAGTGGGTTGCGCCCCTTTTTGCCGTCTAAGCTATCAGGCTTTAGCCAGATGCGCCGGCTCGAATGTTTCTTCTTCCTGCGCTACCGCTTTCGGTGCCTTGATGAACAAGGTGATAATCAGGGAAGCGATGGACAGCACGCCAATCACCATAAAGGTCGCGTGGAAGCCGCCGAAGTATTTGGCGACAAATGACCCTGCCAGCGCGCCCAAACCGAAGCCTTGATAGATGATGCCGTAGTTTTTGCTGTGGTTTTTCAGGCCGAAGAAGTCACCGACAATCGCTGGGAACACGGTGATGTTGCCCCCGAAGCAGAAGGCGACTGCGCCGACGCAGATAAAGAACAGTGTGTGATTCAGGGTGAGGAAGCTCAGCGCCACAATCGCCAGCACGGTAACCAGCATGGTGAAGCTGATGACGCGCATACGGCCCACTTTGTCAGACAGCGTGCCCAGAATGATGCGGCCTGCGGTGTTAAAGATAGCGACGGCGGACACGGTGTTGGCGGCGGTCGCCAGGTCCATTCCGGCCAGTTGCACGCCCATGTCTTTGACGATACCGATCAGGTAGAGACCACTCATGCAGGCAGCGAAGAAAATCATGAACAGCAGGTAGGCTTCTTTGGTCGCCAGCATCTGGCGTACGCTGAAGTCGTTGCCCAGATTACCCGCGCTCTGCTGTGCGGATTTGCTTGCCAGTACGGGTTCTTTCAGCAGCAGGGAGCCCAGAACAATCAGCGCCATAACAATGGCACCCCAATAGAAGAAGGCACTGGAGACGCCCACGTCGGCAATCAGCGCGGCGTTGACGTATTTGAACAGCAGGCTGCCGCTACCAAAAGCCCCCACAGAGATACCCGAGATCAAGCCTTTGTTGGCCGGGAACCATTTGATCAGGTTGGACAGGGTAGAGATATAGGCGATACCTACCGCGAAACCGACCACCACGCCGGCCAGCAGGTAAATCATGTCCAGCGAGCTGACGTAGGCGCTGGCAATCAGCCCCAGACCTACCAGGATACCGGAGAACAGCGTCAGGTTACGGATGCCGAAGCGTTCCTGCAGTTTGCCGGCAAACAGGGTGGCGAAGGCCAGGAAGAAGCTGGTGATGGAGAAGGTGGTGGCGACGTCACCGAGGCCCCAGTGGAACTTGTCGACCAGCGGCTGGTTGAACAGGCTCCAGGTATAGATAGTGCCGAGACCCATCTGGCAGATGATGGTGCCCAGAACGATTAAGCTGCGATTTACCGGTTTAGTGTTCATGGCCGGTCTCCTTCCTGTGTGTGTATTGCCGGGCGGTCAGCCGTTGGCGAGAATTTGCGGTAGCGTCTGTAGCCCCGCGGTATGGGCATATTATATGGCTGGTAGTACCACTCGGCTGCGGATCGGGAATGAGTTGCACAAGGGAAGGAATGAAATGCATCTGGCAGCGCATGAGTTGCCGTTTTAGGGGGTAAAAGGGGATGAAATGCAGCTGATGCCACGTGATCTACATCAAGAATATCAGCGATTTATTGTAAATCATCGGTGCAAGATTGTGGGTAAATTGTGAAGGATGTGTGCGAAAGGCGTAAATGGGCACTGTTCCTATAGAGCGGCGGCGGGCACAGGCCTATGTTAGCGGTGAACGGACGGGTTCCGCTTTGCAGGAGTCGTTAAGATGAAAAAAACAGTGTTGTTACTGGCCGCACTGCTGTCGCTGCCGTTAGTGAGCCATGCGGACGTGTCCATCGGTGTGAATGTGCCGGGGCTTTCGTTGCATATCGGCGATCGCGATAATCGCGGTCACTATTGGGACGGCGGTCGCTGGCGCGTTCCACGCTGGTGGGCTGAACATCGTGGCTATGAACGTCCGCGTGGCTATTACTATGGCCCACCACCGCGGGTGATCTATTACGGTCCGCCACGGCGCGAATGGCGCGATCGCCCGCATTACCGCATGCCGCCTCCGCCAGGTTATTACTACGGGCCGGGGCCACGCTGGTAACCGCTGGCGATTACAGGCGCATCAGCTTGCGAAACTCTTTGACCTTGCTGCGGCTGACCGGCACTTCAAAATCAAGGTCGCTCAGCCGCAGAATATAGGTGTTATTGAACCAAGGGACGATCTCGCGAATTTTTGACAGGTTGACGCAGTAGGAACGGTGGCAGCGGAAGAAATGCTCCTCGGGCAGGCGGCCGTAAAATTCGGTGATGTTCATCGGCATCACAAACTCCTCGCGCCGGGTGTAAACCCGCGTCACTTTCTCATCGGCGGCGGCATAGTAAATGTCGTTGATGTCGGTAACGATTATCCGCTCGTCTTTGATCAGGTTAATGCTGTGGCTGCTGCGGTTCGGTGCGCTGGCCTGTTCCGGCAGGTTGGCCGGGCGGTTATGCAGCGCCTCCAGCTTTTGCAGCATGGTGACGATGCGTGCCTCGTGATAGGGCTTGAGGATGTAGTCAAACGCTTCGATTTCGAACGCTTCCACCGCATGTTCTTTATAGGCGGTGATAAACACTATCGAAGGCCGGTGCGCAAATTTGCTGATGTTTTGCGCCAGCAGTACGCCGTCCAATGACGGAATATTGATGTCGAGGAAAATGGCGTCGACCTGGTGGTTTTGCAGGTATTTCAGCACGTCCAGCCCGTCATCGAAGGTGGCTTCGATGACGATATTGCTGTGTTTCTTGATCAGATAACTGAGCTCCTCCTGAGCGAGAAACTCGTCTTCGACAATGATGGCTTTCATGATGGCTCTCCGGCTGGCAGCGCGCTGTTATCCACCGGCAGTTTGCCGCCGTTTTTGCTGATGTAAAAGGCAATCTCGGTGCCGGGTTCCAGACGACGAATTCGCAACCCTTCGCCGTACAGCAGGGAGACGCGATGATGCACGTTCAGCAGGCCGATATTGTGCCCAGGCATCTCATTGCGGGCGACGCGTTCGATGACCTGCTGGTCGATACCGTGACCGGTATCTTTGACCGAAATCCTGACCCGATCGCCCTGATCTTTCACCGCAATCACCACTACCCCTTTGCCCTTGCATGGTTGAATGCCGTGCACAATGGCGTTCTCGACCAGCGGCTGGATCAGCAGGCTGGGAATACGCACCGAGATGTCGTCATCGATATCATAGATCACCGTCAGCTTGGCGCCGAAACGCGCCTGTTCGATGGCGATGTAATCCTGAATTTGATGCAGTTCCTTGCGGATGTCGATCAACTCGTCGTTCAGCTCCAAATTATAACGCAGGTAGCGCGACAGGTTGATAATCAGCTGACGAGCGGTGTCCGGATTGATGCGGATCGAGGACGAAATGGCGTTCAGGGCGTTGAACAGGAAATGGGGATTAATCTTGCTCTGCAGGGCGCGCATTTCCGCCTTGTCCGCCATTTGACGCAGATGCTCAATACGCGAGACCTCCATTTGGGTGGAGATGATCTGCGACAGACCGACCGCCATCACCTTCAGCGTATTGGTGATCTGGTGGGCGTGGCAGTAGTAAATTTTCAGCGCGCCGGTCACTTCTCCCTTTTCCCACAGCGGGATCACCAACTGCGAGTGGATCTGCGGCGTGGCCGGGTTTTCCAGGTTATTTTTGATGATGATCTTGCCGTGCCGGATGCTTTCGCGGGTGACGCGACTCAGCCCTTCACGCCCAATGGGGTATGCCTCTTCGCCCACGCCGACGTAGGCCAGCACCTGGTGGGTATCCGTGATGGCCACCGCATCGGCCTGAATGTCATGACGAATGATGTCGCAAATGGTGGCCAGCGTTTCGCTGTTGATATTACGGAAATAGGGCAGCGTTTTGCGGGCAATATCCAGCGCCAGCTTGGCTTGCCGCGCGGCAATCACTTCTTTTTCGTCTTCCACGCTCTGCACCAGCAGCACGATCAGGCCGATGCACACCGTGCCGAGGATCATCGGCAGGGCGATTTTGGAGACAATATCCAGCCCCAGCTCGGTCGGCTTGGCCCACAGCACAATCAACAGCATGGTCAGGCATTCGCACAGCATGCCGCCGACGATCCCGGCGCGCCAACGCTGCTCTTTCTTCACCTTCAGGTTGATATAGCCGGCGCTGATACCGGCAATGATGCTGGTGATCAGACAGGGAACCGAGGTGATACCGTCGATATCAATCAGGTAGCGGTGCACCCCGGCGATAATCCCCGTGACTATCCCTACCCAGGGGCCGAACAGGATGCCGCCGGCCATGATGGCGATCACCCGCACGTTGACCAGCGAGCCTTCCACGTTGACGCCTGAATAGGTGCTGAACAGCGCAAACAGCGAGAAAATGGCGGTGACCATGCCCAGTTCAAGCGGCGTATGGTCCTCTTTTTGCAGCAACTGGCGGAACAACCGGGTGCGAGTGAGGAAAAACAGGCAGATCAGCATCAGCGCTGCGCGATCGAATACCGCTAACAGCATTTCAAAAAAAGGGTGCACGACGGGCTCTCGCTGCGGCGGAAAGATAGGGCGGAGTATATCACAGCGGATTGGCCCCGTGGCGGCCGGCGGCGCACCACGGGGACGCGGTTATTTGATGCCTAACTGTTCTTTGCCGAGTGGGGTCAGCAGGTCGACCGTGGCGCGCCCGTCGAAATCCACCTCGAAATCATCGGGGGCGAAGTCAGGCGGTGTTTTACCGCTCATAAAACTGGGCAGTTGGCGTTGCAGGTAAGCGTCGTTCTTCTCGCAGCCTGGTGCGGCGGCGATGTACATCACGTTGCTGTCGAACTCGCCGTTATGTTCGTTTTCCACCGCATGGATCACGTCGCAGTGCCAGAACACCGTGTCGCCCGGTTCCAAATCGGGAATAGGGGAAATCCCACTTAATAAAAGGGGATGCCATTTTTCGGAGATCGACAGCGCTCGGCCTGGTGCGGCATCGCACAGATCGTCATCCGCGACGTCATCCTGCAGCGCACGCAGCAACACGTAGGCCATGGCGTTGGCAATCGGCACCAGGTTCAGCGTGCCGGCGTGGGTACGCTGCGGCGTTAATGCTGTCCAGCCCTGGAAGGTGCGGAACATCGAACACACCGCCGGTGACGCGATTTCACGAACTTCGGTGCGACCATCGGCGGCAAAGGGATCGTAAGCCTGCCAGTTGCCTGAGAACACGTGACGATAGACGTAACGGAAATTCTCATCCAGCCAGCGTTCGATGGTGCCGCTGTCGACGTGCGGCGACAGGCCGAGCGAAGAGGAGTTTGGCGGACGGCGGCGGGTGCGATCGGCATAGGTGGTAACGCGCGTCGGGTCAAAGTGCTGTTTGCCGTTACTCTCGGTTTCCCACAGGCTGTTGAGGAACACCTGCACAGCGTGCATGCGCGCGTCCTGACGCGCTTCCACCTGCGGTTTTGACCAGTAAATACCGTAGATTTGCGGTTTGCTGGCGGCCAGTTTACCGAAGTAGTTATCTTCGGCAGCGCCTTTCAGGCGTTCAACGAAGTTGTTGCGCTCAAGGTAGTTGCCAACTTCCCGGTTCCAGGCTTCGGCTTTATCGCGAGGAAACACGCCGCGGATGGCGCAGGCACCACGCTGTTTGATCAAGGCTTTTTGCTGCTCGCTGACGCGTTGCTGCAGAATATCTTCGGCATCAATTTGCGGCACCGGGTTCTGACCGGCGGCCAGTTCCTGGCGAATTTGTTCAACCTGCTGGCGGATGTTGTCTTCCAGCGCCAGAAAGGTTTCGCGGTAATTTGGCAAAGCCTGTCGCAATTGCCGTTTGACGGCGGTAATGGCGCTGGGAATATCGTCAATCAGTAAGGAAGCCATGGTGTTCTCCTCGCGCTGCCGCTGGGCAACGACGGACGGTTGTAGGGGACCGGGTAAGGCGTTATGGTTTTGTTGTTTTGACGTTAATGATTATCTAAATTTAATAGAGGAAAATAAAGGGATATCTTTCATTCGTAACTTCCTCATTTTCGTTTTTCGGAGATTTTAGATGAAACTGGTCACTGAACGTTTGACCCTGCAGTCGATAACGGCCAACGATTGGCCGCTGTTTCTGCGCTTGTATCAGGATCCCGAGGTGATTCGTTATATCGCCGATCCGCTCAGTGAAGCAGAAATTCGCACGCGCTTTGAAGCCAGACTCCCTGTCTGGGACAAATATGGGGAGCAGTGGTTGTGCCTGGTAATGCGAGAAAAGGCCAGTGGAGAAGTGGTAGGGATGACCGGTTTTCGTCCGCAGTGGTTACCTTACCAACAGGCGGAAGTGGGCTATGGCAGTTTGCCGTCCGGGCAGGGCAAGGGCTACGGCAAGGAGTCGCTGCGGGCGGTGCTGGATTTCGGTTTTAACGCCTGCGATTTTCATAAGCTGACGGCCACCGTGACCGAAGGTAATATCGCCTCGCGCCGACTGCTGGAGTCATGCGGTTTCTTGCTGGAGGGGACGTTGCGCGATAACTACCGGCTGGCGGGACAATGGCGCGATGACTGGCAGTTCGGGCTGTTGGCGAGCGAGTTCAGGGCCGGTAAATAAAAATATTGCGCGAGGTATCGACAAGCCTGCCGGGGCTGAGATATGTTCAATATCCGGTCAATCGACAGATTGGCCAGCGTCGCTCGGATGGTCCGGGCGCTAACGTCACTTTGAGGTCCCTATGGCTGATAATAGTCCGCAACGCCGTTTTACGCGTATTGAACGTCTTCCCCCTTACGTATTCAACATCACCGCCGAACTCAAGATGGCTGCACGCCGTCGCGGCGAGGATATTATCGATTTCAGCATGGGCAACCCCGACGGGCCGACGCCGCCGCACATTGTGGAAAAACTCTGCACCGTTGCGCAGCGTGACGACACCCACGGCTATTCCACCTCGCGCGGTATCCCGCGTTTGCGCCGTGCGATTTCACGCTGGTATGCCGACCGCTACCAGGTGGAGATCGATCCCGAAACTGAAGCCATTGTCACCATTGGTTCGAAAGAAGGCCTGGCGCACCTGATGCTGGCGACGCTCGATCATGGCGATACCGTGCTGGTGCCGAACCCGAGTTACCCGATCCATATTTACGGTGCGGTAATCGCCGGCGCGCAGGTGCGTTCTGTGCCGCTGGTGGACGGCGTGGATTTCTTTGGTGAGCTGGAGCGCGCCATTCGTGAAACCATTCCGCGTCCGAAAATGATGATCCTCGGCTTCCCGTCGAACCCCACCGCCCAGTGCGTTGAGCTGGACTTCTTCGAACGCGTGGTGGCGCTGGCCAAGCAATACGACGTGCTGGTGATCCACGATCTGGCTTACGCCGACATCGTTTATGACGGCTGGAAAGCGCCGTCGATCATGCAGGTGCCGGGTGCCAAAGATATCGCGGTAGAATTTTTCACCCTGTCGAAAAGCTACAACATGGCGGGTTGGCGGATCGGCTTTATGGTCGGCAACCCGGAGCTGGTCAACGCACTGTCACGCATCAAGAGCTATCACGACTATGGGACGTTCACCCCGCTGCAGGTCGCCGCGATTGCTGCGCTGGAAGGCGACCAACAATGCGTGCTGGATATTGCAGAACAGTATCGCCAGCGCCGTAACGTGCTGGTCAAAGGGCTGCATGAGGCGGGCTGGATGGTGGAAAATCCGAAAGCTTCCATGTACGTTTGGGCCAAAATCCCCGAGCCTTATGCGCATCTCGGTTCGCTTGAGTTTGCCAAACGCCTGTTGGCGGAGGCCAAGGTCTGCGTATCGCCAGGCATCGGCTTTGGCGATTATGGCGACACCCACGTGCGTTTTGCATTGATTGAAAATCAGGATCGTATCCGCCAGGCGGTTCGCGGTATCAAAGCAATGTTCCGTGCTGACGGGCTGATCAAGCTGGCCAAGAGCAGCACCCCGGCCGCGACCAAGTAATGCCTTCAGGCCGGTGCATTCGCGCCGGCTTTTTTCTTCCCGCTAAGGTTTTCTTCATTATTTACCCACTATGATCCAATAAGATTTTCTTTATTTATTTGGAAGCCTGTATGGGTAATCGTTACGCAAAATCGCAAATTGTTTTGCACTGGCTGACGCTGCTGATGGTGATCCTCACCTACGCGGCGATGCTGCTGAAGAACTCGGTACCGGATGATCTGGCGTCGCTGGTAAAAAATCTGCATTTTAACTTTGGCCTGGCGGTCTTTTTGCTGATGTTCATCCGGTTGGGATTACGTCGGCGTTATGCTACGCCGGCAACCACACCGCCGCTGGAAGAGTGGCAGGAATGGGGCGCAAAAATCTTTCATGCGTTGCTCTATCTGCTGTTTCTAACGTTGCCGGTGTTGGGCGTACTGACGCTGGCTTACGGGGGAAAGGAGTGGGTTTTGCTGGGCTGGCAGGTCCCGCAGTTTGTTACGCCAGATCCGTGGTTGCGCCGGATAATCAAAAGTACGCATGAGACCCTGGCCAATACCGGTTACTTTATTATTGGCGCGCATGCGTTGGCGGCGCTGTACCACCACTATCTGCGTAAGGACGATACCTTGCGCCGCATGATGCCGGGGAAATAGCCGGGGAGCAGAAACAACAAAGGGGCGCTGGTGCGCCCCTTTATCTAAATTCCCGGTCATGCCTTGGTTATGCAACCATCAGCATAAAGGTGCCAATCCATGTCACCAACATGAATGAAACGCCCATAACAAAATATTTCACTGAACAACTCCCGTTTGGAGTCCCTCGCAAGCCAATGATCCCGATTGTTGTGCTGAGTATTTTGTGGGTAGTCCAGGGCAAATAGGCGGATCCTTCAAAAGGAAGAACAACGTCCTCGGCCACGGATTACCCGGTCGTCGCGCTTCATAGTCCTTGAGGTAAAACATGAACCACGACAGGATCGGCGCTAATGTACTCCCATTGCCAGCCTGATTACAATACTGTGTTTTTGATCACATTTTTTGGCGATTTCTTAACCAGCGCTGACTGTTTTTAAACGATTTTTATTTACCTTTTTTATCAGGCAAAAGAGGATTAGCCCGCTGACGCGGGCCTTATAATTATGCTTGCTGTGATGTTATGAAAAGGGATCAGGCGACGGCGTTGGCGCCGGTCAGCAGGATGACCCAGAAGACAAGGCACGACAGCAGAATAACGGTCCAGATATTGCGGCGACTCCACTCCATTTTTAGCCTTCACTTTTTGCTTTTGGTGATTCGGTAACGAACACATCGGCGAAAAGTGAAGAATATTTAGCCCCCGACAAAAATATTTTTCTTAACCCCGGCGCACTTCTGCTACCGAGGTCTGGACTTCATAGCCCAACAGGTAAAGCGCCTGTTCCAGCGCTTCCACCTTTGAGGCATAGGCCACATCCAGCAGGCGATCCATCTGGCCGGCGTTAAAGCCCAGTTTGCGCGCCAGATCGGCTTTGGAGGTGGCACCGGCCAGCATAATGTTATGCAGTTCGAGTTTTAGCTTCACCAACACCGGCAGGTGGATAGCCAATTCATCCGGCAGAGCAGGGGAAGGGGCAGGCACCGTACGGCCTTCTTCCATTTCCATGGCGATGGCAAGCAGCAGGCTTTCCTGCGCCTCCAGCTCGATATCTTCACGTTTATAGCAGGCGGCCTGCTGTTCAGGAAAATCGCGAAAGTGAATCTGCCAGGCGTCGCTTTCGTTATCGAAGGCGTAATGGGCGGGGTAGTGGCAAGACATGGCATTTCCTGTTTGGGCCGGGAGAGATGTGGCATTGTGACCGCTTGCCCCGCAGATAGCCAGCGGCGGCGCGCCTAACCGGCCTTACGTGCCAGGAACCCTGAGGGCAGCAGCAGTGCGCACAGCATCCCTAACAGGCTTATCAGGATCAGCCAGCGTTCGACAGGGCCGGGATGGTAGTTATTCACCACGCTAAGTCCATACAGCATCAGGGCAAGCGGCCAACCGAGCGTGCCGATGTCGTTGAACCGAAAGGCGGTTCGGGCGACAAACCACAGGGTTAACCCTATCCAGCCCAGCGACCACAGCATTATGCACAGCAGGTAGACGAACACCGCAAAAAACTCGCCGATGTCGCTGTGTGCGTAGACACGAAACCGATTTTCATCCAGATAGGGCGACAGATAGGACAACAAGATCAGGCCAGCGGCGAAAATAAGCATGGAGAAAAGGTAGGCGCGGCGGGGAATACATTTTTTAAAGGTGTTTTTAGCGATCTGTCCGAGAGAATCCAAAATTACACTCCGTTGTATCAGTCATTGCCGACGGGAAGAGCCGCTAAAAAAGCAGCGTAGGGAAGCTTTGCGTCGCGTCAAAATGAGAGTTTATCTCATTTAATCAAGGTTTAGGTTTTTGTCTGTATCGCGGGCTTACCCTAAGTGGTGCTTTGTTTCTGTGCTTTGCATCACATTTCGAAAATACTTCGACTTGTTGCTCTGTGATGAGCGACATAATCCAGTTTGTTCGCACCCGACAATGGATTAACATAACCCACACTTATCACTGGCCTGGTTTATATGGATATCCGATGCGTCATTTAGTTGTTCTTCTCCCTCTGCTTACCTTACTCACTGCCTGTAGCAGCGGGCCGAAGTCGACCCCGTCCGTGCCTCAGGACAACGCCGTAAAAGGAGGATTCCTGTTGACGCCGGCGCATTCCGGTCAGCCGTTGGGCGGCGATTTCGCCAATAACCCGAACACCGCCCGCTTTATCGATAAAATGGTGCGGGAGCACGGTTTCGATCGCCAGCAACTGCATGACGTATTGGCGCAGGCCCGTCGGCTGGATTCCGTGCTGCGGCTGATGGATCGCCAAGCGCCGACGCCAAGCACCCAGGGACCGACCGGGCCAAACGGCTCCTGGTTGCGTTATCGTAATAAATTCATCACCCCGGACAACGTGCAAAACGGCGTGCAGTTCTGGAATCAGTACCAGGACGCGTTGCAGCGTGCCTATCAGGTTTACGGCGTGCCGCCGGAGATCATTGTCGGCATTATCGGCGTTGAAACCCGTTGGGGCCGCGTGATGGGTAAAACCCGCATTATCGATGCGCTGGCGACGCTGGCCTTCGACTATCCGCGCCGCGCCGACTACTTTGCCGGCGAGTTGGAAACCTTCTTGCTGATGTCGCGCACCGAAGGGGATGACCCGCTGGAGCTGCGAGGTTCATTCGCCGGGGCAATGGGTTACGGTCAGTTTATGCCGTCTTCATTCAAGAGCTATGCGGTTGACTTCAACGGTGACGGCCACATCAACCTGTGGGATCCGGTGGATGCCATCGGCAGCGTTGCCAACTACTTTAAAGCACACGGTTGGGCCAAGGGTGAACCCGTGGCAGTACAGGCAAATGGCCAGGCGCCAGGATTGGAAAATGGGTTTAAAACCCGCTATTCCGTCGCCAGTCTGGCGGAGGCCGGGTTGAGCCCGCAGGGATCGCTGGGCGACAATCAGGAAGCCAGCCTGCTGCGTCTGGATGTTGGCACCGGTTATCAGTATTGGTACGGTCTGCCAAACTTCTACACCATCACTCGCTACAACCACAGCACCCATTATGCGATGGCGGTTTGGCAGTTGGGTGAAGCGGTGGGCCGGTCGGCACGCGGCGGATTCTGATGCCGGATCAGCAATGAAAAAGGCCGCATAAGCGGCCTTTTTTACGTCGGTGACAATCAGAAATCGTAGCGCAAACGCACCAGAGTCATGTCGCCGAGGTTATCGGTGCTGGACGTCAGTACGTGTTCCACGTCCACACGGAAACCGTAATCAAACTGTACCGTCACGCCAAGACCGTTATCGATACGCTGATAGTTGCGGCCGGTTACGTACTCAAGACGGTCACCCATAAAGTACGGCATCACGGATTTCACCGCATATTGGCCTACCGGCACAGTATACCCCGCCAGATATTCAATCCCCCAGGCATCGCCGGCGAAGTAGTCGTTAACGTTGGCTTTTTTGGTGGTCAGGAAGTTGTTGTACCAACCGCCGCCGAAGGTCAGGGTCCAGTTGTCCGGCTTCCAGCTGATCGCCGTACCGACAATATTCTGATCGTAATTTTTCGAGCCGCTGGTGGAAGGATTGCGCATCTCGGCGCGGGTATAGTTCCACGCGGTACCCCAGGTCAGGTCCGGTGTCAGATGGTAGTCCACGCCCAGTGAGCCGCCGCCCTGGCGTTTATAGCGCAGACCGTTGCCCGGCAGGTATTCGCCATCGCTGAACAGGTAAGAGGCATAAACATCCGCATCGCCGAAGCTGTTTTTGTACTTCAGCATCTTGCGTGAACGGTAGGAACCGTCGTAATCGCCGTTGATGCCGTTGCCTGGCGCCTGAGCCAACATGTCATAGTCCCAGATATCGGTTTTGGCACCGACCACGTCATAGTAAATGCTGTTTTGCTGGCCGAAGGTCAGCTGCCCCAAGGTTTTGCTTTTCAGGCCGGTGTAGAGCATACGGCGGCTGGTGTCATTGGCGCCGTCGGCGTAGTGGTTATCCCAGTTGAACAGCGCAGGAATATTGACACCCAGCTCGTAATAGCTGATCCAGCTAATATCGTCGAACAGGTAGTAATCGGCGGCAAAACGGAAGCGGGTGCCGCCGTCGAAACCGTTACGTTTGTAAGAGCCCTTATCGCCATCGCCGGTCATATTGTTGAACTGCGGGCGGATGCTGCCGCCAACGGTAAAGTTAAGACGGCTCAACGGATCGCCGGCCTGCGGGTCCTGCTTCAACAATGTGATCTCAGCCTGGGCAGCGAAAGAAGCACTGCCAACGACCAGTCCCAGAGCAATAGCCTGGGTTAATGTGCGCAATTTGTATGTCATTTTTTATCCCTGTGTATAGATTGCCAACCTCTCCGAAACCCTCTGGCATCAGTGAGTTGCCCAGGCTGTTTTCTGAGCGTTTTCATTGTTTTTTGGCGTGAGTAAAGCGGAACGCATATGTAACACAATGTGCGTCACAATGAGTTACTTTTCTTGCTAATTATTTGGTTTGTTTTTAACCGGCTCGATGCTGGGGAGAGGCAAGGTGAGCGAAAAATGCTCAGCTGGAGGGCGTGGGGGAGGTCAATCTTCGGATGAATTCATCTAACACAAAGCTCTATATTTATCACTTGTCAGAGAATGGCATATACCGTGTAATTTCATCGTAACGAAATATATTTAAATGGATTTTACGCCTTGTTATTTAACACGGGTTATTTACAAGTCAGATGAAATTGATAAGGGTTGTGGAGGTTATTATGAAAGGATGTTTCATACTGTTAATCGGGCTTTTTTCAATACCGTTAATGGCGGCTGAATCGCATGTTTGTCAGTCAAAATCTTATGATTATGCCAGTGTCGGGGAGATGCGGCTGAGTGATGATACCTTGTTTAACTGTCGCGACATTGGGCGCATGACTATTCCGGATCTCGCTAAACGAGGTTGGAAGGTCATTCATGTGGCACAACAAACTGAATATACCGGGGATACTGACAGCGACAGTGAAGTGATTAAAATGTACCAGGAAATATTGGTCTTTAAAGAATAATTTTTTCGGCTTCCCTCGATTTTATTGTATATCACCTGATTATTCGTGGTGAGGGAGGCGTGCATTTATAACTCAGCGGTTTGCGGGAGGCTAGATGAGTGCCAGAAATAATATAGACGGCAAAGCTGGCGCCGCTATGGTGATGATATGCGCCATATGGGGGCTGCAGCAGGTGGCGATCAAGGCAGCCGAGCCGGATATTTCCGCCGTGCTGCAAATTGCCATCCGATCAGGGATTGCCGCTTTGGCGGTCTATCTCTTGGCGCGTTTTAAAGGCGAAAAGTTTTTATTGGATCCCCGCACGCTGTTAGCCGGTTTCGGCGTTGGGTTTTCGTTCGCGCTGGAGTTCTTTTTCGTTTCTGAAGGCTTGCGCTATACCAGCGCCTCGCACATGGCGGTCTTTCTGTACACGGCCCCCCTTTTTTCTGCCATCGGACTGCATTTTTTCATCAGGCACGAGCGTTTGTCGGCTGTACAGTGGGTCGGTATTGCCATCGCTTTCGGCGGTGTGGTGCTTGCGATTTCCGCTATGGGCGAGAGCTCTGGGGGCGTGAATCAGCTGCGTGGCGATATTTATGGCTTATTAGCGGGGTTATCCTGGGGCGGCTCTACAATCCTTATCCGAACAACCGGTTTGGCGAATTGCTCGTCAAAACAGACGCTGCTGTTCCAACTGACGGGCGCCTGCATTGTGCTATCCCTGTTGGCGATGACGATGCAGGACGTACATTTCACGCTGAGTTCCGTGGCCTGGAGCAGTTTGGTATTTCAAACGGTTATCGTCTCATTTATCAGTTATTTAATTTGGTTCTCCCTGCTGCGTCATTACCAGGCTTCTTCGCTGGGTATCCTGACGTTTATGACGCCTATTTTTGGCATTCTGGCCGGTGTGGTGATCTTGGGAGAACCGCTGCAGATCGAGTTCGTCTTGGGTTCAGTGCTGATCGTTTTGGGGCTTATTGTCGTGAGCTGCTCATATTTGTTTTATTTTACCAGAAGGATTGCACCAAAAATATAAACTATGGACGTTGATATTCATACCTATCAGATAAACTGTGAAAGCCAATTCATTATTACCGTACAAGTGTCAAAATATGCCTGGGGTTATCCTTTGATCACCTTAAGCGATAATGGTGATTTCTTTGTAGTGAAAAATACGAAACGGGGGAAATTATCAAACCAAACTCCGGTTGAAATAATAAACTTTGCTAATAACTATGCTGTGGTGTGGGATAACAACCGCAAGCATATTTATTATTCAAAGGCCGGACGATTGTACAGCTGTGCGCTTGAGTTTTCGTATACTCCGAAAAAATGGTGATCATTTCGATCTTTTCGCCTTTGGACCCTCAGACCAGAGGGGTTATTTTCATCATCCATTCTTTGAATGCGATAATCTTAGGCCACTGACGCCCAGAGAGCGTCGACATAAAATAGCTGTGTTCGCAGGGCAAGATCATGTCGGTAAACGGGATAATCAGTTCGCCGCTTTTGATCCAGTCCTGCACCAGATTGAGTCGCCCCATCGCCACGCCAAGATGCTGAGTTGCCGCCAACACCGCCAGGTCAGAGCGGTCGAACTCCATGCTTTTGGCGTCGGTATCCAGGCCCAAATCAAAATGCTGTGACCAGATCTGCCACTCGTCTTCACCGGAGTTGTATCTGTCATGCAATAGAGTGCAGTCTGCCAGGTTCCCAGGCGCATTATAAAGGTTATGCGTTTTGGCGTATTTCTCCGTGCAGATTGGAACCATGGACTCCCGCATAAAGATTTCGTCCAGCTGTTTATCCGAAGGTGGACGGCCAAAATACATGGCTAAATCAACGCCCCGATTGGCCAAATTGATATTTTCCTGCCCGGTGAGAATGTTTAAATGAATGGTCGGATGCAGAGCAATAAAATCGCCGATGCGGGGTATCAGCAAACACTGGACCAGAGAGGGGTGAGAATAAATGGTCAGGCTGCCCGTCAGCTCGCGGTTTTTGATATCCAGGATTTCCTGTGTCAGGGCATCGAAGGAATGATTTAACGCCCATTGCATTCTCTCGCCATCCGGCGTTAGCGTAATTCTGCGGTGGAATCGTTGAAATAAAAGAAACCCCAGCTCTTTTTCCAGCAGGTTAATTCTGTGGCTTACGGCGCTGGGAGTAATAGACAGTTCTTCTGCCGCCAGTGAAAAAGATAAATGACGGGCGACGCATTCAAAAGTATGCAGACGAGAAAATTGATAGCTGGTCAGCGGATTTGCTCGTCGTGAATATTTTTTGTTGGGAAACATGCTATTACTCCATCCGGATCATTTGCCAATATTAACATTTTAACGGAGGGAACTAAAATACGATTTTAAGTTTTTTAATGCTGTAGGTGTGACCGTTTAATTTGTCATTTTTAAGCGTGATGAAAATATTTTTTAGCCTGAGGATACTAATCACTGATTTGCAGTCAGTGATCTTTTCGTGGTGCGGCAGGAATACGTATTTTTGATGTTAGGGCAAGAGGGAGAGTCCGTTGCCCTAAAGTTCTGATTACCACATCAAATCATCAGGGACGACAAAATCGGCGTAAGGATCTTCTTCGTCTTTGGCTTCCTGGCTGAGTTCAGCGCTCAGTACAATATAGCTTGCATCGCGCTGTGCAATTTTATTAGCCACGACCGCAGGGATAATAGCATATTCACCCTCAGGGTTATTATCACTAACCAGCCGTGCAATGGCGAGACGCCCATTAATTAACTGAGATTGAGTCAGTTTATCCACGCGTACATTTTTAATTAAATTGTTGTCTGTGAAGTTATAACTAATGTCACCATTTGAAATGACGATCCTGTTCATTTCAATCAACTGTTTTACCTGGGCTTTATATTCTTTAGATAAAGCGGCCTGCTTTTGCTGTTCACTCAGCTGTTTATCGCGCTCTATTTGCGCCTTTTTGTTGATTTCAACGGCTTCTCTTGCCTCGCGAGCCTGAACGCGTGATTTTTTCGTGGTTCTTTGTACTTTCTCCAGCTTTTTACTGCTTACTAATCCCGCTTTGAGCATCTGCTCTTGTAATGTCAGCTTTGTCATGTTCGTTTCTAAAATCGATCAAATAGTATCTGAGATTATACCTTTAATATTCGACGTTGTGCCAGATTGTGGGCGAGAGGATGCATCATTCTGATAAAACGGGGTTTATTGACCAAATTTGAAGTTCGATAAATCACTCAGGATTGGAGGGGGTGTACGTCGTGGGTTAGTGGGTGCGGCAGAGGCGAGTATATAAATTTATGGTGTCCCCGACTGGAATCGAACCAGTAACTAGCCCTTAGGAGGGGCTTGTTATATCCGTTTAACTACGGGGACGCTGCGGGCCGGCAACCTAGGCTGCCGGGGCAGTATACCTTTTTTTACCCGCAGAATAAGCGCTTAGCGGTGCGTTTGCTCATTCCCTCGCCAATATGCGGTGATTTTCGCGCGCTGCGCTGATCGCGATCACGGTTTTCTCGCCTTGCCGGTTTGTTTTTCCGCCGCCAGCCGCTCTGCCTTGTTTTTGTCGCTCATGTCGTTGCGGATCTGCGCATGGCTGATCAACGCAAAGATAAAGGTGCCACCAATAATGTTGCCGGCCAGCGTTGGAATAGCGAACGGGTAGATAAAATCTTGCCAGGGAATGACGCCACTAAACACCAGATAAAGGATCTCTACCGATCCCACCACGATGTGGGTCAGATCGCAGATCGCCACCAGGTAGGTCATCAGTACAATCACCCAAATCTTGGCGGCCCCGGCGGAAGGGAACATCCACACCATGGTGGCGATGATCCAGCCTGCCAGAATGCCGTTGGCGAACATTTCAGACGGCGAGTTTTTCATCACTTCTTCCGACAGGCTAACGAAGGCGCTGCGGGTGTTCTCGTCGAAAATCGGCATGTGGATAAACGCCAGCGACGCCAGCCCGGTCCCCACCAGGTTCCCCAGCAGCACCACGCCCCACAGGCGAAACAGGAGCAGGAGGTTTCTCGGCGTCGGTTTTTGCATTATCGGCAGTACCGCGGTGACGGTATTTTCGGTAAACAGCTGTTGGCGGGCCATGATCACGATGATAAAGCCAAAGGTGTAGCCGATATTTTCGATAAAGAAGCGGCTGGGATCGTCCGGCAGGCGGGCGTGGAAGATGCCTTTCGCCATCAGTGAGGCCCCCATCGACAGCCCGGCGGCCACCGCTGACCACAGCAGTGCCAGCCAGTCGCGCTCCAGCTCTTTTTCGCCCTCCATGCGGATCAGCTCATGCACCGCCGCTGCACGCGAGGGTAGGTTCTCTTCTTTTACCTCAATTTCGCTCTTGCCCTGTTCATGCTCTTTGCTTTCTACCTGCAGGCTATTTTCCTGCTCTGCATCCGGGCGCTGCTGCTGATTGCTCATTATCCGTTATCTCCATCAAAGACTGTCAGGGTCATGATTAAGCGTAGTTGGCTCAGGGAAGCTGTGAAAGCGATGTGGCAAATTGCAGAAAAAAGTAACAAGAGTTTAACGTTGCCGGGTTTTTCTACGCATTTTTGATCTGGGGCGCAATATTACCCCTATTGGAGTAGTTGAGGGGCCCGCTGCGGGCTACGTGCTGCAGATGGCTTATGCTATGATCGCTATCCCAAAGAAAAATATGAGTTCTCCCGATGCTGGAAGCTAAAAATCTGAGTTGCGTCCGTGATGAACGCACCCTGTTTAGCGCGTTAAGCTTTACGGTAAAACCGGGCGATATTATTCAGGTGGAAGGGCCGAACGGCGCGGGAAAAACCAGCCTGCTGCGCATTCTGGCGGGCCTGGCAAGACCGGAAAGCGGAGAAGTCTGCTGGCACGGGCAAAATACGTTGCGTCATCGCGAACGTTATTATCAGGATTTGTTATTCCTCGGCCATCAGCCGGGGATTAAAACCATGTTGACGCCCTTTGAGAACCTGCAGTTTTACCAGGCGGTGCGCGGTGCGCCCGATCGTCAGGCCATTTGGCAAGCGCTGGAGCAGGTCGGTCTGGTGGGTTATGAGGATTTACCGGTGGCGCAGCTTTCCGCCGGTCAACAGCGGCGTGTGGCGTTGGCGCGGTTGTGGCTCAGCAGTAGCCCGCTGTGGATCCTTGATGAGCCGCTGACGGCGATAGACAAGCAGGGTGTGGCTGAATTAATAAGCCTTTTTGAGCAACATGCTCAGCAGGGCGGCATGGTATTGTTGACTACGCATCAGGATTTGGCCGGCGCAACGCAGGCGGTAGGGAAAATAAGCCTGACGGAAAACCGCGTGGAGACTCTTTAATGTTTTTGACTGTATTGCGCCGTGAGCTGAAGATTGCCTTTCGCAAAGGGTCGGAAATCGTTAATCCGTTGTGGTTCTTCCTGATCGTTATCACGCTGTTTCCGTTAGGAATTGGGCCAGAACCGCAACTGCTGGCGCGTATATCGCCGGGGATTATCTGGGTCTCGGCGCTGCTGGCGGCCCTGCTGTCGCTGGAGCGTTTGTTTCGCGATGATTTCCTCGACGGCTCGCTGGAACAACTGTTGTTATTGCCAACGCCGCTGCCGATGACGGTGTTAGGCAAAGTGTGTGCTCACTGGGTAGTAACAGGCTTACCCCTGTTGATCCTGTCGCCGCTGGTGGCGCTGCTGCTGTCGTTGGACACTCACACCTGGCTGGCGGTGGCGTTTACGCTGTTGCTGGGTACGCCGACGCTGAGCCTGATTGGCGCTATCGGCGTGGCGCTGACCGTCGGGTTGCGCAAGGGGGGCGTGCTGCTGAGCCTGCTGGTGCTGCCGCTGTATATCCCGGTGCTGATATTTTCTACCGCCGCTATCGACGCCGCCTCTATGGGCATGCCGATAGACGGTTACCTGGCGATACTGGGCGCGATGCTGGCGGGAAGCATAACGCTGGCGCCTTTCGCCACCGCAGCGGCGCTGCGAGTGAGCGTACACTAGCTAACTTATTGAAACGCGGGTTAACGCCATCAAGAGCGTGTTCCACCGCACAAGCAATTTTCGTCGCCCCGGTAAACGGGGCGGCCACCGTATAAATTTACCGTGAGCAATGACGACAATGTGGAAATGGTTACATCAGTTTGCCCAGCCTGAACGGCTGTATCACGTCTGTGGCCGCTTTATCCCCTGGCTGGGACTGGCCGGAGCGGCTTGCCTGTTGCTGGGTTGGGTCTGGGGATTCGGTTTCGCACCCAAGGATTACCAGCAGGGCGATAGCTTCCGCATCATGTATATCCATGTGCCGGCGGCGATGTGGTCGATGGGGATCTATGGCTCAATGGCGGTAGCGGCGTTTATCGGCCTGGTGTGGCAGATGAAAATGTCCGATACCGTGGTGGCGGCGATGGCACCGGTCGGCGCGGTGTTTACCTTTATTGCGCTGGTCACCGGCTCCGCCTGGGGCAAGCCGATGTGGGGCACCTGGTGGGTGTGGGACGCCCGCCTGACGTCTGAACTGGTGTTGCTGTTTCTTTATATTGGCATCATTGCGCTGTACAACGCCTTTGAAGACCGCCGCCTGGCGGGCCGCGCCGCCGGCATTCTGGTACTGGTCGGGGTGGTGAACATCCCGATCATTCACTTCTCGGTCGAATGGTGGAACACGCTGCATCAGGGTTCCACCAATATGCAACAGAGCATCGCGCCAAGCATGCGCACCCCGCTGCGATGGGCAATCCTCGGTTACCTGCTGTTTTTCATCACTCTCACCTTGCTGCGCTTGCGCAATCTGATTTTGTCTCAGGAACGCCAGCGCCCTTGGGTGGCAGGGCTGGTTAACAAGGAGCGTCAACCATGAATGCAGCCTTTACTTCCTGGCAGGCGTTTTTCGCCATGGGCGGCTATGCCTTCTACGTTTGGTTGGCGGTAGCCGTAACCCTGCTCTCGTTGCTGGGGCTGGTGGCCCACACTTTCTGGCAGCGCCGGCAATTGCTGGATGAGATTGGACGCCGTCAGGCACGCGAACGACGTATTCGTCATTCGCAGCAGTCGAAACAAAAAACCGCTAACCCGCGGGAGAAATCATTGTGAATCCTCGTCGTAAAAGTCGCCTGTATTTGGCGATCGTAGTGCTGATCGGCGTTGCGCTGACCGCGACCCTGATGCTGTATGCGCTGCGCTCCAACATCGATCTGTTTTATACCCCAAGCGAAATTCTGCAGGGCAAGGGCGAAAATCATGAGAAGCCGGAGGTGGGCCAACGTCTGCGCATCGGTGGCATGGTGATGCCGGGTTCGGTAAAGCGCGATCAGAAAACGCTGCAGGTCAGTTTCAAAGTTTATGATGCACGCGGTGCAATCGACGTCACTTACACCGGCATTCTGCCGGATCTGTTCCGTGAGGGGCAGGGCGTGGTGGCACAGGGCGTGCTGGGCGAAGGCAACGTGGTGAATGCGCGTGAAGTGCTGGCGAAACACGATGAAAAATACACGCCGCCGGAAGTGGCCGACGCGATGAAAGAAAACCATAAGGGGCCAGCTTCGGCCTACGCCACCCCGCAGAACGAGGGCGCTAAATCATGATGCCGGAAACGGGAAGTTTTCTGCTATGCCTGGCGCTGGCGATTTCGCTGCTGCTGAGCATTTACCCGCAGTGGGGCGCGGCGCGTCAGGACCGTCGCATGATGTCGGTGGCGCGCCCACTGACCTACGGCATGTTTGCCGCTATCGCCCTGGCGTTCATCTGTCTGGTGCACGCCTTTGTCGTTAATGACTTTACCGTGGCCTATGTGGCCGCCAACTCCAACACCCAACTGCCGGTGTATTACCGCATTGCCGCCACCTGGGGCGCCCATGAGGGATCGCTGCTGCTGTGGGTGCTGTTGCTGAGCTGCTGGTCGCTGGCGGTGGCGCTGTGCAGCCGTTCGATGCCGCAAGATGCCGTGGCGCGCGTATTGTCGGTGATGGGCATGATCACGGCAGGTTTCCTGCTGTTTATCATCATGACCTCCAACCCCTTCACCCGTACGCTGCCGAACTTCCCGATCGACGGTAGCGACCTTAACCCGCTGCTGCAGGATATCGGCCTGATTTTCCATCCGCCGCTGCTGTACATGGGGTATGTCGGTTTCTCGGTGGCCTTTGCTTTCGCCATCGCTTCACTGATGGCCGGTCGCCTGGATACGGCCTGGGCACGCTGGTCGCGCCCTTGGACCACGGCCGCCTGGGTGTTCCTCACCATGGGCATCGTGCTGGGCTCCGCCTGGGCCTATTATGAACTGGGCTGGGGCGGCTGGTGGTTCTGGGATCCGGTCGAGAACGCTTCATTTATGCCGTGGCTGGCCGGTACCGCGCTGATGCACTCGTTGGCGGTGACCGAGAAACGCGGCACTTTCAAAGCCTGGACGGTATTGCTGGCGATTACCGCCTTCTCATTGTGCCTGCTGGGCACCTTCCTGGTACGCTCTGGGGTGCTGGTTTCTGTGCACTCCTTTGCTTCCGACCCGGCACGCGGCATGTTTATCCTCGCTTATCTGGTGATCGTGATAGGCGGTTCTCTGCTGCTGTATGCGGTCAAGGGCGGGCAAGTGCGCAGCCGGGTGCAGCACGAAACCTTCTCGCGTGAAACCTTCTTGCTGGGCAATAACGTACTGCTGATCGCCGCCATGCTGGTGGTGCTGTTGGGGACGCTGCTGCCGCTGGTGCATAAGCAGTTGGGCCTGGGCAGCATTTCTATCGGCGAACCGTTCTTCAACACCATGTTCACCTGGCTGATGGCACCGATGGCGTTGCTGATGGGGATTGGCCCGTTGGTGCGCTGGCGCCGCGACGAGCCGACCAAGCTGTGGCGTCGCCTGAGCGTGGCGCTGGTGATTACGCTGGTGCTGTCGATCCTGCTGCCGTGGCTGTTGCAAGACAGCATCGCCGGCATGACGGTGGTGGGGCTGATCATGGCTGTTTGGGTGATAATCCTGACGCTGATGGAACTGCACGAACGTGCAACGCATCGCCACGGTTTCTGGCGTGGGCTGAGCCATCTTTCCCGCAGCCACTGGGGGATGGTGCTGGGCCACCTTGGCGTGGCGGTAACGGTAATCGGCATTGCCTTCAGCCAAAACTACAGTGTGGAACGTGATGTCCGCATGAAAGCCGGCGACAGCGTGGATATCCATAACTATCACTTTGTGTTCCGTGACGTGCACGATATTCGTGGGCCGAACTACAGCGGCGGCGTCGGCATTATCGATGTCACGCGCAACGGCAAGCCGGAAGCGACGTTGCACGCGGAAAAACGCTATTACAGCGTGGCGCGCAGCATGATGACCGAAGCGGCGATTGACGGCGGCTTCAGCCGCGACCTGTACGCCGCGCTGGGCGAAGAGCTGGACGACGGCTCTTGGGCAGTGCGGTTGTACTACAAACCTTTCGTACGCTGGATCTGGTTCGGCGGGGTGTTTATGGCGCTGGGCGGTATCCTGTGCATACTCGATCCGCGCTATCGGATGAGCAAAAAACTCAAGCGTGAAGGCAAGCTGGAGGAGCAGGCATGAACCGTAAGCTGCTGTTTATCCCATTAATCCTGTTCCTGCTGCTGGTGGCGGCGTTTATGGTGCAGCTGACGCGCAACGCCGGTGGCGAAGACCCGACCATGCTGGAATCGGCGTTGATCGGCAAGCCGGTGCCGGCTTTCAAGCTGGAATCCCTCGACCAGCCTGGCAAGACTTACGACCAGGCGGTGCTGCGCAATGGCAAACCCATGCTGCTGAACGTCTGGGCGACCTGGTGCCCAACGTGCCGTGCCGAACATCAATACCTCAATACGCTGGCCGCGCGCGGCATTCGCGTGGTGGGGCTGAACTATAAAGACGATCGCGGCAAAGCGGTGACCTGGCTGAACTCGCTGGGCAACCCGTACGCGCTCAGCCTGTACGACGGCGACGGCATGCTGGGGCTGGATTTGGGCGTGTACGGCGCACCGGAAACCTTCCTGATCGACGGGCAGGGCATTATCCGCTACCGCCACGCCGGAGACATGAACGAGCGCGTTTGGCAGCAGGAAGTGCTGCCGCTGTACAAAAAATATGGGGGTGAGGCATGAGGCTGCTGACCCTGATATTTGCCGCGTTACTGAGTTGGAGCGCCGCGGCGGCTATCGACACTTATCGGTTCAATTCGGTCGAGCAGGAACAGCAATACCGGGAGCTGACCGAACAGCTGCGTTGCCCGAAATGCCAGAACAACAGCATCGCCGACTCTAACGCCATCATTGCGGCCGATATGCGTACCAAGGTGTACGAGTTGATGATGCAGGGGCAGAACAAGCAGCAGATTATCGACTATATGGTGGCGCGCTACGGTAATTTCGTCACCTACGAACCGCCGGTGACCCCGGCGACGCTGATCCTGTGGGTAGGCCCGTTGCTGTTTGTGTTGATCGGCGGTGCGGTAGTGATACTGCGCACCCGCCACCGTCGTACCGGTGCCGTTAACGCTAACGATGAATTCTCCGAGCAGGAGCAACAGCGTCTGGCGGCGCTGCTGAAAGAGACTGACAGGAAGAAACCCTAATGGCTTTTTGGCTGATTATTATTGTCCTGCTGGTGGGCGCTGCGGCGTTGCTGGTGGTACCGGCGATGCGCCACAGCGGTAAAAGCACCGCGGCGAGCCGCGATACGCTGAACAAGGCGTTTTATCAGGATCGTCTGCATGAGCTGGAGCAGGACGAACAGCAGGGCGTGGTTGCTGAGCGCCCTGAACTGGTGAAAGAGCTGCAGCAAAACCTGCTCAATGACATCCCCGGCCAGCAGGATACGCAGGAGAAACCCATTAACCGCTGGGCATTGGTGCCTGGGGTTGCCTTGCTAGTGGTGGTCACCCTTGGCTTTTATCTGAAAACCGGTGGGTTGGCGCAGGTATTGGACTGGCAACAGGTCGAGGCGCAAATGCCGGATCTGCGCGCGCGCGTCGCTAATGAACGCGCCCAACCGTTGAGCATGGAAGAGATTGCTCGCCTCGGGCTGGGGCTGCGTACCGCGTTGCAACAGGACGATCGCAATATCAACGACTGGATGATGCTGGGTCGCGTGGGGATGGCGCTGAATAACGCCACTACCGCCACCCAGGCATTTGCTCATGCTTATCAACTTGATCCGAATAGTCTGGAAGTCCGTCTCGGCTATGCAGAAGTCTTGACGAGATCCAACGATCCGGAGGATAACAAGCAGGCCACTCAGATGCTGCGCAAGATGATCGCCGAAGATCACACCAATATGCGCGTGCTGAGCCTGCTGGCGTTCAACGCCTTCGAACAGGGGGATTTCAAGCAGGCGATTGGCGCCTGGCAGGTTATGCTGAAGCTGTTGCCAGCCAATGATCAACGCGCCGAAGTGATAAAGCGCAGCATTGAACAAGCAAAAACACAGGCGGGCGAAGAAACTGTTAAACTTGGCATTAACGTGACGTTATCGCCACAGGCGACGAACGCTTTGCCGCAGAAGGGGACGCTGGTAATTTCAGTGACCGATGGCACCAATCCAGTGCCGGTTGCGGTAAAACAACTGCCCTTAAGCCGTTTCCCGCTGTCATTTTCTCTGGATGACAGCAACGCCATGATGCCTGAACGCCTGCTTTCGGCTCAGCATCAGGTCAAGGTGCGGGTGCGAATTTCTCAGGATGGTCTGGCCACGCCACAGGCGGGTGATTGGTTCGGCGAGAGTGCGCTGCAGAATTTCAGCGGTAAAGAGCAGATTGACGTTCAGATAAACAAACAGGTCCCTTAAATAAAAAGACCGAACGTGTTTTTATGGAGAAAAATATGAACTTTCGCCTGACTGGGCTGGCTTTCACAACGGTGTTATTGGTGGGCTGTGCCAGCGCGCCACAAGATGAACCACAAGGGCGATCCGATCCTCTGGAAGGATTTAACCGGACGATGTTCAACTTCAACTATAACGTCCTGGATCCGTATGTACTTCGCCCGGTGGCCGTGGCCTGGCGCAACTACCTGCCCATGCCGGCGCGTAATGGGATAAGCAACTTTACGTCTAACCTGGAAGAGCCGGCCAGCATGGTCAACTCATTCCTGAAAGGCGACCCCTATAAGGGGATGATCCACTTTAACCGTTTCTTCCTCAACACCCTTCTGGGGATGGGCGGTCTGATCGACGTGGCCGGGATGGCTAACCCGAAACTGGCTCGCGAAGAGCCTAACCGTTTCGGCAGCACCCTGGGGCATTATGGCGTCGGCTACGGTCCTTATGTGATGTTGCCGGGCTACGGCAGTTTCACCCTGCGTGAAGAGGGCGGTGACTGGGCGGATACGGTCTATCCGGTGCTGAGCTACCTGACCTTCTGGATGTCGGCGGGCAAATGGGTGGTTGAAGGGATTGAAACCCGTGCCGAGCTGTTGGATTCCGACGGCCTGCTGCGCAACTCTTCCGATCCGTACCTGATGGTGCGCGAAGCCTACTTCCAGCGTAACGACTTCCTGGCGAACGGCGGCTCGCTGAAACCTGAGATCAACCCGAACGCTCAGGCGATCCAGGGCGATCTGGACGAGATCGACTCGCAGTAATCTCGCTTGGCGAAGAGAAAGAACCCGCTTTGATGGCGGGTTTTTTTATGCTTTGAGATCGGCGGGCAAAAAAAAAGCGCCCTAAGAAGGGCGCTCCTGACTTCGTCATCGAAAAGATTAGAAGCGGTAGTTGAAGTTGGCGCCGTACAGCCAGGCCTTGCCCACGGATTCGAAGGTATATGGACCTTCTTTGATGGTGACTTTCTGGCCGTGCATGTAGGAAACACCGACGTCAACAGAGGCGTCTTTGTTGAATGCGTAGCTGGTACCTGCGCTCAACCAGAAGCGGTCCTGATCCGGGATAGAGATAGAACGGTTCTGGGCCGGCACCGGGCTGTCATCGAAGGCGATACCGGTACGGAAGGTCCAGTTATCGTCGTAGAAGTAGGTAGTACCCAGTGCGATGCGGTAAGCGTCTTTAAAGCCTTCGTGCTTCTCAAACAGCGTTTGACCGTTGTTGCCGGTAGCTTTCAGCTCCTGGAACTGGCTCCAGCTGGTGTAAGCCAGGCTGTAGTGGATAGCCCACTGCGGTGCAACCTTGTTGTAACCCGAGATTTCCCACATTTCCGGCAGGTTCAGATCCAGAGAGCCTGGGATGGTGCTGCCGTTGGTGCCATAAGGCAAGCCGGCAGGAACGAGCAGTGGGTTATAAGCCGACGGTAGGCTGCTTTTGTAGTCGCCGTCAAATTTGACTTTCACTTCGGAACGGTAAGTGAAGCCGTAACGGTTATTTTCGTCCACTTCGTACAGAATACCGGCGTTCCAGCCAAAGCCCCATTCGTCACCTTTCAGGTGCGAAATCTGGGTATCTGCCGGGATGCCGCCGATTTGCTGTGCCTGCTGCGGCGTAAGCTTTCCACTCTGCATACCCTGTGCTGCGAGCAGCTTCGGCAATTCACCGGCATAACGCTCAAGCTTGGCTTTGGCATAAACCGCGTCAAAGCCCAGGCCGAAGCTGAATTGTTGGTTCAGACGGTAGGCACCGCTCAGGTTCAGGTTGACGGTGGTCAGGTCAGTTTTACCGCCGTAAGCCCCTGCGGTATAACCGTCGTTGAATTCTGTCGCCAGGCCGTAGTTGCTGGTGACCGAGCCGCCTACGGCAAACTGATCGTTAATCGGTTGAACATAATGCAGGTTTGGCACCCAGGCGGTAGGGGCGATGTTCTTGGAGTCGAGGCTGGCACCGGAAGGTGACTTGCCGGAGATATCTACATCCGGATCGATAAACACCGCACCTAGGGAGAGTTCCGGGCGGGTATACATCATCAGCAGGGCCGGGTTGCGGCTGGCGGAAGCTGCAGTATCCGCCATGGCGCCCTCGCCAGAATACGAACGTCCTAAACCAGCTGATGAAAACTCATTCAGCTGGAATCCTGCGGCAGACACGTTTGAAGAAATAATTGCCACTGCAGCTGCGAGAGCTGATTTAGTAAATAGGTTTTTCTGGCTCATGACCAAAACCTCATTATGTGTTTATTATTTAAACTATGTTACTTAAAGTAACAAGGAGCGCGGGATTGTAGGGTCCGTTATCATTCAGACAAATCAGACCAGTGGCTGAATTATAGGTCCGACCTGTGAAAATGTTGCAACAATGTTTTTGAGATATTTCCAAATTGATATCAAAAAGGAGATCTGCATAACAAAAAACCAGCAATGCATAACAATATTCCTACCATTCCTTAGCAGACGTCGATTTTCATTTGTGATTTCCATCACTTAAAACACCTATAAAAAGTAAGTGCTAGTGATCGGTTTCATCGCAGAGTAAAATAAACGCAGAATCTTGTGTCTTTGCGCCAGTAGCTAAATGGCAATTTGGACTCGCGTAACGGCGGTCCCTGAGGAGAATGAATCATGTCCAATCCAATTAATAAATGTAGTGCCCAGGAAACTGCCGCCTGTTGCTGTGTTGATGTCGGTACCGTGATGGACAATACCGATTGCACCGCCTCCTACAGCCAGGTGTTTGCCAATCAGCAGGATGCAGAAAAAATGTTGGCCACGCTGACCGAAAAAGCCCGCGGTGTGGAATCCGACCCTTGCGACATCAGCAGTAGCATTAAACCGGTTGACGGTGGCGTGGAACTGGTGGCTGATTTCACCTTCGCCTGCCAGGCAGAAACCCTGATTTTCCAGCTCGGCCTGCGTTAATCACGGCTTTAAAACGGTGCGGGGTCATCCCGCGCCGCTCGCTTCCACCTCAATCCCCCTCTAGAAAGTTGCTCCTGCTCTCAGTTTTCACTTCTGCCGGTTTGCCAAATGTAAACATTTGGTTAACAATGACCCCATCAGGTCAGACCTCTTCTTGACCGTTGCGCTGGCGTTATTTTCTTCAGGAGCGTTTATGAGTAAGGCACTGCCGTTGGTGACCCGTCACGGTGACCGTATTGCGATTGTAAATGGACTGCGGACCCCCTTTGCCAAACAGGCGACCGCTTATCACGGCATTCCGGCGGTGGATCTGGGGAAAACGGCGGTAAGTGAACTGTTAGCCCGCAGCGGTATCGATCCGGCGCTGATTGAACAACTGGTGTTCGGCCAGGTGGTGCAAATGCCTGAGGCGCCGAATATTGCGCGTGAAATCGTGCTCGGTACCGGCATGAGCGTGCATACCGATGCTTATAGCGTGTCGCGTGCCTGCGCTACCAGCTTCCAGGCGATTGCCAACGTGGCGGAAAGCATCATGGCAGGCAGCATCAGTATCGGCATCGCCGGTGGCGCTGACTCTTCTTCCGTTCTGCCTATCGGCGTCAGTAAAGCGCTGGCGCGCACGCTGGTGGACGTTAACAAAGCCCGTACCCTGTCGCAGCGTCTCAAGCTGTTTAGCCGACTGAAGTTCCGTGACCTGATGCCGGTGCCGCCGGCAGTGGCGGAATATTCCACAGGGCTGCGCATGGGCGATACCGCAGAGCAAATGGCGAAAAGCCACGGCATCACCCGGGAAGAGCAGGATGCGCTGGCGCACCGCTCTCACCAACTGGCTGCCAAAGCCTGGGAGCAGGGGCTGCTGCGCGACGAGGTGATGACGGCCTATGTGCCGCCATACCGTACGCAAATCACCGAAGACAACAACGTTCGCAAAGATTCCAGCCTGGCGTCCTACGCAAAGCTGAAACCGGCATTCGATCGCAAGCACGGTAGCGTTACCGCAGCCAACAGTACGCCGTTGACCGACGGCGCGGCAGCGGTGCTGATGATGAGTGAGTCGCGAGCGAAAGAGTTGGGGTTGCAACCGCTGGGTTATCTGCGCAGCTTTGCCTTCTCCGCCATCGATGTGTGGGAAGATATGCTGCTCGGGCCGTCTTACGCTACGCCGCTGGCGCTGGATCGCGCCGGCATCGGCCTGGCCGACCTGACCCTCATCGACATGCATGAAGCCTTTGCTGCTCAGACCCTGGCGAACCTGAAAATGTTTGCCAGCGACGAATTTGCTCAGAAAAAGCTGGGCCGCAGCCGGGCGATTGGCGAAGTGGACATGGAAAAATTCAACGTATTGGGTGGCTCAATTGCTTATGGCCACCCATTTGCCGCTACCGGCGCGCGCATGATCACCCAAACGTTGCACGAGCTGAAGCGTCGTGGCGGCGGACTGGGGCTGACGACCGCCTGCGCAGCCGGAGGGTTAGGGGCCGCAATGATCGTAGAGGTGGAATAATGAGCTTTGAAAACGCATTGCATGAACAGCGGGCCAAACCCTCGGCCTTTCAACTGACCCTTCGTCCGGACAACATTGGTGTGATCACCATCGATGTTCCGGGGGAGAAGGTAAACACCCTGAAGGCCGAGTTTGTCGAGCAGGTCAACGACGTACTGATCCGCGCGCAGCAGCATCCGGCACTGGAAGGGCTGGTGATTATCTCCGGCAAGCCGGATTCGTTTATTGCCGGGGCGGATATCAGCATGATTGCCGCCTGTACCACTGCCAAAGAGGCCGAAGCGCTGGCGAAAAAAGGCCAAAGTACGCTGGCACAGATTGCCGCATTCCAGGTCCCTGTGGTGGCGGCTATTCACGGCGCTTGCTTAGGCGGTGGGCTGGAGCTGGCGCTGGCGTGCCACAGTCGCGTTTGTTCTCTGGATGACAAAACCGCACTCGGCCTGCCGGAAGTGCAGCTAGGTTTGCTGCCGGGTTCCGGTGGCACCCAGCGTTTGCCGCGGTTGATTGGTGCCAGCAAGGCGTTGGACATGATCCTGACCGGCAAACACATTCGGGCGCGTCAGGCGTTGCGCATGGGGTTGGTGGACGATGCCGTGCCCCAGTCAATTTTATTGCAGGCTGCCGTCGAACGGGTCAAGCAAGGCTGGCAGAGCCGGCGCGAATTGCCGTGGCAGGAGCGTTTGCTCAACGGCCCGCTAGGTAAAAGCCTGCTGTTCAGCATTGTGCGCAAGAAAACGCTGGAGAAAACGCACGGCAATTATCCTGCCGCAGAACGCATTATTCAGGTGGTGCGCACCGGTCTGGATCACGGCAGCGCCAGCGGTTATGAAGCCGAGGCGCGGGCGTTTGGCGAATTGGCCATGACCCCGCAGTCCGCCGCGTTGCGCAGCCTGTTCTTTGCCTCTACCTCCTTGAAAAAAGAACGCGGTGGCAATGCACAACCTCATGAACTGCACCGAATCGGCATTCTGGGTGGCGGCCTGATGGGCGGCGGTATCGCCTGTGTGACCGCCACGCGGGGTGGTTTGCCGGTGCGGATTAAAGACGTTAACGAAACGGGCATTAACCACGCGTTAAAATACAGTTGGGACGTGCTCGGCAAGCGGGTACGCAGTAAACGCATGCGCCCGGCGGAACGGCAAAAACAGATGATGCTGATCTCCGGTTCGACCGATTACACCGGTTTTGAACGGGTGGACGTGGTGATTGAGGCGGTGTTCGAAGACCTGGCGCTGAAGCAGCAGATGGTGGCCGAGATAGAACAGCACGCGGCGCCGCACACCATCTTTGCCTCCAATACCTCATCGCTGCCGATTGGCCAGATTGCCGCCAAGGCGCAGCGCCCTGAGCAGGTGATCGGCCTGCATTATTTCAGCCCGGTGGATAAAATGCCGTTGGTTGAGGTGATCCCACACGCTACCACCAACGAAGAAACCATTGCCACCACCGTGGCGCTGGCGCACAAGCAGGGCAAAACGGCGATCGTGGTGGCCGACCGCGCCGGTTTCTACGTTAACCGTATTCTGGCTCCTTATATAAATGAAGCGACTCGTTGCCTGCTGGAAGGTGAGCCGATCGAAGCGTTGGACAAGGCGCTGGTGGATTTCGGTTTCCCGGTTGGGCCGATAACCCTGCTGGATGAAGTGGGCATCGACGTCGGTACCAAGATTATCCCGGTGCTGGTAGAGCAGTTAGGGCCGCGCTTTGCCGCTCCAGCCGCCTTCGAGGCGGTGTTGAAAGACGGACGCAAAGGGCGCAAAAACGGCCGTGGTTTTTATCTCTACCCCAGTGAAGGCCAGCAGCGTCAGCGGAGCAAGCGCGCCGATACCTCGGTCTATCTTTTGCTGGGCATCACGCCGAAGTCGCATTTACAACCGGCCGTCATCGCTCAGCGTTGCGTAATGATGATGCTCAATGAAGCTGCACGTTGTCTGGATGAAGGCGTGATCCGCAGCGCGCGCGACGGCGATATCGGCGCGGTGTTCGGTATTGGTTTTCCTCCATTCCTCGGCGGGCCTTTCCGCTATATGGATCAGTTGGGGGCCGATAAGGTGGTTAAAACGCTGGAGTACTTGCAGCGGCAGCACGGTGAATATTTTGCGCCTTGCGAACGCCTGCAGCGCATGGCTCAGCAGGGTGAACGCTTCTATCCGCAGGGGACCTGAGCGGCGCGGCGACGTGATTTGTACTAGAGTAGGATCAAGGTTGCATGTGATCACTATCACTCCTTGCAATACCGGTATTCCCTGACCCTATACAGGGAGATAGGGACGAGGTAACGTAGCCTGATGGCGGTGAAAGGCTGGCCGCCATCAATAAAATTCATGATGAGAAGGTTAAAATTTAACCTGTTGAATTGGTTGTTATGTGAGCGCTGAATTCCCGTTACGGCGCCATTGATGTAAAAAACAGCATTTTCTTTACGTGAACTTTCAGGCAAAATGCCCGGCCGCCATAAAGAGACGGCGCGTTATCGTTTCAAAGCGTTTGCTTTGGGGTTGTAAAACTCGGCGATACAGCACGCTCGGCGTTTCTGTATAGCGTTATTTTGTCAACAACAGCGGTGCAATATGCAAGTTTTGATTATGCGTCACGGAGAGGCGGCACTTGATGCGGCCAGCGATTCGGTAAGACCTCTTACTGTTTGTGGCCGTGATGAGTCACGTCAGATGGCGGCCTGGTTAAATACCAAGTCTGTGGATATTGAACGCGTGCTGGTCAGCCCGTACCTGCGGGCAGAGCAGACGCTGGCTACGGTTCGCGAAGCCTTGACCTTGCCGGCAAGCGAAGAAGTGCTGCCTGAGCTGACGCCGGGCGGGGATGCCAGCCTGGTCGGCAGCTATCTGCAGGCGCTGGCGCAGCAGGGGGTTCACGCGGTGCTGATCGTCTCCCACTTACCGCTGGTGGGTTACCTGGTGGCGGAACTCTGTCCGGGCGAATGCCCGCCGATGTTCGCGACCTCGGCGATTGCCAATGTCGATTTGGCCGCCGACGGCAGCTACGGTAAATTTGAGTGGCAGGTGAGTCCATCGCAGGTGATGGCTAAAGTATAAGGCACCCCAGGGCGGGGCCAAAACGAAAGGGCGATGTCAAACATCGCCCTTTGTCATTTCTGCCGTTCACTCAGCCAGTTCGACCAGCAGTAAAATCGCCGCGCTGCCGCCCCATTCTTTGGGCGCCTGGTGAAACACCAGCACGTCAGGGTGCTGCGCCAACCATAGCGGCGTCTGCTGTTTGAGGATGTGCTTGCCGTGGCCGTGCATTACGCAGGCGCAGTGCACGTGTTCGCGCTTGCAGGCGGCGATCAGCGCCCCCAGCTCTTGCTTGGCCTGCATCTGGGTCAGGCCATGAAGATCGAGAAACAGCTCCGGTGAATAATCGCCACGGCGCAGCTTTTTCAGTTCAAAGGCACTGTAACCGGGGCGCACATAGCGCGTCGGGCCTTCCTCTTCCAACTGTGGCTGGTATTCATCCGAGAAATAATAACTGGCGTCTACCTGTTCCTGCAGCAGGCGCTGTGGAGCAATTTTCTTGGTGACAGGCTTGGGTTTACGGTGGACGATGGTGTCCTGACGCAGCTTTTTTGCGTCTACTACCGACTCTCTGAAGAGCTGCAATTCATCTTTGCTCAGAGGGTGCTTGTTCTTCATTTGGAATTCACCGGAAATCATTTATCGCGATAGTTTACCTTGTCGCGGGTCTCTGTCGACGCAAAATTCACGCCAGAATGAAAAGCGCAAGGGGTTAGCGTGATTTGTCGCGGGCTTCATGGCAAACTATGCGGCTAAATCATGAATCACAGTGCCTGCCGGAGGGCAAATTGGACAAAATTTTCGTCGAGGAAGCAGTGAACGAACTGCACACCATTCAAGATATGCTGCGCTGGACGGTCAGCCGTTTTAACGCCGCTGATATCTACTATGGTCACGGAACCGATAATCCGTGGGACGAAGCGGTGCAATTGGTGCTGCCAAGCCTGTTCCTGCCGCTGGACATTCCAGAGGACATGCACACCGCCCGTTTGACCTCCAGCGAGCGCCACCGCATCGTTGAGCGCGTGATCCGCCGCGTCAACGAACGTGTCCCGGTAGCCTATCTGACCAACAAAGCCTGGTTCTGCGATCTGGAATTCTACGTTGATGAGCGTGTGCTGGTTCCGCGTTCCCCGATTGGCGAACTGATCAACGATCGCTTCAGCGCCCTGATCCCGCACCCGCCGCGTCATATTCTCGACATGTGTACCGGCAGCGGTTGTATCGCCATTGCCTGCAGCTACGCTTTCCCGGAAGCGGAAGTTGACGCGGTCGATATCTCCAGCGACGTGCTGGCGGTGACCGAGCGCAATATTCAGGCGCTCGGCGTTGAACAACAGGTGATCCCGATCCGTTCCGATCTGTTCCGCGATGTTCCCGCGATCCAGTACGATCTGATCGTCACCAATCCGCCGTACGTGGATGCGGAAGACATGTCCGATCTGCCGCAGGAATTCCGCTTTGAGCCAGAGTTGGGCCTGGCGGCCGGCAGCGATGGCCTGAAGCTGGTGCGCCGTATTCTGGCCTGCGCGCCGGACTACCTGAGCGACGACGGCGTGCTGATTTGTGAAGTGGGTAACAGCATGGTACATCTGATGGAACAGTATCCGGATATTCCGTTCACCTGGCTGGAGTTTGAAAACGGCGGTGACGGCGTGTTCATGCTGACCAAGCAGCAACTGGTGGATTGCAAAGAGCACTTCAGCCTCTACCGCAGCTAAGCATTCTTCGGGCCTGCTTTGGCGGGCCCCACAAAGATAATAATTAAGGGTAAGGAGCCGCGATGGCAGGAAACAGTATTGGGCAGATTTTCCGCGTCACCACATTTGGTGAATCTCACGGTGTGGCGCTGGGATGTATCGTAGACGGCGTACCGCCGGGTATCCCGCTTACCGAAGCCGATCTGCAGCACGACCTGGACCGTCGCCGTCCAGGCACCTCTCGCTATACCACTCAACGTCGCGAACCGGATCAGGTACGTATTCTTTCCGGCGTGTTTGAAGGTGTGACCACCGGCACCAGCATTGGGCTGATGATAGAAAACACTGACCAGCGTTCACAAGATTACGGCGCTATCAAAGACGTGTTCCGTCCGGGGCATGCGGATTACACCTACGAGCAAAAATACGGCGTGCGCGATTATCGCGGCGGGGGTCGTTCTTCGGCTCGTGAAACCGCCATGCGCGTTGCGGCAGGGGCTATTGCCAAGAAATATCTGCTGCAGAAATATGGCGTACAGGTGCGCGGCTATCTGGCGCAGATCGGCGACGTGGTCTGTGAGCTGAAAGATTGGGAGCAGGTTGAACAGAACCCGTTCTTCTGCCCGGATCCCGATAAGCTGGAAGCCCTGGATGAACTGATGCGTGCGCTGAAGAAAGAGGGCGACTCCATTGGCGCCAAGGTCAGCGTGATTGCCGAAAACGTGCCGGTCGGCCTCGGTGAGCCGGTATTTGACCGCCTCGATGCGGATCTGGCGCATGCGTTGATGAGCATCAATGCGGTAAAAGGCGTGGAAATCGGCGACGGTTTCGCGGTGGTCAACAAGCGCGGCAGCGAAAACCGTGATGAGATCACTCCGGAAGGCTTCCAGAGCAACCATGCAGGCGGCATTCTCGGTGGCATCAGCAGCGGTCAGCCGGTCATTGCTCACCTGGCGCTGAAACCTACCTCCAGCATTATGGTGCCGGGCAGAACCATTAACCGTCAGGGCGAAGCGGTGGAGATGGTCACCCGTGGCCGTCACGATCCTTGCGTAGGCATTCGTGCGGTGCCGATTGCCGAAGCGATGATGGCGATTGTGCTGATGGATCACCTGCTGCGCCAGCGTGCGCAAAACGGTGATGTGGTCTCTAACGTTCCACGCTGGTAACTCCCATGAAAAACTGGATGTTGGGCATCCTTGCCCTGATGGCTTCGGGCTCCGCCCTGGCGCTGACGCCGTGGCAGAAGATCGACCACCCGGTGGCCGGCGCGCCGCAGGCAGTGGGCGGTTTTGCCAATGGCTGCATTATCGGCGCTCAGCCGTTACCGCTGAACTCACCGGATTATCAGGTGATGCGACCCGATCAACGCCGCTACTTCGGCCACCCGGATCTGCTGGCGTTTATCCAGCGGCTGAGCAGCAAAGCCAGCCAAAGAAATTTGGGCACGGTGCTGATCGGCGATATGGCGATGCCGGCCGGTGGGCGCTTTAGCAGCGGCCATGCCAGCCATCAGTCCGGGCTTGATGTCGACATCTGGTTACAGTTGCCGCGCCAGCGTTGGAGTGCGCAGCAGCTGCTGAAGCCGCAACCGATCGATCTGGTTTCCAGCGACGGCAAGCAGGTGGTTGCTCGTCAGTGGCAGCCGCAGATTGAATCGCTGATCAAAGCGGCGGCACAGGATCAGGAAGTGACGCGCATCTTCGTTAACCCGGCGATCAAGCAGCGTCTGTGTCTGGATGCCGGTGCCGATCGCGACTGGCTGCACAAGGTGCGCCCGTGGTTTGGTCATCGTGCCCACATGCACGTGCGTCTGCGCTGCCCGGCAGGCAGCCTGGAATGTAAAGAACAGGATACGCCGCCGCCGGGCGACGGTTGCGGTGCCGAGCTGGCAAGCTGGTTCGTGCCGCATCAGCCGAGCGCCAAACCGGGTAAACCGGTGCCGCCGCCGTTACCGCCGACCTGTCAGGCTTTGCTGGATAACCATTTCGCTGCGGAATAATATACCCAAAGTAATTGGAGTTGCATCAAGGCGGTAAGGGAAGGAATCCCGATGAGCTTACACGAGTAAGTGATTCGGGTGAGTGAGTGCAACCAACACAGATGCAGCTTCAAGTAAGAGGGGTATAAATGGACTGGTTCGTCGTAGGCCCCGAGATGCTCGGGGTTTTGTTTGTGGTGGCGTTACTCGCAGGCTTTATCGACTCTATCGCCGGCGGCGGCGGGCTGTTAACCGTACCGGCACTGCTGGCGGTGGGGGTTCCCCCGGCGCAGGCGCTGGCGACCAACAAGCTGCAGTCGGTGGGCGGTTCCCTCTCCGCCAGTCTGTATTTTATCCGCCGACGAGCGGTCGATCTCAACGATCAGAAGCTGACCATTTTGCTGGCCCTGATCGGTTCCGTTGCCGGGGCTGTGCTGGTGCAGCACATGCGCGCCGATCTGCTGCGGCAAATGCTGCCGTTATTGGTGATCGGCATCGGTCTGTACTTCCTGCTGACGCCGCGTTTGGGGGAAAACGATCGGCAGCGCCGTTTGAGCGCCTTGCCGTTCGGGCTGGTGACCGGTGGCTGCGTCGGTTTTTACGATGGCTTCTTTGGGCCCGGTGCCGGTTCCTTCTATGCGCTGGCCTACGTGACGCTGTGCGGTTTTAACCTGGCCAAATCCACCGCGCACGCCAAGGTGCTGAACTTCACTTCCAACTTTGGCAGCCTGGTGTTGTTTATCATTGGCGGCAAAGTGCTGTGGGGTATTGGCCTGGTGATGCTGGTTGGGCAGGTGCTCGGTGCGCGCCTCGGGGCTCACATGGTGATGACCCGCGGGCAAAAGCTGATCCGACCGATGATCGTTATCGTTTCTCTGGTGATGAGCTGCAAGCTCTTGTACGACAACCACGGCGCTGAAATTCAGCAGTGGCTGGCCCTGCATTTTTAGCATGCTAAAAGAGCGGTAAAATGAAATAATTACCTCTTTATTTTTGTGGTTATTGGATTTTTATTTATGTCAGACACACAGGCTACCCATCAATATGAGCAACTGATTGAAATTTTTAATCAGTGCTTCAGCGATGAATACAACACGCGACTGGTCAAAGGCGACGATGAGCCGATCTATTTGCCGGCCGACGATCAGCTGCCGTACAACCGGATCGTTTTTGCCCATGGCTATTACGCCAGCGGCATGCATGAAATCTCGCACTGGTGCATCGCCGGCGAACAGCGCCGCAAGTTGGTAGATTTCGGTTACTGGTACTGCCCGGACGGGCGAGACGCACAGACGCAAAGTGAATTTGAAGCGGTGGAAATTAAACCGCAATCTTTGGAATGGATGTTCTGCGTCGCCGCCGGTTTCCCGTTCAACGTCAGTTGCGACAACCTCAACGGTGACTGCGAGCCGGACCGCATTGCCTTCCAACGCAAGGTGCGCGAACGGGTGCTGCTGTTGTTGGAGCAGGGAATACCCACAAGACCTGCACGCTTTATTCAGGCGTTACAATCGTTTTACAATACGCCACCGCTGGCGGCGGAGCATTTTCCCTATCCGGAAGATCTCAACTGACTATACCCTAAATACTTGGAGTTGCATCGCGGCGGCAAGCCTGCGAGTCCCTGGGAGCATAGTCCACTATGTGACCGGGGCGAGTCGGCGCAGCCAACAAAGAAGCAGCTTCAAGTATGACGGGTATATATGTTTAACTGAAAATAGATACCCAATAGCTTCCAAGCTGTAGCTAGGCGGCAAGCAAACAAATCCCCAGGAGCTTACTCAGGTAAGTGACTGGGATGCGTGAGCGCAGCCAACAACGCTGGAGTTTGAAAGATGAAGGGTATGAGAGGAAATTTGATGATCGCAGAATTTGAAGCGCGCATTTTGGCGCTGATTGATGACATGGTAGAGCACGCCAGCGATGATGAACTGTTTGCCGGTGGCTACCTGCGCGGTCATCTGACGTTGGCGGTTGCCGAGGTCGAAGAGCTGGGTGAACACTCCGCTGAAGCGCTGAAGGCGCAGGTGGAGGGCAGCCTGCATAAAGCCATCGCCGCCGGTGAACTGTCACCACCGGATCAGGCATTGGTGTATGGCATGTGGGAAACGCTGTACAAAACGGCATTGCCTACCGCCTGATAGTGCTTCTGCAGGGCGCTGTTGCCGGCGCCCTGCGTGATTTTTCTTACGCTACCGCACGTCCCTTCAGTAATTTCCTTACCCACATTCTATTCGGGTTCAACGCCGCTAACAGGTCTGCGTCGCCCGGCAAAGGTTCGCCAAACAGCTGCGCCGCCAAAATCTCTGCCGCCAGCGGGGCCGAGCACAACCCACGAGAGCCTAACCCGCCAATCATGAACAGATTGGGGTAGCTCGGCGCATTGGCGATAGCTTCACCGCATTGGTGTTGACGTTGCAGATCCTGGTACTGCGTTAGCGTGGCCTGGTAGTCGGGCACTGCACCTACCATTGGCAGATGATCGCGAGTGGCGCTGCGTACTCCGCAGCGGGCATGGCGGTCGCTGACGTCCACCTCCAGCGGCCAGGTTTGATCCGGCAGGCAACGCAGCAAGCGAGCCCGATTTTCCTGCTGCTCTTCTTCGCGGTATTCGGTGGCGGTCTCGCCGCGCTGGTAGCTGGCGCCGATACAGTGCTGCTGATTATTGGCATTCACCGGCGTCAGGTAGCCGTCGTAACACAGCACCTGCTTCAATGCACTCAGCTGCGGCGTGGTAGGAATATGGGATACCTGACCGCGCACCGCATAAACCGGCAGCGCTTCACTTTGCGTCAGTTCGGATAAGCGATGGCCGTTGGCCAGAATCACCGTCGCATGCTGCCGAATTTCACCTTGGCTAAAGCTGAGTTGCCAACCTGCCTCTTGGGCGGTCAGAGCGCTGAGCGTAGCGTCATAATGGCAGCGCATCCCTTGCCGTTGCGCCAGCGCAATCGCACTGCGCGTCAGCTCGGCCGGGCACAGCCAGCCACCCTGCGGGTAGTTAATGCCGCCAAAACCGCTGTCGACGCCACACAAGGCGCTGAGCGTAGCGCGGTCGGCCGGCATGGCGAGCGCCTGCGGCCATTCAACCGCCAGCATCTTGGCAATTTTCCCGGCGCTCTTCTCGTCAAAGGCCAGTTGGCTCACACCGCACCACTGATGGTCGAATTCCACGCCCTGTCGCACCAGTGCATCGTACTGACGACGGGCAAACGGAAAGGCGGCACTGAAGAAATTTTCCAGCGCATCGGCTCGGCCGTTCAACAAAGGGTAGAGTGCGCCCTGACGGTTGCCTGATGCCCCTTCGCCCGGCTGCGGATCTGCGCAATACAGCGTGACTTTTGCGCCGCGTCGCAACAGGGCGAGGGCGGTTAGCGCGCTGGCGACGCCGCCGCCAATGATGGCGATATCATCGGTATTCTCCGCCACCGGGCGCATCAGCCAGGGAGCAGGGTGAGCGACGGCCGGCGCATCGGCAGGCAACTCGCCGGTCAGCATCTCTCGCTTCTGGCCGAAGCCTTTGGTTTTGATGACATCAAACCCTGCCTGCTGTAAGCCGCGACGCACGAAGCCTGCGGCGGTAAAGGTGGCAAGGCTGCCGCCCGGCCGGGCAAAGCGCGCCATGGCGCTGAACAGCTGCTCCGTCCACATATCAGGGTTCTTTGCCGGGGCGAAGCCATCGAGGAACCAGGCGTCGATTTGACGGTTAATGCTGGCGTCGAAGTGAGGCAGCAACGCGTTCACGTCGCCAAACCACAGATCGAGCGTGATGCGCCCTTCGGCCAGCAGCAGGCGGTGGCAGCCCGGCAGCGGCAACGGCCATTGAGCGCGTAATTCATCGGCATATGGCGCCAGTTCCGGCCAGCGGGCATGCGCCGCCGCCAAATCGGCCTGCAGCAGCGGGAATTTTTCAAAGCTGATAAAGTGCAGGCGCTGAAGCGGGGCGTCCGGCATCGCCGTGCGGAAACCGGCAAAGGTCTGCCACAGCGTCAAAAAGTTAAGCCCGGTGCCGAAGCCGGTTTCCGCCACGATAAACAGCGGGCGAGGGTGGTCGGCAAAACGTTGCGGCAGTCGGTTGCCCATGAGAAACACATAGCGGGTTTCTTCCAGCCCATCCTGATTGGAAAAGTAGACGTCATCAAACTGTTTCGAAACAGGTGTACCCTGTTCATTCCAGGATAACGCTGCGGTTTGGATCGGGGCGTGGCTCACGGTTAGTTGCTCGTAACTCAAGGGGTGACGGGATTCTAACGGCGCTGGCGCTATGGCGCAAACTGGATAAGAATAAAGCTGAAAAACGCTGATCGGACTTGTTCGGCGTACATCTGTACGCTAAAGTGCGATGCAAAATCCCGAATGTAAAATTGTGGAAGAGGTATTGAATGAAACGTGCAGTGATTACTGGCCTGGGAATCGTCTCCAGCATTGGTAACAACCAGCAGGAGGTCCTGGCGAGCCTGCAGGAAGGACGTTCTGGGATCACTTTCTCCCAGGAGCTGAAAGATTCCGGCATGCGTAGTCACGTATGGGGCGATGTTAAACTGGACACTACGGGTCTGATTGACCGTAAAGTGATGCGCTTTATGAGCGACGCGTCCGTTTATGCCTATCTTTCCATGGAAGAAGCCATCAAGGACTCAGGTCTGGCTGCCGATCAGGTTTCCAACGATCGCACCGGTCTGGTTGTTGGCTCAGGTGGTGGTTCTCCGCGCAACCAGGTTGCCGGATCCGATGGCATGCGTGCCAAAGGCCTGCGCGGCGTTGGCCCGTACATGGTGACCAAGGCTATGGCTTCAGGCGTTTCTGCCTGCCTGGCAACCCCGTTCAAAATTCGTGGCGTTAACTATTCCATCAGCTCTGCCTGCGCAACCTCTGCACACTGCATTGGTCACGCGGTTGAACTGATCCAACTGGGCAAGCAGGACGTGGTCTTTGCCGGCGGCGGCGAAGAGCTGTGCTGGGAAATGGCCTGTGAGTTCGACGCGATGGGCGCACTGTCCACCAGCTACAACGACACTCCTGAAAAAGCTTCTCGTACTTACGACTCTGCCCGTGACGGTTTCGTCATCGCCGGCGGCGGCGGTATGGTGGTGGTTGAAGAGCTGGAACACGCTCTGGCGCGTGGTGCGCACATCTATGCTGAAATCATCGGCTACGGTGCGACCTCCGACGGTGCCGACATGGTGGCTCCATCAGGTGAAGGCGCGGTGCGCTGCATGAAGATGGCGCTGCAGGGCGTTGATACCCCAATCGACTACATGAACGTTCACGGCACCTCCACGCCGGTGGGCGACGTGAAAGAGCTGGGTGCCATTCGCGAAGTGTTTGGCGACAACACCCCGGCAATCTCTTCCACCAAGGCGATGACCGGTCACTCATTGGGTGCCGCGGGCGTGCAGGAAGCGATCTACAGCCTGCTGATGGTTGAACACGGCTTTATCGCGCCGAGCATCAACATCGATAACCTGGATGAGAAAGCTGCTGGCATGAACATCGTGACTGAGCCAACTCAACGCGAGTTGACCACCGTGATGTCCAACAGCTTCGGTTTCGGCGGCACCAACGCCACGCTGGTGATGCGTAAGCTGCAGAAGTAATTCCGGCCTCAAGGTTCTGGATCAAGCCCGCATTTTTGCGGGCTTTTTAATGCCTGCAATCCCTGCCGACGGGCCGCTAGGAGTTATCCCAAATTACATCTCCTGACGGATCATTAACGCTTTGTTCAGCCTTTTGCGCATACAATGGCTCAATAGCGCGAATATCACTCGGCGTAGCGTTTCAGAGTGATCGAACATTGAGGCAAGAGTATGAAAAAGTTAATTGCGGTTGGATTGCTGTCGGTCATTCTGGCTGGGTGCGCGACCGATTCCCCTTGTGTCCCGGTCTATGACGATCAGGGCCGTCTGGTGCACACCAATACCTGCATGAAAGGCACTACGCAGGACAACTGGGAAACCGCTGGCGCCATCGCCGGTGGGGCGGCGGCAGTTGCCGGTCTGACGCTGGGTATTATCGCGTTGACCAAATAACCTTCCGTCGGAGAGTCTCCCGGTTTAAAAGCCCAGCATCTGCTGGGCTTTTTGTTTGGGTAATCCGCCGCCAGTTGATTGAAGTCATGGCATTTATATTACCGGCCCACAGATGAGCAGTTCTTTGTCAGCGGATGTAAATTCCATTCCTGCGCCCGGTCCGGGTCGATATACTCCCGCTATCTCCCACTCTGGAACGATCTGATGTCGGCTTTGGCGTCCATCTCCTTATCCATGCACCGCCTGCGCTTTGCTAAAAAGCGGGCCTGCGCATGGTTATTGGTCGTCAGCTGGCTGTTGTTGAATACTCAACTGGCGTTGGCCAGCCACAACTGCAACCTGCAGTTCAGCGGTGAAGCGCCGATGGCTCAGCATATGATGCATATGCAAAACAGCGTGCCGTCGCAGCAGCAGATGCAGACCCAAGAGCCGCTGTGTGAGAAACACTGCGTTCCGGAGTCAGCCCAACAGGATCACAGCAACCTGACGTTGGCTGCGCTGCCCACCAGCAGCGAATTGGCCGTTATTACGCCTTTCCCGTCTCGTTCAGTCCCCTCCAATACCTGGCAAACGCCCCCGATAACAGGTCCGCCGGCAGAGATCGTTTTCTGCCGGTTCCGTGAATAGCTCTGACAACCGCTTTGCCGTCCCCGACGGTTTTCCGCGTTTGTTAACTATTTTATGGAGTACCCGTTATGCGTAATGTATTTGCTGCCGTAGTGATCGCCCTGTTTTTCTCCTTCAGCGCCAGCGCTGCCGATATGGCAATGCAGGATCCTGCCGCAAGAACTGCCGTTGAAATCCACAGCCAGGGCGTCGTCAAAAGCTGGGATGAGCGAAAGGTGTCTATCGCGCACCAGGCCATTCCTGCACTCAGTTGGCCGCCAATGACCATGAGCTTCCTGCTCCCTTCATCGCCTTCATTCGCCGTCTTGCCGGTGGGTACCGAGGTTGATTTCAGCTTCCTGCCGATCGACGGCGGTTATCAGCTGATCGCCATCGCCGCCGCTCGACCATAACGGAGGCGTTATGACCATTATCCTTTCTCACCCTTGGCGGGTGGGCTGGCTGCTGCTTGCCTGTTGGGCACCGGCCACCCTGGCGGCGGGTCTGACGCTGCAACAGTCATTGACGGCGGCCGAAGGTTATTCGGCGGAGCTATCCGCCAATCGGCATCAGGTTGACGCCTTGCAGAACATGGCGGATTCGGCAATGCAGTTGCCCGATCCCAAGCTGAAGTTCGGCATTGAAAACGTGCCGGTGCAGGGGAGCAACGCTCAGCGTTTTACCCGCGAAGGCATGACCATGGGACGAATCGGCATCATGCAGGATTACGTCAGCAGCACCAAACGTCAGCGTAAAGCGGATACCCTGCGCGCCGAAGCCAGCCAGACGGATGCGGGCAGCGCCACCATTCGCGCTCGCCTTCAACAGCAAACCGCGCAGGCCTGGCTGGCGCTGGCGCTGAGTCGGCAAACCCTGCGGGATGCCTCAGCCCTGGTGACGGAGAGTGAACGCCAGATTGCCACTCAGCTTGCTGCGGTAGCCGGTGGGGGAACCCCAGCGAGTGGAGTGCTGGATGCCAGGTTGACGCTGCTAAGCATGCAGGATCGCATCAGCGAGGCGCAGCGTGATGTTGCTGTCGCGCAGGCGCGTCTGACGCAGTTGACCGGCCTGTCTGCGACGGATACCGCCGGGGACATGCCGCGCTTTGAACGTTTACCGGCGGACAGCGAAGTATTGCGGCAGGCCATCAGTCAACACCCCGAGGTGTTGCAGGCCAGCCGTGAGGCGGACGTCGCCAAGGCGCGTTCGGCGCAATCAGAGGTGGCGGCGATACCGGACGTCGGCGTCGAGGTGTATTACGGCAAACGGGCCGACGAGTACGAGGATTTGGCCGGGGTGATGTTTACCGTCGATCTGCCGTTGTTCCGCTCGCAGCGGCAGGATAAGGACTATGCCGCTGATGTTTCCCGCAGCATGGAGGCCAACGATCGGCTCACGTTGTTGATACGTGATCATCAGGCACAGCTCGATACGCTGTTGGCGCAATATCAGGCGGCTCAGGCGCAGTGGCAACGCCAACAGGAGCAGGCTATTCCCCTGCAACAACAGCGGGTCACTTTGCTGTTAGCGCAGTACCGCAGCGGTAAAAGCGATTTGTCGGCGGTACTGGAAGCTCGGCGGGCGCTGCTCGACAGTCGCCTCAGCGCCGGCAAGGCCGCCAGGGAACTGGCGCAGATTTGGGCCGCCATTCGCTATCTCACCCCTCAGGAATCGATGCAATGAAAATACAATTCAAGCTGGCGCTGTTAGCGGCGCTGATTGGCAGTGGGCTGGCGGGATACTGGTTTGGCGCAGCGGGGGAAGCGCCTGCGCCGGCCATCAAGAGTGAGCGGCAGGTGCTTTATTGGTACGACCCGATGATGCCGGGGCAGCGTTTTGACCAACCGGGTAAATCGCCCTTTATGGATATGCAACTGGTGCCGCGCTATGCCGATGAGGCTGAGCCGGAAGGGGGCGTGACCATCAGCGCCCGGCAACAGCAGAACCTGGGCGTTCGCACCGAAGCTGCACAATTGCGCCAACTGGAGCCACAACTGAACGCTTTCGGCAGCGTCGCCACCGATGAACGCGGGGTTCAGATTGTCGCCGCCCGCGCCAACGGACTGGTGGAAAAACTCTACGTGCGTGCCAGTCAGCAACAGGTGAAAAAGGGCGAAGCCCTGGCATTGCTGTGGATCCCCGACTGGAGTGCGGCTCAGCAGGAATATCTGGCAATACGCAAACTGGGCGATAGCGCACTGACCGCCGCTGCACGTCAGCGGTTGCAGTTGCTGTTTATGCCCGAGGCGGTGATCCGGCAGGTGGAACGTTCAGGTAAACCCGAACCGCGGGTGCAGATAGCGGCACCGGAAAATGGTTTTGTGAATAAGCTGAGCGTGCTCGAAGGCGCTCAGGTGACGGCCGCGCAGGGGCTGTTTGAACTAGCCAGCCTCGATCCGGTGTGGATCGTTGCCGATTATCCGCAGGCGCAGGCCGGATTGTTGAAAGTGGGCGATAAGGTGCAGGCCGCCTCCGCCAGCTGGCCTGGTGAACGATTTGAAGGCGAGGTGAGCGAACTGCTGGCCAATGTCGATCCGCTGACCCGAACCTTCAAAGCGCGCATCCTGTTGAAAAACCCTCAACAAAAGCTTCGACCGGGCATGTACCTGCAACTGACATTGTCGCACAGCAACCTCGGCCAGCCGGTGTTGGCGATACCGCAGGAGGCGCTGATCGACAGCGGCGATCGCAATAGGGTGTTGATCGCCGAAGGCAATGGGCACTTCACGCCGGTTGACGTGGTGGCCGGTCGTGCGCAGGACGGCTGGGTAGAAATTAAACGTGGGCTGAATGCTGGGCAAAGGGTAGTGACCTCCGGCCAATTCCTGATTGATTCCGAGGCCAGCATGCGCAGTGCCTTGCCACAAATGGCGGCGCAAAACGAGGTGAAACAATACCAGGCCGAGGGGGTGGTGGATGCCGTGAACGAGAGCACCATCACGCTGTCCCACGGCCCCGTGCCGGAGCTGCAGTGGCCGGCGATGACCATGGATTTTGCCCTGCCGCCAGGGGGAATACCTGCCGGTATCAAACCCGGTGATAGCGTAAAAATCCACTTTAGCGTTGATGAACAAGGTTCACATATCAGCCAAATCGTGCCGACAAGCGCTGAACATGGGGGCCACTTATGATTGCTTTCGTGATCCGCTGGTCGCTGCGCAACCGGCTCTTGGTGCTGCTGGCTTCGTTGCTGTTGGCCGGTTGGGGGATCTGGGCATTGCAGAAAGCCCCGCTGGATGCGCTGCCGGATCTCTCCGACGTACAGGTGATTGTCCGTGCCACCTATCCGGGCAAGGCACCGCAGGTAATTGAAGATCAGGTGACCTATCCGCTGACCACCACGTTGCTCTCGGTGCCGGGGGCCAAAACGGTACGGGGTTTTTCCATGTTTGGCGACGCCTACGTTTACGTGTTGTTCGAGGACGGCACCGATTTGTACTGGGCGCGTTCGCGGGTGCTGGAGGCGCTCAGCCAGGTGCAATCCTCACTGCCGCCGCAGGTGAAGGTGGCACTGGGGCCGGACGCCACCGGCGTCGGCTGGGTGTACGAGTATGCCCTGGTGGATAAAAGCGGCAAGCACAGCCTGGCCGACCTGCGCGCGCTGCAAGACTGGACGCTGAAGTTTGAACTGAAAACCGTCCCCAACGTGGCGGAAGTGGCCAGCGTGGGCGGCATGGTACGCCAATATCAGGTGGTGCTGGATCCACCCAGCCTGCGCGCGCTGAACATCACTCATCAACAGGTAGTCAGTGCCATTCAGGACGCCAACCAGGAAGGCGGCGGTGCGCTGCTGGAAATGGGGGAGGCGGAGTATATGGTTCGCACCTCGGGCTACCTGAAAAAACTCAGCGATTTTGCCAACGTGGTAATCGCCGTGCGTGACGGTGTACCGATCCTGCTGTCGCAAGTGGCAACACTGCGCGAAGGGCCGGAGATCCGCCGGGGCGTGGCGGAGCTGAACGGCGAGGGCGAAGTGGCGGGCGGCATCGTCGTGATGCGCTACGGCAAAAATGCCCTGGAAACCATCAACGCGTTGAAGGTCAAGCTGCAGGAGGTTCAGCAGACCCTGCCGCCGGGTGTGGAAATTGTGACCGTGTACGACCGCTCCCAACTGATCGAACATGCAATTGAAACCCTGTCCCACAAGCTCCTGGAAGAGTTTATCGTAGTGGCTTTGGTGTGCACGCTGTTCCTGTTCCATTTTCGTTCGGCGCTGGTGGCGATGATCACGCTGCCGCTCGGCATTCTTGGCGCCTTTGTGGTGATGCATTACCAGGGCGTAAACGCCAATATCATGTCGCTGGGGGGAATCGCCATCGCCATTGGCGCCATGGTGGATGCGGCCATCGTCATGATTGAGAACATGCATAAGGTGCTGGAGCAGTGGCGGCAACGCCATCCAGGACAGCAGCCGACGTCGACGGATTATTGGCGTATTTCAGAGCAGGCGGCGGTGGAGGTGGGGCCGGCGCTGTTTTGCAGTTTGCTGATTATCACGCTGTCCTTCATTCCGGTGTTCACCCTGCAGGCGCAGGAAGGCCGGATGTTCTCCCCGCTGGCCTACACCAAAACCTACGCCATGGCGGTGGCGGCCGGTCTGGGCATTACGCTGGTGCCGGTGCTGATGGGCTACTTTATCCGCGGCCGCATTCCCGACGAACATGCCAATCCGATCAATCGCTGGCTGATCCGCCTGTATCAGCCGGTGCTGGCGTCGGTGTTGGCACGGCCAAAAACCACGCTGGGGATTTCGTGCCTGCTGTTGCTGTTAACCGCCTATCCGCTTAGCCGGTTGGGCAGCGAATTTATGCCGCAGCTCGACGAAGGTGACCTGTTGTATATGCCTTCCTCGCTGCCGGGGATGTCGGCGCGCGAGGCCAGCAGGCTACTGCAACTGACCGACAGGTTGATCAAAACCGTGCCGGAAGTGGCGACGGTGTTCGGTAAGGCCGGCAGGGCGGAAAGCGCTACCGATCCCGCTCCGCTGACCATGCTGGAAACCACCATTCGTTTCAAACCGCGTGACCAGTGGCGACCGGGCATGACCATGGACAAGCTGGTGGCGGAACTGGATGCGGTGGTCAAGGTGCCGGGTATTGCCAACGTCTGGGTTCCGCCGATCCGCAATCGGCTGGACATGTTGGCCACCGGAATCAAAAGTCCGGTGGGCATCAAGGTGAACGGCAATAATATGGCCGATATCGAACGGATTTCCGGGCAGATTGAGCAGGTGGTGAAGCAGGTGCCGGGCGTCACTTCGGCGCTGGCAGAACGCATCACCGGCGGCCGCTACGTGGATATCGATATCGACCGTCAGCGGGCTGCGCGCTACGGCGTTTCGGTGAAAGAGCTGCAATCCATGGTGGCGACGCTGGTGGGCGGCGAAAACATTGGCGAAACCGTCGAGGGCCGGGCGCGTTACCCGATCAATGTGCGTTATCCGCGTGAGGTGCGTGATTCGGTACAGCAGTTGCAGGCGTTACCGGTACTGACCGCCAGCGGTGGCCAGGTGCCGCTGTCGATGCTGGCGGATATTCGGGTTAACGAAGGGCCGCCTATGCTGAAAAGTGAAAACGCGCGGCTCTCCAACTGGATTTATGTCGATCTGCGCGGGCGCGATCTCAAATCGGCGGTGGAAGAGATGCAGCAGGCCGTCGCGCAGCAGGTCAAGCTGCCGGCCGGGGTGTCATTGAGCTGGTCCGGGCAGTTTGAATATCTTGAACGTGCCAGTGCTCAGTTGAAAATCGTACTGCCGGTAACATTGGCAATCATTTTCGTGCTGCTGTTTGTCACCTTCAGCAGCGTGCGTGATGCGTTGTTGATCATGGCGACGCTGCCGTTTGCGCTGATCGGCGGGGTGTGGCTGCTCTATCTGCTGAACTACAACCTGTCGGTGGCCGGGGCAGTTGGCTTTATCGCGCTGGCGGGTGTGGCGGCGGAATTCGGCGTGATAATGGTGCTGTACTTGAACCATGCGTTGGAAAAACATCGCCAGCCGGGACAGCCGCTCACGCAAAAACAGCTGATGGATGCCATCACCGAGGGGGCGGTATTGCGGGTGCGACCAAAAGTGATGACCGTTGCCACCATTATGGCCGGGCTATTGCCGATTATGTGGGGTAACGGTGCCGGTTCTGAGGTAATGCGGCGCATTGCGGCACCGATGATTGGCGGCATGCTCAGTGCACCGCTGTTGTCGATGTTGGTGGTTCCTGTGGTCTACCTGTTACTGCACCGAAAAGGATAAGCAAGCGGGGCGCAGTGCACTGCGCCCCGTCTTTACCGCACAGAAACTATTTCACTAGAAACGCCTTGAACTGCGGCGTCATTACGGCGCTGAACCCATCATCGGTTTTGCTGATCAGGTAAACCGCCAAGCCTTTTTCTTCCGCCAGTTTGAGCGCTTTTTCCGTCCCCAACACCATCAACCCGGTATCCCAGCCGTCGGCTTCCAGCGCGGTGGGCGCTATCACCGTAGCGGAGACCAGGCGATGAGTAATCGGCCTGCCGGTTGTGGGATCGATCACGTGCGAATAGCGCTGCCCGTCCTGTTCAAAATAGTTGCGGTAGCTGCCGGCGGTGCTGATGCCGTAACCCTGCAAATCAACCAGTGCCTGAACCGCATTTTCGCGGTCGGTCGGTTTTTGGATCGCCACGCGCCAGGGTTTGCCCTGCCCGTTAACGCCGCGCGAGGAAACCGCACCGCCGACCGACACCAGATAATGGGTGATACCATTACGGGCCATCAACTGCACCAACTGATCGACGCCATAGCCTTCGCCCAACGTCGAGAGATCAACATACATCCCGGGTAAGTCCTTTTGCAGCCATTCGCCACGGCTGTCGCTGAGTAGCTTGAGGTGCTGCAGGCCAATATTTTTTTGTGCCGCCTCTATTTGCTGTTGGCTCGGTACCTTGACCACACGCTTGTCTGGGCCAAAGCCCCATAAATTCACCAGCGGACCCACGGTGATATTCATCGCGCCCTGAGTGTCGCGGCCAATGCGCTGAGCCATCAGGATAATATCCGCCATTCCGCGCGGGATCGGCTGTGGCTCGGTACTCTGGGTTTGATTAAAACGCGAAAGCACAGAATCATTGCGATAGGTGGAGATATCGTCATTGGCGCGTTCCAGCACGGCGTCAATCTGCTGTTGCAACTGCTGTTTATTGACCGCCACGTCACCGCTGACCTTGACGCTGTAGAAGGTGCCCATGGTTTTGCCTTCAATGTCGATCTGTGGGCGGGTATCCGGGTCATTACAGGCAGCCAGTAAGCCGATGGTCACACTCAGCAACAGCCCTTTGGCAAAAACGTTAGCCATGAAAACATCCTTTGAAACAGTGAAAGGCGCTACAAATAAAGTAAAGCGCGGCAAATGAAAAGCAGTTAACGGTAAAAGAGCATTTTGCTGGCGTTGCCGCCGTGCTTGGGCTAACGTCTGGTTCCTGATCCCTGGTTGTTTTTTTGAAGCGCTCAACATGAGTTCAAACGCCGTTTCCCGGCTGATTCAGCCGTTCCTGAAAGATCGTTTTTTGCATATTTTGCTGTTAGTCGGCGTACTGATGGCGGCCTTTAACCCGCAACAGCTGCCTGCGTTAAACAGTTTTATCGACTGGCGCACCATCATTACGCTGCTTGGATTGATGTTACTCACCAAGGGCGTCGAGGTCAGCGGTTATTTCGATTTTGTTGGCCGCAAAATCATCAATACGCTGCACAGCGAGCGGCGATTGGCGCTGTTTCTGGTGTTTTCCGCCGCGTTGCTGTCGTCGTTCCTGACTAACGACGTGGCGCTGTTTATCGTCATTCCGCTGACCATCACGCTGAAAAAACTGTCGTCGGTACCGATTGGCCGGTTGATTATCTTCCAGGCGCTGGCGGTCAATGCCGGTTCATTGCTGACGCCGATTGGCAACCCGCAAAACATTCTGCTGTGGAGCAAGTCTTCACTCTCTTTCCTGGGGTTCATTGGCCAAATGGCACCGTTTGGCGTGGTGATGCTGGTCAGTTTGCTGCTGCTGACCGGGTTCTGCTTCCCGGCGCGGGATATCGTTAAAGCGCCGCACACCGAAGGTTATCCGTATCAGCTACGCCTGTTGCTGAGCTGTGTGGCGCTGTACGTGATTTTTCTGCTGTGTCTGGATCTTGATCTGCCGCTGTATGGCCTGTTGGCGGTGTTCGTCGGTTTTTTGCTGCTGGCGCGTCGGGTATTGCTGCAGATCGACTGGAGCCTGATTTTCGTCTTTATCGCCATGTTCATCGACGTGGGGCTGTTTACCCGCTTGCAGGCGATCCAGCCTTGGTTCGCCGATATCGCTACGCTGGGTAACGGGGGCATTTACGCTTTGGGGATTGGCCTGTCGCAGGTGATCAGCAACGTGCCGGCGACCATTTTAATGCTCAACTACGTGCCTTCCAGCCAACTGCTGGCCTTTGCGGTCAACGCCGGTGGCTTTGGGCTGGCGATCGGTTCGCTGGCGAACCTGATTGCGCTGCGTATGGCGGACGAGCGCAAAATTTGGCTGAAATTTCATTACTATTCGTTGCCGTTACTGGTCTGGGCCGGCTTGCTTGGCTGGCTGTTGGCTTAAGCGCGGTATTTTCCTGCCATACCGCGCTTGTTAACTATGGCGTCTAACCGCGTGCCGCCAGCAAGCAGATGCTGCGAGTCACCTGATAGGATTTTACAAAGGCGCTGATCGGCAGAAACTCAAAGCGCGAATGGAAATTGTGCGCGCCGGTGAAGTAGTTCGGCGTCAGCAGCCCACGGCTGGAGAGTGCGGCGCCGTCGGTGCCGCCGCGCATCGGGATCACCTTGGGGGGAATGCCGTGGGCGGCCAGGGCACCGAAAATGAGCTCAATGGCTCGCTGGTCTTCCCCGATAGAGTTGCTGATATTGCTGTAGATATCCGTCACCTTGCAGCTGACCTTGGCGTGCGGGTAGTTTGCCGCCACCTGTTGCACCACTTCCTGAATGCGCTCTTTACGCGCATTGAACCCGGCCAGGTCAAAATCGCGGATCGACACTTTCAACGTAGCGAGGTTGGCATTGGCGGTCAGATCGTTGAACCAGAAGTAGCCTTCGCGCCCCTCGGTATGTTCCGGTGTGTCCTTGATGTCGAATTGGTTGATGATGTCGTTGGCGATGCGAATCGGATTGATCAGCACGTTCTTCGCCGACATGGGGTGCGCGGTGACCCCTTCGATACGGATCTCCGCACCTGCGGCATTGAAGTTCTCATACACCACTTCCCCCAACTCGCAGCAGTCGATGGTATAGGCAAAATCCACCTCGAAACGCGTCAGATCCAGCGCTTTGGCGCCGCGCAGGCCAATTTCCTCATCCGGGACAAAGGCCACCACAATGTCGCCGTGGCGATCGGAGGCGCTCAGGTTGGCCAGCAAGGTCATGACCACCGTGACCGCCGCTTTGTTATCGGCGCCGAGCACGCTGGTGCCGTCGCTGAAAATAATTTCTTCATTCGGATAGGCCAGGATCTCCGGATGTTCGGCGGTGCGTAGCCAGATATCGTGTTCGGCATTCAGGCACAGATCCTGGCCGGTAAAGCGCAGGCGCTGCGGGTGAATATGGGCCGACAGGCCAACGTCAACGGTATCGATATGGGTGATAAAGCCGATACGTGGAGCGCCTGGCTGATTGCCGGGTTTGCGGGCGGTCACGGTAGCGTGATCGTCGATTTGCACGTCTTGCATGCCTAGCTGGCGCAGTTCGGCCGCCAGCAGCTTGGCCATATCATGTTGGCCCGGCGTGCTGGGCAGGGTGGTTACGGCGGCGTCGCTCTGGCTGGTCACCGCCAGATAGCGGAAGAAACGTTCGGTGAGCTGTTCGGCAATGGCGCTGGTCATGCGGGTTCCTCTCGATAAGCGGTCTAACGGTTTTAAAGCTAAATCAGCCGGTTGTCCAATGGTGCAATGCTTTCGCTGCCGGAATGCGAGATGCCGCGCAGAATAAAAAAATAGCGGCACAACTAGGAAATAGTCTCGGGTAACTGCGGCAAAATCGTTGTTAGCTGTGGGGGAACGGGTGCCCCCAAATAATAGGATCGTTAAAGGAGAATACATGCGCTCACGTCATGCTTTACTTATCACTTTGTTATCCCTGGGAATATCGCATACGGCCTGGTCATCCACCGATGGTGGCCATGCCAACAGCAACGCCAATAGCCGTGAAGTAGCCAGTGCGCTTGGCGGTCTGAAAAACAAAACCTATAGCCTGGAGCAGGCACCGAAGATCCGCGTAGCCAGCTTCAATATCGCCGCCGGCAAGGTCAGCGACATGACCGCAATCGCCAAAGCGATCAAGGCGATGAATGTCGATGTGGTGGCGCTGCAGGAGGTGGACAAACTGACCGGCCGCAGCGGCAAGCTCGATCAGGCGGAGGAACTGGCCAAACTGACCGGTATGCACGTCGCGTTCGGCCGCGCGATTGATTTTGACGGCGGCGAATATGGGCTGGCGTTCCTATCGAAATACCCGCTGCATGACAGCAAAATTTACCCGTTGCCTTCCGGTCAGCGCGAACAGCGAATTGCATTCAGCGCCCAGACCGACGTGCCCGAGTTCCCGGCGCCGATTACCCTGATCAATACCCATCTGGATACCAAGGAAGATCCGGCGATGCGGCTGGATCAGGTGCGCGAACTGAATGACCGCACGATTGAAATGCGCGGTATCAAGCTGTTGTTCGGCGATATGAACGACGTACCGGGCAGCGTCACCTGGACTGAGTTGAGCCGCTATTGGAACGATATCATGCCCAAGCAGCAGGATGGCCGCAGCTGGCCGGCGGAAAACGCCGAAATCAAGGTCGATTATATCTTTAGCGGCAATGCCCAGCGCTGGCATCTGGACAGCCTGACGGTGCCGAACGCCAGCGGCGACTGGAACGGCATTCACTGGCCGGCAGTCAGCGATCACCTGCCGTTGGTGGCCGAGCTGCGGTTGACCGAGCAATAACCTGACTCGGGGCCGCCAAGCGCCCCGCAAGGTCAAGCAGGCGAGATCCGCGTCAACCGCTCGACGGCGGCGCGGATCTCGCCCGGTGTCAGGGCGGAAAAGCCCAGCAGCCAGCCGTCGCGCCGCAGGCTCGGGGTTTGGTACTGTGCCGTCAATCCGGGCGTGACTATGCCCAGGCGTTGCGCCTGCTGAGTCAGGGCGCTCTCCTGCCCGGGCGGCAGCCAAACGCTGAGCTGCAAGCCGCCCCCTGCCGGTTGCGGGGTGGCGAAATGCCCAAGCTTTTCCTGCACCTCCACCAGTAACAGGTCACGTCGGCTGCGGTACAGCTGGCGCATATAGCGGATATGGGCGGCAAAGTGCCCCTGCTGGATAAATTCGGCGGTCACCGCCTGCATCAATTGGGCGCTGTGGCCGTCGTATACCGTGCGTGCGGTGGTAAAAGGCTCCACTAACGCCGGTGGCAACACCAAATAAGCCAGCCGCAGGGAAGGAAACAGCACCTTGGAAAAGGTGCCCAGATAAAGCACGTTGCCGTGCCGATCCAATCCCTGCATCGCCGGCATCGGCTGGCCGTCATAGTGAAACTCGCTGTCGTAATCATCTTCAATAATCCAGGCCCGCTGCCGTTGTGCCAGCGCCAGCAGCTCGAGCCTGCGTGGCAGGCTGAGTGCTACGCCGGTGGGGTATTGATGCGAGGGCGTCAGGTAAATCAGTCGAGGTGCAGGCAGGTGTTCATCGGGCATCAGTCCGGCGTCGTCCACCTTGACCGGGACAAGTTCGGCTCCGACGCTGCTAAAGGCGTTTCTGGCACCGCGATAACCGGGGTCTTCCATCCACACCTTGTCACCGCTATCCAACAGCAGGGTGGCAATCAGCTGCAGGGCCTGCTGCGAACTGGTCAGCACCACGACCTGCTGCGCATCGCAGTTAACGCCGCGCGTCTGGCTGATATAGCCGGCAATGGCTTCGCGTAGCGGAAAGTAGCCCTGAGGATCGCCATAGCGCATCAGAGCTTCCCCACGCAGACGCAGTTGTTGAGCGGTGAGCTGTTTCCACAGTTTTAGTGGGAAAGCACGTAAATCAGGCGAACCGGCAGCGAAGGGCAGAGGCTGCAATGGATCGTGGCAGCCACCGGTTTGCGCGATCTGCGTGCCGCGTTGTGAAAGGCGGGGTTCGCCGCTGACTTTGGCGGCGGGTGGTGACTTGACGATGTTGATCGCCACGAAGGTGCCTTGACCAACGCGGCGCTGCAGATAGCCTTCGGCTTCCAACTGGGCATAGGCTGCTTCGGTGGTTACGCGCGAGACGCCCAAATCTTCAGCCAGGACCCGCGATGAGGGCAAGCGTTGCCCAGGGCCAAGAGCCCCATGATGAATAGCCCGGCGCAGCGTGCTGCAGACGCGTTCACGCAAGGTGCCACCGGCGTGTTCCGGTTGATGAAACAGAGTGGGCAATGCGTTAGCCATAATGGGACTTATCCATGGGCAAAAATGGGTATCAAGCATAAGACCAAAATCAGGCAATATTGTCATCAGTCTTTCTCTACAGGAGTGAATTACATGGCGGTATCTTCATTGGTTTTGGCTTTTCCACCGGGCAGCGCGGCCCAGAGCCTGGATTATCTGGCCGCAAAGCTGAGTTATTACGCGGATGCGTGGGACGTGGCGGAGGATCTGCGCAACGGGGTCAGTGAGATCCTGGTGATCGATACCCGTGCAGAGGCGCTCTATGCGGCCGGGCATATTCCCGGCGCTATCAGTTTGCCGCACCGGTTGATGGACGAGGCGGGCACGGCGCATCTGGATCGCGACAAGGTTTACGTCACTTATTGTGATGGCATCGGCTGCAACGGTTCGACCAAAGGGGCTTACAAACTGGCTCAACAGGGGCTGCGGGTGAAAGAGCTGATTGGTGGATTGGACTTCTGGATACGTGATGGTCATCCCCTGGCCACCGGTGAACAGCCGGGCTCGCTGGTGGGAAGTGCCAGTGGAGAGGACTGTGGCTGCGCCTGACGTTGGCCGGAGTTACCGCGAAGTTAACATCAGCATTCGAGTCTGGCCCTGGACAGGGCATCCACAGGCCAGAAATCGTTTGGGAAGGGAAAGCGTTAAAACACCAGCGCCAATACCAGAGCTAGCACCAAAATGAACAGGATAAGCGTCACCGCCGGTTTGCTCAGCGCTTTTTGTAGCGGCTGGGGCAGGGCGGCAATCAGCGGATTGAGCAGCGGTTGCGGCTCGGTAGCGTTGCCGATGATCGGCTGAGCATGACCGGCTTTTTCCAGACGACGTGCAAATAGCTGGTTGATGACGTCGCTCATCTGCGGGTGGGTCAAGGGGGCGCTGGCATTGCAGTTGAAGCGGGACTGGCAGTAGTCATTCAACTGCTGCTGCTCCTGCGCATCCGCCGGCTGTTTGAGTACGGCGAGCAGGTTGTTCAGCGTCGGCGCGGTTTGTGGACTCAGCGCGACCTTCACCTGCAAAAACTGGTTCAGCAGTTGGAAGTGGCGCGCCGGCAGCGGATCGTTGGTTTTAACCCCGGTCAGATCAAACAGCGTTTGCCAGATCTTGGCCGGCGACTCGCCGGTGGCGGCACTGAGCTTGGTGACCTGCTGCTGCAGGCTTTGATGCTCGGCAGGCAGCAGCGGGCGATCGCTGGTGGCAGTTTGCTGCGGGTGAGGGATCGTCAGGCTGCCGGTCTGTAACAGATTCAGTACCTGCTGCAACTGCGAGTGGCTCAACTGGCTCAGTACCGTGTGGCCAAACTGCTGGCGAATGAAATCACTCACCGCCTGGCGGTTATTGCCCTGCGGCAACAGTTCGGTAAGCTGCTGCATCAGTTGGCGACTGGCATGGTTTTGCTGTACCTGCGTCAGACGGTTTTGCAGCAGTTGCTCGGCCGGCTGAAAATGACGCGCCAGCAATTCACTGCTGTTGTCTGTCTGCAGATCGTGACGCAGCGTGACCCAAATCTCTGCGGATTTGGCCGGGCTTAGCGCCATGATTTTGACCACCAGCTTCTCCAGCGTCGTACGCTGCGCCGGGGAGAGCGGGCTATCGTCTGTGGGGGTGGTTTTGCCCGGGGTTGAAGGACGATCGCTGGCGATCGGGGTGCCCGGTCCACTCAAAGGTTGCATATCACCTGTCCTTCGCTGTGTATCCCCCAGTTTAGCTGGCGTTGCCGCGGTGTGGTCTGCGCAATCTCACTCGAAACACTTACCTGAGTAAGCTCATCGAGACTCGCTTGCTTGCCGCCTTGCCGCAACACCCATGACTTTGGGGAAAGAATAATCGTCGTACCCGGCGAAAAGCGCAGGTGTGCGCCTATGATACCCGTAAATGCCCGCCATCAATACCGTCGTAAGACATTTCTTTACAGGCAAAACATTGCTAAACGCGCCTGCGCCGCTAAGATAAGCGCAGACTTGGAATTGAGGGCGGCATGGTTAAACAGCAGCGGATTGCGAAATGGTTTTTATGCCTGGCTTGCCTGGTGGTGCTGACCTGCATGACTCAGCGCATGGCAAGCCTGCATGCGTTGCAGCAAGCGATGGGGATTCCTGCTGCCAGCGCTGCGCCATCCGCCGGCGACGATGCCGCCGAACTGCAACCTACCCCCTGTGAACTGAGCGCTAAATCCTTATTGGCCTCACCGCCGGTGATGTTTGAAACCGTGCTGCTCGGGCTTGGCCTGCTGCTGGCGCTGTTGGCGCCTACCGTGGCTGCGCGCTTGCGCATTCCTCCTCCCAGAGTGATTTCCCCTCCCACCCTTAGGGTGCATCTCCGATTATGCGTCTTCCGTGAATGAGTTAATCGCCCGTTTGTTTTGGTGATTGTCTTATTTATGGAGAAAAAACATGTTGAATATCATCAGGTCGACGTTTGTCTGCCTGTTAATGCTGTGGCTGCCCGCTTTGCAGGCGGCGGACAGCGGCTGGTTGCAAAGCCCGACCAACGATCATGCCAAGGTGCGACTCCGCGCTGACACCTCGCAGCCAGGAGAAACCCGGCTGCTGTTGGCTATTGAGCTGCAAAAAGGCTGGAAAACCTACTGGCGTTCGCCGGGGGAAGGCGGCATTGCGCCGGCAATAACCTGGCAAGGCAATCCGCCTCCGGTGACCTGGTATTGGCCGACGCCGCAGCGTTTTGAGGTGGCCGGCATTTCCACGCAGGGCTACCACGATCGGGTAGAGCTGCCGATGGTGATGAAAGGAACGGCACCGCGCCAGTTGGCGGGGACGCTGACGCTGTCCACCTGCAGCAACGTCTGTATTTTGACCGACTATCCGTTCAGTCTGGATCTTGCTGCGCCGTCTGACGCGCAGTTTGACCATGACTTTACCCAGGCGATGGGCCAGGTGCCGATCGCCGAGGGCCTGGTGGAGAGCATCAAGGCCGGTTATCTCAATGGCGAATTACAGATCAGCGCCGAGCGAGCCGCCGGTTGGCAACGGCCGGAGCTGTTCTTCGACACCTTGGAGGACGCAGACCTCGGCAAGCCACGGGTCAGTAGCGAAGGTTCACTGATGACCGCGCGGGTACCGGTCAGCGATGGCTGGGGTGACAGCGCCCCGGATCTGCGCGGTAAAACCCTGACGTTGGTAATCGGCGACGGTGGCATGGCACAGCAGGTGACGCTGCCGATTGGCGGGCCGCTGACGCTGCCGAGCGCCGCCAGTTTCTCGCTGTGGCAAGCGGTGCTAATGGCGTTGGCGGGAGGCCTGATCCTCAACCTGATGCCCTGTGTGCTGCCGGTTCTGGGCATCAAACTGGGATCGATTTTGCAGGTGGAGCAGCGCGACCGCCACAGCATTCGGCTGCAGTTCCTTGCGTCCTCGTTTGGCATTGTGGCGTCCTTTATGGCGCTGGCGTTGCTGATGACGCTGCTGCGCTTGAGCAATCAGGCGCTGGGCTGGGGCATTCAGTTCCAAAACCCGTGGTTTATCGGCTTTATGGTGCTGGTGACGTTCCTGTTCAGCGCCAACCTGTTTGGCCTGTTCCATTTGCAGCTGTCCTCCTCCCTTAATACCAAATTGGCGACCCATAACGGCCGTGGCCTGAGCGGGCATTTCTGGCAGGGCGCATTTGCCACCTTGCTGGCGACGCCCTGTTCGGCTCCCTTCCTGGGCACTGCCGTGGCCTTTGCACTGGCTGCGCCGCTGCCGGTGCTGTGGGGCATGTTTGTCGCCTTGGGTATCGGCATGAGCCTGCCCTGGCTGCTGATCGCCGCATGGCCTGCTTTAGCGCTGCGCCTGCCGCGTCCGGGGCGTTGGATGAACACTTTACGGTGGGCCATGGGGTTGCTGATGCTGGCTTCTTCACTGTGGCTGCTGAGCCTGATGGTCAATCATATTGGCACCTTGCCGACGCTGGCATTGGGCGGTATCGCACTGTTGGCCTTGTTGTTGGCGGTAGGCTGGCAACATGGGGTTCGTCTGGCGGCCAAGCTGGCGGCCGGCACGCTGGTGCTGGTCGGCGTGGTGTTATTGGCCGGTTCGCTGACCGCCGGGCTGTGGCGTCAGCCGCTGCACGACAATGTCACCTGGCAACCGCTAAGTGAACAGGCGATCGCCCAGGCACTCGCTCAGAACAAACGGGTGTTTGTCGACGTCACCGCAGACTGGTGCGTAACCTGTAAAGCCAACAAATTCAACGTGCTGTTGCGTGATGACGTGCAGAAAGCGCTGAGCGCCGGCGACGTCGTCGCCCTGCGAGGAGACTGGAGCCGTCCTTCGGCCGAGATTAGCGCTTTCCTGCAAAAACGCGGCAGCGTTGCCGTGCCTTTTAACCAGATTTATGGCCCCGGCAGCCCTGATGGCGTGGTGTTATCCCCGCTGTTGACCCGCGATGCCGTCTTGCAAACCCTGTCCGCCGCCAAAGGAAATTCACAATGAAAAAATTACTGATGTTACTGATGCTGATGGTTACTCCGGTCTGGGCTGTGGCTCCTTTTACCCCGGAACAAGAAGTGCGGATTAAAGAGCTGATCCGCGAAACGCTGGTGTCGAACCCGGATATTCTGGCGCAGGCGGTGGATGCCTGGCAGCAACAGACCGCTGGTCAGCAAATCAGCCAGGCGATCAAGCAAAACGCCAAAACCCTATACGAAGATCCGGCCAGCCCACGTTTGGGAGCGGCCAACGCCAAACTGACGCTGGTGGCCTTTACCGATTACAACTGCCCATACTGCAAGCGTTTTGACCCGATGCTGGAAAAAATCGTCAAACAGTATCCTGATGTGGCGCTGGTGGTAAAACTGCTGCCGTTCAAAGGAGAGAGCTCCGTCAGTTCTGCACGCGTGGCGCTGACGACCTGGCAGCAACACCCGGACCAATTCTGGGCGCTGCATCAGCGGTTGATGGCGAAAAAAGGCTTCCATGACACGGCCAGCATCGCTGCCGCACAGCAGAAAACCGGGGTTAAAGCCGTTGCACCAAGCGAACAGAGCATGACCACCTTGCGCACCAATATGGCATTGGCGGAGCAGCTTGGAGTACAAGGAACGCCGGCCACCCTGATCGGCGATCAAATGCTGCCTGGCGCGGTGTCGTATGAGGATCTGGAGGCGGTAGTGAAACAACAGCTTGCGAAGGTTAACAATGGCTAAGCTGCGGCGTTGGGGCCGCGAACTGCTGATCCTGTTGCTGATTGTGCTGGCGGTTGCGTTCGGAATGGACTGGTTACGCGCGCCGCAGCCACCGGCGGCGTTCGATTCGCAACCGTTGACGACGTTGAACGGTGAACAAGTCTCGCTGGCGCAGCTCAGCCAGGACAAGCCGCTGCTGGTTTATTTCTGGGCCAGCTGGTGCGGGGTTTGCCGGTTTACCACGCCGTATGTTGCCAGACTGGTCGGCGAGGGCGGCAACGTATTGACCGTGGCGCTGCGTTCCGGCGACGATCGTCAGGTGGAACAGTGGCTGGCGGGCAAGCGTGTGACGTTGCCGGTGGTTAACGATCCCCGTGGCGAGCTGTCGGCGCAGTGGCAGATCGGCGTCACGCCCACCTTGGTGGTCATTTCCCAGGGCAAGGTGGTGCAAAGCACCACCGGCTGGACCAGCTATTGGGGAATGAAGCTGCGGCTATGGTGGGCCGGCCTCTGAACCGCGGCCTATTCTGAAGTGATGACCTCATTAATCGCCCGGCACAGTCGGGCGATACCTTCCTCTATCTGCGGCGGCGTATTGGCGGCGAAATTCAATCGCAGGCCATGTGCGCCTTGCTGTTCTTCGGCATAAAAGCACTCCCCTCGCGCAAAGGTTACGCCGTGTCGCCAGGCCAGCGGCATCAGTGCCTCGGTGCTGACGGCGGCAGGCAGCGTCAGCCAGATAAACAGTCCACCCTCCGGCGTTTCAAACTGACAGCCGGGCGGCAGTTGCTGCTGCAAGGCTGCCACCATCACGTCTCTGTGCTGGCGATATAACCGCCCGGCGCGCCGCAGTTGCTTGTCGTAACGACCGATAGTGACGAATGCGTCCAGTGCCCGTTGGATCAGGTTGGAGCTGGTAAAACTGTCGACGTGTTTCAGACGAGCCAGTCGCTGATAGTGTTCGCTGTCCGCCACCAGGTAACCGATGCGCATGCTGGGCAGCAGCATTTTTGAAAAGGTACTGACGTAAATCACCGCCCCCGGCTGCGCCAGCGATCGCAGCGACGGCAGCTGTTTGCCGTTGTAGCGCAGATCGCCGACAAAATCGTCTTCCAATATCACTACACCGGCCTGCTGGGCCAGTGCCAGCAGGCGTCGACGGCGCGCTTCACTCATGCAGCGGCCGGTGGGGTTATGAAAATTGGGAATGGTGTAAATCAACTTCGGTTGGTGTTTTTCGATCAGTGCGGGCAGCTGTTCAACCAACATGCCGTGCCGGTCGCTGGCGACGGTGACGATATTGATGCGGTGCTGGCGCAGCAGCCCCAGCGCTTCGGCGTAGGTCGGTTGTTCGACAATCACCGTGTCGCCCGGCTCCAGCAGGCTTTGCACTATCAGGCTGATGGCGTGTTGCGAACCGTTGGTGATCAGCAGTTGCTCTGCATGGGTCGGAATACCCTGAGCGGTGAGGATCCGCCCCAGGGTATCGCGCAGCGGGTAATAGCCGCAGTATTCGCCATAGCTGAAGGCTTCTTCCGCATGGCGGCTGAGTACCGACAGCAATATCTTGCGGAACTCCTCCTGCGGAAAGACTTTCGGGCTGCCGACGCCGGCGGCAAAGTTGATGATGTTGTCCGGCAACGGCGTATCGGGGTAGCCATCCAGCCGAGAGGTCAGGGTAGTGAAACGCTCCGCCGGGAAGGGCGCATCGCTTGTTGGGCGTGGCTGGGCTGGCTGGATCAGCGGGTGCAAGACATAGGCACCGCTGCCGCGCCGCTGGTGCAAAAAACCTTTTGCCGCCAGTTCGGCATAGGCGTTTTCCACCGTCAACCGGCTGACCGCCAGCTTGGCGGCAAGCGTGCGCGTGGAGGGCAGCTTATCGCCGTCGACAAATGCGCCGCTGAGGATCGCCCGCCGCAGCGCTTCCTCAATTTGCAGATATAAAGGAATGTTTTGCTGACGGTCTAAGGGAATATGCATGCAAAATTGGCCCGGTTGACGGTGATGTTTTTTACTATACCCCATAGTTACAGGGCTTCAAGAGTATAAAAGTGGCCTATATAACATCGGGGGAAAGTGGCTCTGGCGGTAAAGTTACGCGGCGTTAGAATCTCGCCTGAGTCCACTATTGCCGTTTTTTGAGGGTGTCATGTCATTACCATCGGGTATCTCAGCCAGGCCGGTTTTCCCGGGGGCGCACATTTTACAGGGCAGCAGTCAGGGGTATGTGATTGCTATCATCAGCGCCATGTTGCTGGCCTTTACCGCCATTATTATCCGCGTGCTGACGGAGTATTATCACCTGCCGACCTTTGTGCTGGCTTTTTGGCGCGCGGCGCTGGTTGCTCTGGTGCTGTTGCCGGTACTGCTGCTGTTCAAACCCGAATGGGCGCGTTTACAGCGCGCGCAGATCCCCTTTTATGCCTGCTATGGTCTGCTGCTGGCAGTGTTCAACAGCCTGTGGACGCTGTCGGTGGCGCTGAACGGTGCGTCGGTGGCGACTATCCTGACCTACTGCTCGGTCGGTTTTACCGTGTTTCTCGGCTGGATGATGTACAGCGAGCGCCTTAGCCTGCGCCAGTTGGTGGTGATTGTAGTCAGCCTGGGCGGCTGTTTTCTGGTCAGCAACGGCGACAGCATGGGCAACAGCCATTTTAACCTGTTGGGGCTGGTGGTGGGCATGCTGTCCGGCATCGGATACACCCTCTATACGCTGGGCGGGCGGGTCGCGACCGAACGGCGTTACCCGGTGTGGAACACCATCCTGTACGTGTTCGGCTTTTCGGCGGTCTATCAGTGGTTGTTCAATGCCGCGCTGACCTTTTACCCGCTGGAAGCGTTCCACGGCATGACGGGGTCATTGTGGTTCCTGTCGCAGGGCGTTCAGGGTATCGAGTGGGGGGGCTGGTGGTTGCTGCTGACCCTGGCTGCCGGCCCAACGCTGTTGGGGTTCGGCCTGTACAACATCAGTTTGAAAACCTTGCCGCTGGCGGTGGCAAACCTGATTTTGTCGCTGGAACTGGTGTTCACGGCAGCGATCGCTTACTTCCTGCTGGGGGAAAGTATGAATCAGTTACAGCTGCTGGGCAGTGCGTTGGTGATGGGCGGGGTGCTGATGCTGAAGAGCAAGACGGCTGCGACGTGATTTGTTAACATTAGGGCCGGATGTGGAGGCAACAATGACCAATAACCCAAGATTAAAACGGGCGTTAATCGCTTAAAGCGGCAGTGTTTTACGACCAAAAAACACTGCCACAGACATTTGGCTGTGGCTCTTGCAATGAATATAGAGAAAGCGCCATGACTGAAAAACACTGGTCAAAAACAGAACTGTTACACCAAACGGTGACCAACCCCAATATTATCGTCAAAGGGACTCACAGCTATTACAGCGACTACCTGGATGACGGCTTTGAGCGCTCCGTGGTGCGTTATTTGCACGGAGACGAGGTCAGCCAACAGTGGCAGCCGCTAGGAACGATAGACCAATTGCTGATCGGCGATTATGTCTGCATTGCCGCCGAGGCGGTGATCCTGATGGGGGGCAACCATACCCATCGTGCCGATTGGTTCTGCCTGTATCCGATGATGGAAAGCATTCTGGCTTCCTATCAGCCGAAGGGCGATACCCGGTTGGGGGACGGCTGCTGGATAGGCATGCGGGCGATGCTGATGCCGGGCGTGACGATTGGGGAAGGAGCGATAGTCGCCGCCGGCAGCGTTGTGACGAAGGATGTTGAGCCTTACACCCTGGTGGGGGGCAATCCGGCGCGACCAATAAGACTGCGCTTTGCTCCGCAGATCGTAGCCAGGTTACTCGCTTTGCGCATTTATGATCTGTCGGCTGAGGATTTTTCTCAGGTGCAGCCTTTGCTGGCCAATGACGATATTGCGGCCCTTGAACGGGCGATAAGCGAAATTAAACGTTAAATGAAAAGGGCGGAGTTAATACTCCGCCCTTTTACTTATTCGGCCTTGGCCGCTTCCGCCGTCAGGCGGCGTTTGCGTATTCTGCGCAACAGCAGCGGTAGCACCAGCACGGATACCGCCAGCACCAGCAGCGTTTGCGCGATGCCACTACCCCACAGGATGCTGAACTCACCGTTGCTGATCGACAGCGCGCGGCGCAGGTTTTGCTCCAGCATTTCTCCCAGAACGAAGCCCAGGATCAGCGGTGACATCGGGAAGTGCATCTTCCTCAGTATGTAACCAAACACCCCCAGCCCAACCATCAATAGCAGGTCAAAGGTGGTACTGTGCACCGCGTAAACGCCGACCGCCGACACCGCGGCAATCGCCGGTACCAGGAACCACAAAGGGATGGTCAGCATGCGGGTAAACAGGCCCACCAACGGCAGGTTCATGATCAGCAGGATCACGTTGGCAATCAGCAGCGCGGCAATCAGCCCCCAGACAATATCCGGCTGTTCGGTGAACATTGCCGGACCTGGCGTGATGTTGTACAGCGTCAGTGCTCCCATCATTACCGCGGTGGTGCCGGAACCCGGTACGCCCAGCGTCAGCATCGGAATGAACGAACCGCAGGCCGAGGCGTTATTGGCCGCTTCGGGCGCAGCGACGCCGCGGATATCCCCTTTGCCGAAGGTTTCACTGTTGCCGCTGATTTTCTTTTCGGTCATGTAAGTCAGGGCGCTGGCGATGGTGGCCCCGGCACCCGGCAGAATGCCGACGAAGAAACCGATCACCGAAGAACGCAGCGTGGGGCCCACGCACTCGGCGGCCTCTTTACGGTTAAACAGCAGGCGGCCGGTCTTACGCACCAGTTTTTGCCCAGCGCTGGTGCTTTCGAGCATCAGCAAGATTTCACTGACCGAGAACAGGCCAATCACCACCACGATAAATTGCACGCCATCGGAGAGGTGGACGCTGTCGAAGGTGAAACGATAAACGCCGGTGTTGGCGTCCACCCCGACCGTCGCCAGCCCCAGACCAATCAGTGCCGCCAGCAGCGATTTCAGCGGGTTTTGGCTCATCATGCTGCCCAGACAGGCGATAGCGAACACCATCAGGGCGAAATATTCTGCCGGACCAAATGCCAGTGACCAACGGGCCAGCAGCGGGGCAAACAGAATGATCCCGCCGATGGCAATCATCGAACCGACAAAGGAGCTGACCGCCGAAATCGACAGCGCGACGCCGGCACGGCCTTGTTGTGCCATGGGGTAACCGTCCAGTGCGGTCATGATCGCAGCGGCGTCTCCCGGTACGTTGAGCAATATCGAGGAGATGCGGCCGCCGTACTCGCAGCCGATATACACCGTCGCCAGCAGGATCAGTGCCGACTCGGCTGGTAATTTGAGGGCAAACGCCAGCGGCAGCAGGATCGCCACGCCGTTGATCGGCCCCAGACCCGGCAGCAGGCCGACAATGGTGCCGACGAAGCAGCCGATCAGGGCGATAATCAGGTTCTGGGGCACCAGCGCCACCTCGAACCCTTGAGACAAATACATCCAGGTTTCCATCATCGCCCCCGTTAGCTCAGCCAAACGCCGAGTGGCAGTGTCACATCAAGTAAGCGGTCAAAGGCGTAATAGAGCGAAACGCCCATGATCGCGCCAGACACCAACGCCGCTATCAGGCTGGCCTGGAACAGCAGGCCAATGCTGAAGGTCAGCAGTGCGGTTGCCAGCGGAAAGCCCAGCCACTCGAAGCCCCAGGCGTACAGCACCAGCGTGATCACCAGCACCAGCAGACGTTGCATCACCTTGTTATGCGGCCATTCAACGGCCTGCGGTTTGTTCAACAGCAGCAGTGCCGCACACAGCGCCATCAGGCTGAGGATAGCCAGTGGGAAGGGCCGCGGACCCAGTGGTTCATAGCTGTATTCACTCTGGATACCCCAGCCGATAAACAGGCCGCCGATGCACAGCAGCAGCCAGAATCCGGCAAAAATGCGATCGCTCATGGTATGCCCCCGGTTATTTTGCCAGACCGAAAACTTTGGCCTGTTCGCGGTACTGATTGACCTGGTTTTTCACGTAGGCGTCCAATTCTTTGCCGGTCAGGTCGAATTCAAACAGGCCACGCAGATCGCGCTGTTGCTTGAATTCCTCGGTCGCCATCATTTTCTTGAAGGTATCGAGCCACCACTGGTACTCCTCTTCCGTGACCTTCGGGCCAACGTAGAAGCCGCGAATGATCGGCCAGACCAGATTGAACCCTTGCTCTTTGGCGGTCGGAACATCGGCTAACTGACCCGGCAGGCGCTGTTCGGAATACACCGCCAGCACGCGAATTTTGTCGCCCTGCAGGTAAGGCACCATTTCGCTCAGATCGCCGGAAACTGCCTGGATGTGGTTGCCGAGCAGAGCAGTAACCGGCTCGCCGCCGCCTTCGAACGCCACGTAACGCATCTTGTGGGGATCGACGCCGACTTCGCGCGCCAGCAGGGCGGTTTTCATCCAATCCTGGCTACCGATAGAAGCGCCTGCGCCGAACACCACGCTGTTGGGATCTTTTTGGAAGGCGTTCATCAGGTCTTTCAGGGTTTTGTACGGTGAGTCGGCACGCACGGCGATCATGCCGTAGTCGGTGCCGACAGCGGCCAACCATTTGACGTCATCGACGTTGTAACGGCCGAATTTTCCCTGTGACAGATTCAGCAGCGAGCCGCCGGAGAAGGCGACTACCGTGCCGAATTCCGCCGGGCGCTGAGCCACGATGGCGTTGTAAGCCACCGCGCCGACGCCGCCAGGCATATAGGTCACGCGCATCGGTTTGTCGATGGCTTTAGTTTCTTGCAACGAGACCTGGATCAGCTTGCAGGTCAGGTCAAATCCCCCGCCAGGCTTGGCAGGAGCGATACATTCGGTGCGTTTCGGCGCTTCCAGGGCAAAAGCCTGATGGGTGGCCAGCAGCAGAGCGGTAGCGGTCAGTGTGCGGGTGATTATTTTTTTCATTGCTTTCCCCAAGGTATTTTTTCAGTCGGTGTGGATCCCCGCCGATACGGGTTGCTGGATTGTTAAATCAACAACCTTTCATTTACCTTTCAACCGAGGGAAAAGTTTCCGGGATGTGATACGTGTCTCCTGTTAGCGAGAATTACACGACTGACCATCGTCCTGATTGCCCGCCGGCTAACACATACGACAGGGGAATAACAGCCCGTAAAACCTGCTGAAAGCCTGCGTAATGTCAGTTTTGGTCGTTCTTTCTTGCGATAAAATGCCGAAAAATAAAATGTATGAAGGTGCGGTATTATGTTTTCATTAGGGAAGTTATTCGGCAGCAAGGACAGCAATAAAGTAAGTGCCATCAAGATGTTGCCCGCGGCTTATGCCGAGGCTGTTGGGGAAGAAGGCCATTGCCGACTGAAGCGCCTGCGTGCAGATATCGGCGTTTTTGAACTGCATTTTTCAAATGGCAAAGGCGAAAAATACACTAGCTACATGACCGCCTGTGTTACTGGCATAGATCTGGTTTTCTCCACCAACAATCGTTTGGTACTGGTGTCTCCACCGTTTACCCCCACCAAATTGAAACCGGTATTTGATATCGCTCTGGCTGACTGCGAATTCGAAATGTAGTGGCTGGATAAACGAATTAGCCCTGTTGCCGGCGGCTCAGGGTTTATTCCGTGTCGCAATTGTGTTCCAGCTCCCAAAACTGAATGGGGGCAACCCTTCTATCACTGCGTCTTCCGTGCCATCCTGCTGTTATAAAGATGTTAATTGACAATAAGTCGGATGCTGGCGCTATCGCTCAGTATTCGGCCTGCGGGCATAGAAAAATCAATGGAATGGAAACATGCGTCTGTTATTGGTTGAGGATCATCCCGAGTTATCCCACTGGCTGCAAAAGGCGTTAACCGGCGTCGGTTTTGCCGTCGACGTCGCGCCGGACGGGCTGGCGGCCGATCATTTGTTGTTAAACGAATCCTATGCGCTGGTGGTGCTGGACGTGGCGTTACCGCGGCTGAACGGGCTGGATCTGCTGGCCCGTCTGCGCAAGCGAGGGCAGGATTTACCGGTGCTGTTGCTGACGGCCAGAACCGACGTCGCCGATCGGGTTAAAGGGTTGAACCTGGGGGCCGACGATTATCTCACCAAGCCTTTCGAACTGGATGAGTTGGAGGCGCGCATTCGGGCGTTGCTGCGCCGCAGCGTTGGCGTGACCCAGCAGGCGCTGCAATACGGTGCGCTGACCTATCACGATGAAGGCTATTTTCAGCTGGACGACAAACCTCTGCAATTGACGCCGCGTGAACTGGCGGTGCTGACCGCGTTGATCCACCGCCGTGGTCGGCCGGTGGCCAAACAGCAGTTGTTTGAACAGGTGTTTACTTTGGCCGACGAGGCCAATCCGGAAAGCATCGAACTCTATGTCCACCGGCTGCGAAAAAAACTGCAGGGCAGCAACGTGGCGATTATCACTCTGCGCGGTCTGGGCTACAGCCTGGAGCTTTGCAATGAGGTGGTTTAACGCGCCGCAATCGCTGTTTTATCAACTGCTGTTGTTTTTTGGCCTGCCGCTGCTGGTGTTAGGCGGTATCTCGATTTATACCCACTACTTCAGCGCGATGAATGCCGCTACGCTGGCTTACGATCGTACGTTGCTGGCGTCAGCGCGTACCGTGGCGGAACGGTTGGTGGTGCGAAATGGCCGGCTTGAGGCGGATGTGCCCTACGTGGTGCTCGACAGCTTTGAGCGCAACATGAACGATCAGCTCTACTACGAAGTGATCTCCCCGCAGGGCGTAAGTATCTCCGGCTATGACGATCTGCCGACGATGCCGCCGCATATTTTACGCTCAAGCCTGTACCCGGCGCTGGTGCATTTCTATGACGCCGAATATCGCGGTCGCCCGATCCGCGTCGCTGCCCTGTACCAGCCGGTCAACGAATCCGGAGTGATGGGCATGGCCACCATTCTGGTGGCGGAAACCCTGGAGTCGCGCCGCTATCTGGCAAGGCAGATGATGCTTTCCGCTTTGCTCAGCCAGGGAACCGTGGTGGTACTGACCATGATCCTGGCCTTTGCGCTGCTCAAGCGGGTGCTTAAGCCGATGCGCAAGCTTTCCGGCATTATGCTGCGGCGTGACCCGGGTGAGCTGACGCCGTTGCCGATGGTGTTGCCCTGGTCGGAAATGCAGCCGCTGTTGCTGGCATTCAACCGCTATATTGAACGGCTGCGGGTGATGGTCGCACGACAGGAACGTTTTAGCGCCGACGCTTCACATCAGCTGCGCACGCCGTTAACCGTATTGAAAACCCAGGTGGGGGTGGCGCTGGCCAGCGATAAGCCGGAGCAGTGGCGGGAAAGCTTGCTGGCCATGAGCGCAACGCTGGATAACACCGTGGCGCTGACCGATCGCTTGCTCTATCTCTCACGGCTCAAAGCTCATGAGCATCACGCCGATCGCCAACTGCAGCCGGTAAACCTGGCGCAGGTGCTGCGCGATGCCTGTTTTTCACGTTTACCCCAGGCTCGCAGCAAGCGCATCGATTTGGGGTACGAGGGAGAATCGGTTTGTTGGGTCGGCGGAGAAACGCTGTTGCTAACCGAACTGTGCGCCAACTTGCTGGATAACGCACTGAAATATACGCCGCATCAGGGCACGGTCACCGCACGTTTAACCCTGGACAAGCAGGCCGGGGAGGGAATATTGGAAATTGAAGACAGCGGCCCGGGCATTGCCCAACAGGATACCGCGCAGGCGCTGCAGCCGTTTCATCGGTTGGATAACGTGGGTGATCAACCCGGTGCCGGGTTAGGGCTGGCGCTGGTCAGCGATATCACCCGTTATCACGGCACCCGCCCGGAGCTGTTGACCTCGGCCACGCTGGGTGGCCTGCTGGTGCGGGTGCGTTTTCAATTGTTATCTTAGCTCTGACATTCCGCGGCTTGTTTGGCCTTGCGCCCCAGCGGCGTGCGCAGACGCTGCGACAGGATCACGCCCAGCAGGGTAATGCCGCCGCCGATCAGATGGTAGCTGTGCAGATGTTCATGCAGGAACAGCACCGCAATGATGGCGGTAAATACCGGTGCCAGGTTCATAAAAATCGACGCGGTATTGGCCCCCAGACGCATAACGCCGTGGATCCACAGATAAGGTGCGACAATCGAGGCCGGAATGCCGGCAAACAGCACCAGCGGGATGTTTTGGCTGGTCAGAGACACGTCTTGTGCCATCAGGAAGTTCGGCAGTAACAACACCACGCCGAACAGGATCTGCACATACAACGACTGCCAGTTCGGCAGGGCAATCGCCCAGCGTTTGGTCAGCACGCCGTACAGCGCATAAGAGGCGGTGGCGGCGAACATCATCAATTCCCCCTTGCCGATGCCGTGCTGCAGCAACTCACCCGGGTTACCGGCACTCACCAGCCAGATCAAGCCGCCCAAAGACAACAGGCTGCCGATGGCAATACCTACCGTGGGAGCGACGCGCAACAGCACGATGCTGATCAGAATGGTCAGTAATGGGATCAGCGAGACAATAATGCCCATAAACAGCGCGCTGACGCTGTGCGCCGCGTAATAGGCCAGACTCTGATACAGCACCATGCCCAGCATGCCGAGGACCAGCAATTTCCACCAGTTGGCGCGTATCGCCGACCAGTGGCGGATCACGCCGGGCAGTACGAACGGCGTAAGGGTGATCAGCGCCAGCAACCAGCGGTAGAAGGAGATCGCGGCCGGATCGATAGCGGTGGCCGAGAGTTTGCTGACCACGGCGTTGATTGACCAAATCAGAACCGCCAGCAAAGGGAAGAGCATATTCATGATAATTATTCTCATTAACGACTAACATGCTGGCTAGTTTACTCGTGTCCGGTTTATTATATATAGTGATATCCAGACAAATTTTCTGCCAAACAAGACAAGTAACGGGGCGAAACCATGCCAGAAATCCGCCATTTCCCAGAAGCCTTGATCCCGGCGCCGCGGCCGGTGCAGTTCCGCTGCGAAGAGTTCAATGCTCGTACCGAGTTCCAGCCACATCGCCACAGCTGGGGACAGTTGATGTGGGTAAAAGCTGGCGTCATGGTGCTGCGTATCGGCGGCCAGCGCTTTTTGGCACCGCCGGAATTTGTGTTGTGGGCGCCAGCGGAGATTGAACACTCCTGCTATAACCAGCGCTTGGCGCAGTGTCGCATGGTGGATATTGCGCTGCCGCTGTGCGCCGGTTTGCCGGAAGAACCTTGTCTGGTCAGCGTGACCCCGATTTTCCGCGCCATTGCCGAAGATTTTTACGCTCGCAAACAATACATCCCGCAAAGCAAACAGGATTTACGCCTGTGCCGCGCGTTGATCGACCAACTGCATATCTCACCGGTGCAGCAAACTTATCTGCCGACCTCCGAAGACAAATTTTTGGCACCGGTGTTGGAAGCCCTGGAGCACTGTCCGTCGGACAATACCTCGCTCGCCATCTGGGCCACTCGGGTCTACACCACTGAACGCACGCTGTCGCGCCGCTGCCAGCAGGACTTGGGGATGTCGTTTAGCGAATGGCGTCAGCGCCTGCGTTTTTTGCATGCCGTTTCGCTGTTGGAGCAGGGTAAAACCGTACAAGAGGTTGCGCTGGAAGTGGGCTATAGCTCTGCGTCGGCGTTTATCGTCATGTTTCAGCAAATCGCCGGCACCACCCCCGAGCGCTTTCGCCGGGCATGATTCAGTGGCACACTATTTCCCAGATCACTCTTCATACTTGACGCCGCCTCTGCGTTGGCTGCGAGCACTCACCCCAGTCACTTATTTGAGTAAGCTTCTGGGGACTCCTGCTCTTACCGCCTTGATGCAGCGCCAATTATTTTGGGTATAAATAGCCGTAAACCGTCGGAGCAACAAGTGAAAATCCTGGTTGATGAAAATATGCCGTACGCGACTGAATTGTTCAGTCGCTTGGGGAACGTACAGGCCGTGCCTGGCCGCCCAATTCCGAGTGATGCGTTGGCGGATGCCGATGCGTTGATGGTGCGCTCGGTGACCAAAGTGAATGAAGCGCTGCTGGCCGGCACCCGCATTGGTTTTGTCGGCACCGCGACAGCCGGCACCGATCACGTAGACGACGCCTGGCTGCAACAGCAGGGCATAGGTTTTTCTGCGGCACCGGGGTGTAACGCCATTGCCGTGGTGGAATATGTCTTCTCCGCGCTGATGTTGCTGGCTGAGCGTGACGGTTTTCACCTGCGCGATAAAACCGTCGGCATTATCGGCGTCGGCAACGTAGGTTCACGGCTGGATGCCCGTTTGAAAGCCCTGGGCGTGCGTACCTTACTGTGCGATCCGCCGCGTGCCGATCGTGGTGACAGCGGCGAGTTCTGGCCATTGGAGAAGCTGGTGGCGGAAGCTGACGTGCTGACCTTCCATACGCCGCTCAATAAATCCGGCCCTTATCATTCATTGCACCTGGCGGATGCCGAACTGCTGGCGGCACTGCCGGACAATCGCATTCTGATCAACGCTTGCCGCGGTCCGGTAGTCGACAACGCGGCGCTGTTGCAGGCGCTGGAAAAAGGCAAAAAGCTGAGCACGGTGCTGGACGTGTGGGAACCGGAGCCGGAGCTGTCTCTGCCGCTGCTAGCGCGGGTCGATATCGGTACCGCGCATATCGCCGGTTACACGCTGGAGGGCAAGGCGCGCGGCACGACGCAGGTCTTCGAGGCCTTCAGCCGCCACCTGGGACAGCCGCAGCAGATCGAACTGGCCTCATTGTTGCCGGTGCCCGAGTTCAGTCAGATCCAGCTCAATGGGCCACTGGACGAAGGCAAATTAAAACGATTGATGCACTTGGTGTATGATGTGCGCCGCGACGACGCGCCGCTGCGTAAAGTGGCCGGGCAACCGGGCGAGTTTGATCGTCTGCGCAAACATTATCAGGAGCGCCGTGAATGGTCTTCATTACGCGTCCAGTGTGATGATAGCGCCAGTGCGGAGCTGCTGCACAAGCTGGGCTTTTCGATCGCGTAAGGCTTTCTTAAGCCACAGTGACTAATTTTGTTATCAGGGCGGCGAATCAGTCGCCCATCTGCATTTGAAAAATACTCTGGAGAAACCCAATGTCTGACGGCTGGAATATCGCTCTGCTTGGCGCCACTGGCGCGGTAGGTGAAGCGTTGCTGGAATTGTTACAGGAACGCCAGTTCCCGGTGGGCGAACTCTATCCTTTGGCCAGCGAACGCAGTGCCGGTGCCACGGTGCGCTTCAATGGCAAATCGGTTCTGGTGCAAAAAGCGGAAGAATTCGACTGGTCACAGGCCCAATTGGCGTTCTTCGTCGCCGGTAGCGAAGCCTCGGCCCGCTATGCGGAAGAAGCCGGCAATATGGGCTGCCTGGTGATCGACACCAGTGGCCTGTTTGCGCTGGAGCCGGACGTTCCGCTGGTGGTACCGGGGGTTAACCCGCAGGTGCTGGCGGATTACCGTAATCGTAATATCGTCGCCGTGGCCGACAGCATGGTCAGCCAACTGCTGACGGCCATCAAACCTTTGACCGAACAGGCCGGGCTTTCCCGTCTGCACGTCACCACCCTGATGTCGGTCTCCGCCCGCGGAAAAGTGGCGGTAGACGATTTGGCCGGTCAGAGTGCGCGCCTGCTGAACGGCATTCCGGCCGAGCCGGGCGTGTTTGCCAAGCAGCTGGCGTTCAACCTGCTGCCGTTGATGACCGACGAGCAGGGCAGCGTGCGCGAAGAACGGTTGATCGTCGACCAGGTGCGTAAAGTGCTGCAGGACGAAGGGCTGCCGATCTCGGTGAGCTGCGTGCAGTCGCCGGTGTTTTACGGCCATGCACAGGTGGTGCATCTGGAAGCGCTGCGCCCAATTTCTGCGGAAGAAGCGCGCAGCGAGCTGGAGCAGGTAGACGATATCCAACTGAGCGAAGAAGACGACTATCCGACTCAGGTCACTGAAGCTTCCGGCAGCGATGCGCTGAGCCTGGGCTGCTTGCGCAATGACTACGGCATTCCTGAAATTCTGCAGTTCTGGTCGGTCGCCGACAACGTACGCTTCGGTGGCGCGCTGATGGCTATCGAAACCGCAGAGCGTCTGGTGCAGGAGCAGATGTACTGATGTCAGAGGTTGTTTTGCCCACCCAGCCGACACTGAAAATCGCGCTGGGGATTGAATATGACGGCAGCCGTTATTATGGCTGGCAGCGTCAGCAGGAAGTGGCCAGCGTGCAGGCCTGTCTGGAACAGGCCTTGAGCAAGGTGGCCAATGCGCCGATCAACGTGCTGTGCGCCGGACGTACCGACGCCGGAGTGCACGCTACCGGTCAGGTGGTGCATTTTGAAACCACCGCGCAGCGCAAGGACGCCGCCTGGACGATGGGGGTCAACACCCATCTGCCGCCGGATATCGCCGTGCGCTGGGTAACCGGCGTGCCTGAAGATTTCCATGCGCGTTTCAGCGCCACCGCGCGCCGTTACCGCTACATTATTTATAATCACCGCTACCGCCCAGCGGTATTGCAGCAGGGGATGACCCATTTTTATCACCCGCTGGATGCCGACCGGATGGAAAGGGCGGCGCAGGCGCTGCTGGGCGAAAACGACTTTACGTCGTTTCGCGCCGTGCAATGCCAGTCGCGTACTCCCTGGCGTAACGTAAAACACGTTAAGGTTACGCGCCACGGTGAATATATTGTGGTAGATATCAAGGCGAATGCCTTTGTGCATCATATGGTTCGCAACATTGTCGGTAGCCTGATGGAAATTGGCTGCGGCAATCAGGACGAGAACTGGATGGCCGAGTTGCTGGCGCTGAAGGATCGCAATCTGGCTGCGGCTACGGCGCGGGCCGAAGGGTTATACCTGGTGAGCGTTGATTATCCTGAGCACTTTGCTTTACCCCGGCCACCGATGGGGCCACTGTTTTTACCCGACGATTAAACGCCGGCGCGACTGACGCGTTGCTCCCTTGTGTACCTGCCGGGTGGGTGAGACACCCGGTCAAAGAGAGAACCTATGGACATCATCAAGTTTGTGATTGATTTTATTCTGCATATTGACGTGCATCTGGCCGAGCTGGTGGCGCAATACGGTATGTGGGTGTACGGTATTTTGTTCCTGATCCTGTTTTGCGAAACCGGCCTGGTGGTGACGCCTTTCCTGCCGGGGGATTCTCTGCTGTTTGTTGCAGGGGCGCTGGCGGCATTGCCGACCAACGATCTGAATGTGCACACCATGGTGGCGTTGATGATCGGCGCGGCGATACTCGGGGATGCGGTGAACTACACTATTGGGCGGTTGTTCGGGGAAAAGCTGTTCAGTAACCCGAATTCGAAAATCTTCCGCCGCAGCTACCTGGATAAAACCCACCAGTTTTATGAAAAACACGGCGGGAAGACGATCATTCTGGCGCGATTTGTGCCGATCGTGCGTACTTTTGCGCCGTTCGTCGCCGGTATGGGGCATATGTCCTATCGCCATTTCGCTGCCTACAACGTGATTGGCGCATTGGTTTGGGTGCTGCTGTTCACCTATGCTGGTTACCTTTTCGGCGACTTGCCGATCGTGCAGGAAAACCTGAAACTGTTGATCGTGGCTATCATCATTGTTTCAATTCTGCCGGGCATCATTGAAATTTGGCGCCACAAGCGCGCGGCTGCTCGCCAGCAAAAACAGTAAAAACATCGCTCAACCTGTCGGTTCGACCAGTTTTTTATCCACAGTGTCGGGCCGATATGGTTTAATGAGCGACATTTATGGTCTGTTCCTGTTAACAACCTTGAAACCAGTGCCTCTGTCGCGCGCTAGTCGCGTTTTGCTCGGGCACTTTTTCATTGGGTTTGTTTTCGGGGGGATTGTTAAAGCATGAACTGCGGACTGGCGTCTGCCAGGTTCAAACAGAAAGGTCATCGATGAGCTGGATTGAACGAATTCTTAACAAGAGCAATATTACCCAAACCCGTAAGGCGAGTATTCCTGAAGGGGTTTGGACCAAATGCGATAGCTGCGGCCAGGTTCTCTACCGCGCCGAGCTGGAGCGTAATCTGGAAGTGTGCCCGAAATGCGACCACCACATGCGCATGACCGCGCGTATGCGTCTGCATACCCTGCTTGATGAAGGCAGTGAAGTGGAGCTGGGCAGCGAACTGGAGCCGAAAGACGTTCTGAAGTTCAAGGATTCCAAGAAGTATAAGGACCGCCTGGTTGCCGCGCAGAAAGCGACCGGTGAAAAAGATGCATTGGTGGTGATGAAAGGCACGCTGTACGGCATGCCGATCGTTGCCGCTTCATTCGAATTCGCCTTCATCGGCGGTTCCATGTCGTCCGTGGTCGGCGCGCGTTTTGTTCGTGCGGTTGAGCAGGCGCTGGAAGACAACTGTCCGCTGGTGTGTTTCTCAGCCAGTGGCGGTGCCCGTATGCAAGAAGCGCTGATGTCGCTGATGCAGATGGCGAAAACCAGCGCAGCGTTGGCAAAATTGCAGGAACGCGGTCTGCCGTACATTTCGGTGCTGACCGACCCGACCATGGGGGGCGTTTCCGCCAGTCTGGCCATGCTGGGCGATATCAATATCGCCGAGCCGAAGGCGCTGATCGGCTTTGCCGGCCCACGCGTCATCGAGCAGACAGTGCGTGAAAAACTGCCGCCGGGCTTCCAGCGCAGTGAGTTCCTGATTGAGAAAGGCGCGATCGACATGATCGTGCGTCGCCCGGAAATGCGCCAGACCTTGGCGAGTATCCTTTCCAAGCTGACCAACCAGCCGCAGCCGCATTTCGATGAGGTAGCGCCGGTGGCCGGGCAGGAAAGTCAGGCCGACGCCTGAGGCTGATAAGTCACCCGCGCGGCGCAGGTCTCGCGGGTTTCAACCGTCATTTTGTGGCTAAGTGACGGTTGAAATACCCTTGTAGATTGAGCGTAGCGGTCCATTCCGACGCTTGGAAGACAACGGGTATCATGCAGAGCATCGCCTTTACCGCGGTGAGGGTGGTGCCCTGATGGATTAATGAACCCAAGTTCAGTGACGGGACTCATGCAAAACCACCAAATTCCCCAAGCCACGTCGCCATTGAGCTCGTGGCTTTTCTATCTTGAGCGTCTGCACAGCCAGGCGATCGAACTCGGCCTGGAACGCGTACAGCGCGTTGCAGCGCATCTTGATTTACTCACCCCTGCACCGACGGTGTTCACCGTTGCCGGTACCAACGGCAAAGGCACCACCTGCCGCACCCTGGAAGCCATTTTGATGGCGGCCGGTCTGCGCGTCGGCGTTTATAGCTCGCCGCACCTGGTGCGCTACACCGAGCGTGTGCGCATTCAAGGCGATGAGCTGAGCGAGGCCGAACACAGCCGTTCGTTTGCCGCCATTGAAGCGGGCCGGGGCGAAACCTCACTGACTTACTTCGAATTTGGCACCCTGTCGGCGTTGCAGCTGTTCAAACAGGCTAAGCTTGACGTGGTGATCCTGGAAGTGGGCCTGGGCGGCCGCCTGGACGCAACCAATATCGTCGATCCGAGCGTGGCGGTGGTAACCAGCATCGCGCTGGATCATACCGACTGGCTGGGCAGCGATCGCGAAAGCATTGGCCGCGAAAAGGCCGGTATTTTCCGTGGTGGTAAACCTGCGGTGGTGGGGGAACCGGATATGCCGGCGACCATTCAGCAGGTGGCGGATACGCTGGGGGCGCAGCTGTATCGTCGCGGCGACGCCTGGACCTTCAGCGAACAGGGCGAACGCTGGCAGTGGGAGGGCGGTGGCACCTTGCTGACCGACTTGCCGATGCCAAATGTGCCGCTGGCGAATGCCGCGACGGCGTTGGCGGCGCTGCATTTTTCTGCGCTGGAAATCGATGAACGTGCGATCTTCGCCGGTCTGCAGCAGGCGACGTTGCCTGGGCGCTTCCAGATTGTGCGCCGCGATCCGATGTTGATCCTCGATGTCGCGCATAACCCACACGCAGCCGGTTATCTGGCCGGGCGTCTGGCGACGCTGCCGCGCAATGGCGGTAAAGTGCGCGCGGTGGTGGGCATGCTGTCGGACAAAGACATCGCCGGTACGCTGGCCTGTCTGAGTGAGCAGGTCGATGAGTGGTATTGTGCGCCGTTGGAAGGGCCGCGCGGTGCCAGCGCCGAGCAGTTGGCGCAACATTTGACGGAACCGCGGCAGTTCGCCGATGTCGAAACTGCCTGGCGTCAGGCTATGCAGGACGCTGATATTCAGGATATTGTGATCGTCTGTGGATCGTTCCACACCGTTGCACAGGTAATGGCGGCGTTAGACGAGATGCGGGGAGTGTGAGTGGCAAGTAAATTTCAAAACCGATTGGTCGGTACCGTCATTTTGGTTGCGCTGGGGGTGATTATCCTGCCAGGGCTGCTGGACGGTAAAAAGAAACATTATGAGGACGAGTTCGCCGCCATCCCTTTGGTGCCGAAGGCCGGTGATGTGGAAGAAAACGACGTGGTGCCGCCGGTAAGCCAGACGCTGCCGGCCCAACCGCCGGAAGGCGCGGGCGCGATGGTGGAGCAGCAGGCCGCCAATGAAGCGGCGACGCAACAGGCCATCCGCCAGCCGGCTCAGCAGCCGACCCAGGTTACGCCGCCGCCGGTTGAAACCCGACCGGTACAGCAGCCGAAACCGAAACCGGTTGAGACCAAGCCGGTGGAAGTGAAACCAAAACCGGTGCAGCAGCCGAAACCGGTGGAAGTGAAGCCGGTGGTGAAACCTGAACCTAAGCCAGAGCCGAAACCGGAGCCTACGCCGACACCGAAGCCTGAACCTGCACCCGTGCAGAAACCGGCGGAAGAGAAAGCGCCGGCAGGGCAGGCATATGTGGTGCAGCTCGGGGCGCTGAAGAACGCCGCCAAGGTCAATGAGGTGGTGGCGTCGCTGAGGCTGTCCGGCTATCGTGCCTTTACCGTGCCGTCAACGCCGGTACAGGGGCAGATCACCCGGATTTATGTCGGGCCAGACGCCTCGAAACAGAAACTGCAGTCTTCGCTGCCCGCGCTGAATTCTATCAGCGGCTTGAGCGGTCAGGTGAAGCCGTACGGCGTACGTTAACCGCAGGGGGCACAGCATGCTGTGCCCCGGAACCGAAAGATGACGGTATAATCATTAAAAAAACTGTGCCTTTCGTAGCTGAAATGGCCTATGTAGGCGCGGCGATTGGGAATTTTTTTATCGCCGCTTTTTATTTGTAACGTGGTAGGAAAACCCCTACGCAAACGTTTTCTTTTTCTGTTAGAATTCGCCGCGAATTGGATGCAGGGGCGATTCATCATTGGAATAGTTCATGGTCTGGATTGATTACGTCATTATAGCGGTGATTGGATTTTCGGCTCTGGTTAGCCTGATCCGAGGGTTTGTTCGCGAAGCATTGTCACTTGTGACATGGGGATGTGCGTTTTTTGTTGCCAGCCATTTCTACTCTTACCTTGCGGTCTACTTCACTCGTTTTGAAGATGAACTGGTGCGAAACGGCATCGCGATTGCCATCTTGTTTATCGCGACCCTGATCGTAGGAGCTATTGTTAACTATGTGATTAGCTCACTGGTAGAGAAAACCGGGTTATCAGGCACCGACCGGGTGCTGGGCGTCTGTTTCGGCGCACTGCGCGGCGTGTTAATCGTTTCGGCGATACTGTTTTTCCTGGATACCTTTACCGGCTTTTCACAAAGCGCAGACTGGAAACAGTCGCAGCTTATTCCCCAGTTCAGTTACATCATCAGGTGGTTCTTTGACTACCTGCAGAGCACGTCGAGTTTCTTACCGACCCATTTACCGGGGCGGTAGCGCTGATGAGGAAAAGACAACATGTGCGGTATTGTCGGTATCGCCGGTTTTATGCCGGTAAACCAGTCGATTTATGATGCGTTGACGGTGCTACAGCACCGTGGCCAGGATGCCGCAGGCATCGTCACCATCGATGCCCATAACGGGTTCCGTCTGCGTAAGGCAAACGGTCTGGTGAAGGATGTGTTCGAGGCACGCCATATGCAGCGCTTGCAGGGCAACATGGGTATTGGCCATGTGCGCTACCCGACGGCTGGCAGCTCCAGTGCCTCAGAGGCTCAACCTTTCTATGTAAACTCACCGTTCGGCATTACGCTGGCACACAACGGCAACCTGACCAACGCCCATGAACTGCGTCAAACGCTGTTTGAAAGCGGTCGCCGCCATGTCAACACCACCTCCGATTCCGAGATTTTGCTGAACGTACTGGCCAGCGAGCTGGACCGTTTCCAACACTATCCGCTGGAGTCCGACAACGTTTTCACCGCCGTTGCCGCCATGCATCAGCAGCTGCGCGGCGCTTACGCCTGCGTCGCGATGATCATCGGCCATGGCCTGCTGGCGTTCCGTGACCCTAACGGCATCCGCCCGCTGGTGATTGGCAAACGCACGCTTGAAGACGGCCGCAACGAGTATATGGTGGCTTCCGAGAGCGTGGCGTTGGATACGCTGGGCTTCGAGTTCCTGCGCGATGTGGCGCCTGGGGAAGCGGTGTACATCACCGACAAGGGCCAACTGTTCACTCGTCAGTGTGCAGAGAACCCAAAAACCAACCCGTGCCTGTTCGAATACGTTTACTTCGCCCGTCCAGACTCCTTTATGGACAAGATTTCGGTCTACAGCGCCCGCGTGCGCATGGGGCAGAAGCTGGGTGAGAAAATTGCCCGCGAATGGGAAGATTTGGACATCGACGTGGTGATCCCTATCCCGGAAACCTCCTGTGATATCGCGTTGGAAATCGCCCGTATCCTGGACAAGCCGTATCGTCAGGGCTTTGTGAAGAACCGCTACGTCGGCCGTACCTTCATCATGCCGGGTCAGCAGGCGCGTCGCCAATCGGTACGCCGCAAGCTGAATGCCAACCGCGCCGAATTCCGCGACAAGAACGTGCTGTTGGTGGACGACTCCATCGTGCGTGGCACCACGTCTGAACAGATCGTGGAAATGGCGCGTGACGCCGGGGCGAAGCGTGTTTATCTGGCTTCCGCAGCGCCGGAGATTCGTTTCCCCAACGTGTACGGCATCGACATGCCAAGCGCCAACGAACTGATTGCCCACGGCCGTGAAGTGGATGAAATCCGCCAGATCATCGGCGCCGACGGTTTGATCTTCCAGAATCTGGACGATCTGATTGAAGCGGTGCGTGAAGAGAATCCGGACATCAGCCAGTTCGAATGCTCGGTATTCAACGGTATCTACGTCACCAAAGACGTCGACCAGAGCTACCTCGAGTATCTGGAATCGCTGCGCAATGACGACGCCAAAGAAATGCGTAGCCAGACCGAAGCGGAAAATCTGGAAATGCACAACGAAGGTTAAGCCTTCGCACTGACCAAAATGGTGCACCGCGGCGGTCGCTGCGGTGCATTATTCCCGCCTGACTTGCTTATATAGCGCCATTGCGGCAAAGTCTGCCTGATCCTATTTTTTCCGTGGCAGAGGCCAGCTTTATGAAACGAATCATCATCGGTATTTCCGGCGCCAGCGGCGCTATCTACGGCGTGCGCCTGCTGCAGGTATTGCGTGACGTCGCAGAGGTGGAAACCCATTTGGTGATGAGTAATGCAGCGCGACAAACGCTGTCGCTGGAAACCGCGCTCAGCCTGCGCGAAGTGCAGGCGCTGGCCGATGTGGTACATGACTCGCGCGATATTGGCGCCAGCATCTCTTCCGGATCGTTCAAAACTATCGGGATGGTGATTTTACCTTGCTCAATCAAAACGTTGTCCGGTATCGCCAACAGCTACAGCGATGGTCTGCTGACGCGCGCCGCTGACGTGGTGCTTAAAGAGCGTCGCCGGTTGGTGCTGTGCGTGCGTGAAACTCCGCTGCACGTGGGCCACCTGCGCCTGATGACTCAAGCGGCAGAAATGGGGGCCGTCATTATGCCGCCGGTGCCGGCGTTTTATCACCGCCCCGAAAGTGTAGAAGACATCATCGACCAAACGGTGAACCGGGTGGTCGATCAGTTCGATATTGAATTACCCAAAGATTTATTTTCCCGCTGGCAAGGTGCCAATTAACAAATTTCTCTCCAATTTGGCACATTTGTGCAACACCGCACTGAATTAGGGCGGCACCTGCACCATAATGATCCCACTTCATCACGTTCACTGTTTCAAGGCGCTGGTATTTCTCCATTGCCCGTGGCGCGGCCCAGCCAGGCCGATTTAATTTTGCGGTTATCGTCCCAGGAAACAGTTTTGTGAAGGTCGGAGCCGTTCCCTCCGCCTACAGCAACCAATGTGGCACGATTACTGCAAATTGATTTGGTGGAAAAATAATGCCCGCAGTGGCATCGAAAAAATCAATTTGAGGGTAATTTATGAAAAAGCTGGTTAAGGTTCTTCCTTTAGTCTTGGCTTTAAGCGCGGCAAGCAGCGCATTTGCCGCCGTACCATCGACCTTGAAGATAGGTACCGATCCGACCTATGCACCCTTTGAGTCCAAAAATGCCAAAGGTGAGCTGGTCGGCTTTGATATCGATCTGGCCAAAGAGCTGTGCAAACGCATAAATACCCAATGTACCTTTGTGGAAAGCGATTTTGACGCGCTGATCCCTTCCCTGAAGGCGAAGAAAATTGACGCCATCATCTCTTCTTTGTCGATCACCGAAAAACGCCAGCAGGAAATTGCCTTTACCGACAAGCTGTATGCCGCTAACGCCCGCCTGATCGCGCCGAAAGGGTCGAAACTGTTGCCTACCGTGGATGCGCTGAAAGGCAAGAGCGTCGGCGTGCTGCAGGGCACCACTCAGGAAGCCTATGCCAACGCCATGTGGCAACCTAAGGGCATCACCGTTGTGCCTTATCAGAACCAGGATTTGGTCTACGCCGACCTGGCATCCGGCCGTATCGATGCCGCCTTCCAGGATGAAGTCGCAGGGAGTGATGGCTTCCTGAAACAGCCTCCAGGCAAGGATTACGCTTTCGCCGGCGAATCGGTGAAGGATGACAAATTCTTTGGCGTAGGTACCGGCATGGGCCTGCGCAAGACCGATACCGAGCTCAAGGCGGCGCTGGATAAGGCCTTTGCCGAAATGCGCAAAGACGGCACCTACGACAAGTTTGCGAAGAAATACTTCGACTTTGACGTCTACGGCGGTTAATGCCGCATACCCTTCCATGTTGTGACTACGGGGCCGGTCTGCCGGCCCCGATGGTTCGGGATCCTATGACGACAGGGTGAAGTAAATGCTGCAAGGCTACTCCCAATTGATATTTGAGGGCGCTCTGGTGACGCTGGAGCTGGCCCTCAGTTCCGTACTGCTGGCGGTGGTGATTGGTTTGATCGGCGCCGGTGGCAAGCTTTCCCATAACCGCCTGCTTTCCACGCTGTTTGGCGCTTATACCACGCTGATCCGTGGCGTACCCGATCTGGTACTGATGCTGCTGATTTTCTACGGCCTGCAAATTGCACTTAACAACATCACCGAACTGCTTGGTTTTTCGCAAATCGATATTGATCCGCTCAGCGCGGGGATCATCACCCTCGGGTTTATCTACGGTGCCTATTTCACTGAGACTTTTCGTGGGGCCTTTTTGGCGGTGCCGAAAGGGCAGATAGAAGCGGCCACCGCCTACGGTTTTTCCGGTTCGCAAATATTCCGCCGCATTCTGTTCCCTGCCATGATGCGTTTTGCCCTGCCGGGCATCGGCAATAACTGGCAGGTGATCCTGAAGGCGACGGCGCTGGTGTCAATTCTGGGCCTGAACGACGTGGTGAAGGCCACCCAGCTGGCCGGTAAAGGCACCTATCAGCCGTTCTTCTTTGCGATCGTGGCAGGAGTGGTTTATCTGGTCTTCACCACCGTGTCCAATGGCGTGCTGTTGTGGCTTGAACGGCGTTATTCCCTCGGCGTCCGGAGGGCTGAGCTATGATCGAAATTTTGCAACAGTATTGGCAGTCGTTGTTGTGGAGCGACGGTTATCGCTTTACCGGCGTGGCGGTCACGCTGTGGTTGCTGATCTCCTCGGTGGTGATGGGCGGTTTGCTGGCGATCCCAATGGCGGTGGCGCGCGTTTCCTCCATCAGCTGGGTGCGTTTCCCGGTATGGCTGTATACCTACATTTTCCGCGGCACGCCGTTGTATGTGCAATTGCTGGTGTTCTACTCCGGCATGTACAGCCTGGAAATCGTGCGTGGTACGGACTTCCTCAACGCCTTCTTCCGCAGCGGGCTCAACTGCACCATTTTGGCGCTGACGCTGAACACCTGTGCCTATACCACCGAAATCTTCGCCGGTGCTATTCGCGCGGTACCGCATGGTGAAATCGAGGCAGCCAATGCCTATGGTTTCTCACGCTTTAAAATGTATCGCTGCATCATTTTACCTTCCGCGCTGCGCACCGCGTTGCCGGCCTACAGCAACGAAGTGATCCTGATGTTGCACTCTACCGCGCTGGCGTTTACCGCCACCGTGCCGGATCTGCTGAAGATAGCGCGTGACATCAATGCGGCGACCTATCAACCGTTTTATGCCTTCGGCATTGCGGCGGTGCTGTATCTGATTATCTCCTACGGGTTAATCAGCCTGTTCCGCAAGGCGGAAAAGCGCTGGATGGCACACGTTAATCACTGATAATGACGGGAACACACTATGTCTGAGAATAAATTAGCCGTCACCGAACTGCATAAGCGCTATGGCGAACACGAAGTGTTGAAAGGCGTATCGCTGGCGGCTAACGCAGGGGATGTGATTAGCATCATCGGCTCTTCCGGGTCCGGTAAAAGTACCTTTTTACGCTGCATTAACTTCCTGGAAAAGCCGAGTGAAGGGTCCATTAGCCTGAACAATGAAGATATCCGCATGGTGCGCGACAAGGACGGGCAGCTTAAGGTGTTCGACAAGAAACAGCTGCAGCTGCTGCGTACCCGCCTGACCATGGTGTTTCAGCACTTCAACCTGTGGAGCCACATGACGGTGCTGGAGAACGTGATGGAAGCACCGGTGCAGGTGCTGGGGTTGAGCAAGACCGAGGCGCGTGAGCGCGCGATACGCTATCTGGATAAGGTCGGCATCGATGAACGTGCCCGCGGCAAATACCCGGTGCACCTGTCCGGCGGGCAGCAGCAGCGCGTGTCGATCGCCCGGGCGTTGGCGATGGAGCCGGAAGTTTTACTGTTTGATGAACCGACGTCGGCGCTGGATCCAGAACTGGTAGGGGAAGTGCTGCGCATCATGCAAAAGCTGGCGGAAGAGGGGAAAACCATGGTGGTGGTGACGCACGAGATGGAGTTTGCTCGCCACGTGTCCAGCCACGTGATTTTCCTGCACAAAGGGCTGATTGAAGAGCAGGGGCCACCGGCCGAACTGTTTGGCAATCCGAAAAGCCCGCGTTTGCAGCAGTTTCTTTCCGGCGCATTAAAATAATCGATTGTCGGGGCCGGATTTTTCTGGCCCCGATAACTTCCTCAGCGGACTGGGTCCCGCTGATTGATCACATCATCCAGCGCCTGCTCCAGCTCCAGAAAGCGGAAGCTGAAGCCTGCCTCTTCCAGCCGTTTCGGCACCGCACGTTGCCCACCCAAGACCAACACTGCCGCTTCCCCCATCAATAAATGCATGGCGAATGCCGGTACGCGCAAAAATGCCGGTCGATCGAGCACGTTGGCCAACTGAGCGGCAAACTGCTCGTTGTGGACCGGGTAGGGGGCAACCATATTGAAAGGGCCTTGCAGGGTCTGGTGATCCAGCAAATAGATAATGCCATTGACCATGTCGTCCAGGTGGATCCACGGCAGGTATTGACGGCCACTGCCGATGGGCCCGCCCAGACCGAAGCGGAACAGCGGCAGCATCTTCGCCAGCGCGCCGCCTTTTGCCGCCAGCACTACGCCGGTGCGCAGCAGACAGACGCGGGTGGCATCGCTTTGCGCCTGCAACGCCAACGATTCCCAACGTTGACACAGTTGATGGGTGAACTCGTCATGCGGCGCTTCGTCTTCGGTGACCACCGCCTGGCCCTGATCGCCGTAATAACCGGTCGCGGAACCGGAAATCAGCACGCTGGGCGGGGTACTGCCGGCGTTAATCAATTTCACCAACTGCTCGGTCAGATCCCAACGGCTGTGGCACAGGCGTTCTTTCTGCGCCTTACTCCAGCGCTTGTCGGCGATCGGCTCGCCGGCCAGGTTGATCACGGCGTCAAAGCCATCGAGCGAAGGCTGATCCTGCAACGTTGACCAGTAGCTGACCTGTTCACCGAAGCGCTCACGAGCGCGGGGCACGTTACGGCTCAGCACCGTGACTTGGTGAGAAAGGCCCAACAGCCGCCGCGTCAGGCTGCTCCCTATCAATCCTGTGGCGCCGGTGATCAGGATCCGCATGGTCGATTCTCCCTGAAACAGGTGGTTTTCAGGCCCGGCGATAGCTCATGGTCATCGAAACCGAGTCGGCGTAGCGCAGGGCCAGTAGTTTATCTATCTCTACTTCAGCATAGGTTACCCAGGCATGTTGTTTCACGATATCGAGCACATCCTGAGTTAATTTTTCCAGCAGGGCGAAGCGGTTATCTTCCACATGGCGGATGATGGCTTTGGTGATGGTGCGGTAATTGAGCGCGTCGTCGATATTTTCACTGTCGCGCGCTTTATCCGCCGGGTAGTGGATCACTACGTTAATCAGGATGTCCTGACGATTGTTAATTTCTTCTTCCTTGATACCGATGAAAGTACGCAACCGCAGGTTTTTTATACGAATAATGGCGTCGGGTTGACTGAATGACATCAGAAGATCTCCACAGGTCTGATTATTGCCGCTCAGAATACACGGAAAGTAAGGAAAAGATAACGAGCTAAAGGAAACTCCCCGCGGGTCGGGGAGCGGGAAATTTAGCCCTGTTCGGCCAGCTTGTAGGCGCGTGCGGTAGCGGGACGGTTGCTGATGCGTTCAAACCAGTTGCGTACCGCCGGGTAATCCGCCAGATCGATGCGCTGGCGTGGGTGAGACACCACCCAGGGGTAAGTCGCAATATCAGCGATGCTGTAGTTGTCGCCGCCCAGGTACGGGTGTTTTTGCAGCTCGGCTTCCAACACGGCATACAGACGCTTGGTTTCCAGATGGTAGCGTTCGATGGCGTAGGGCACCGGCTGCGGCGCGTAATGGTTAAAGTGATGGTTTTGCCCGAGCATCGGCCCAAAGCCCGCGACTTGCCAGAACAACCACTGAAGCGTAGCAGCACGCTCGCGCAGGCCTTTGCTCAGCAATTTGCCGGTTTTCTCCGCCAGATACAGCAGGATTTCGCCGGATTCGAAAAGGCTGATCGGCGCACCGCCATCAACCGGCTGCTGGTCGACGATGGCCGGAATTTTGTTGTTGGGTGAAATGCTCAGAAAATCCGGCTTGAACTGGTCGCCGGCGCTGATATTTACGCGATGGATACGGTAGGGTAAGCCAACCTCCTCCAGAAACAGGGTAATTTTGTGACCATTGGGAGTAGGCGCGTAATACAGGTCAATCATGTTGCCTCCTGCGGTAAGGTGATCTGTAAGTCATTACACGTTGTTGCGGTCTTCGCCGCGCACAAAGGTATATCAGAGATCTTTCTATAGGGTTACCAACAATAGCAGCTAAGAATAGCAGGCTATGTGAGATTCGTCTGATGCTATCTCTACAACATGCATCACAATTCCGGGTCTTCAGGAATCGCTTCCTCGGCAGCCTTGCCGTCGCTGGCCACTGCGATAAAATAGCCGTTATTTCCCTGCCAAAGGAAAGGTTATGAAGCTGATATTCGCCTCCGATATACACGGTTCGCTACCCCCCACCGAAAGCGTGCTGGAACGTTTTGAGCAAAGCGGTGCCGACTGGCTGATCCTGCTGGGTGATTTGCTGAATCACGGGCCGCGAAATGCGCTGCCAGCGGGCTATCAACCGGCGCAGGTTGCTGAACAATTGAATCGCTATAGCGACAAGATCATCGCCGTTCGCGGCAACTGTGACAGTGAAGTTGATCAGATGTTATTGTCATTTCCCATCACCGCGTCTTGGCAGCAGGTGCTATTGCAAAAAAGACGATTGTTTTTAACCCACGGACACCTTTATCATCCCTCCGCACTGCCACCGTTATCTGCCGGTGATGTGCTGGTCTATGGGCACAGCCATTTACCGCAGGCGGAACGGCAGGGCGAAATTTACTGCTTTAATCCAGGGTCGGTCAGCATTCCGAAAGGGGGCTTTCCCGCCAGCTATGGCATACTGGAGGACGGCATTTTAAGTGTGGTCACTTTGGACGGCGGCAAGGCTGTTGCAGAGGTGGCATTAACGCACTAATTTATACACACACAATAAAAATCTTTGAAAAACACTCATTGATTAACCAGTGCGCGGGATGCATCGCGCCAAAATAGAAGGTTTTAGAGGATGGCGGAACAGGGTCAGGCTGCAGATACCGAGTGGGTTGATATCGTCAACGAGCAAAATGAAGTGATTGCTCAATCCAGTCGCCAACAGATGCGTGCTCAACGGCTGCGTCATCGTGCTACCTATATTGTGGTGCATGATGGAATGGGAAAAATTCTGGTGCAGCGTCGCACCGACATTAAAGATTTCTATCCGGGTTGGCTGGACGCCACTGCCGGTGGCGTAGTGCAAAGCGGGGAGAACGTGCTTGACTCCGCTCGCCGCGAGGCGGAAGAGGAACTGGGCATTGCCGGTGTGCCTTTTGCCGAGCACGGGCTGTTCTACTTTGAAGAAGAGCAGTGCCGGGTGTGGGGTGCGCTGTTCAGCTGTGTCTCGCATGGCCCATTTGCACTGCAGGAAGAAGAAGTGGTTGAGGTTAGCTGGCTGACGCCGGAAGAAATCACCGCCCGCTGCGACGAATTCACGCCGGACTCGCTAAAAGCGCTGTCGCTATGGCTGACGCGCAACAACGAACAGGCCTATGGCAAGCCGTTGCGCGATAGCGATGAAAATGCCTGATGCGTTCGCGCAAATAAAAAAACCGGTCAATTGACCGGTTTTTTTTATCTGATAATCCGGGGATTATCAGGCTTTGACTGCTGCTGCATCAGCCTGGGAAGACTGAATGGCGGTCAGGGCGACGGTATAAACGATGTCGTCTACCAGTGCGCCACGTGACAGGTCGTTCACCGGCTTGCGCATGCCTTGCAGCATTGGCCCGATGGACACCAGGTCAGCAGAACGCTGTACCGCTTTGTAGGTGGTGTTACCGGTGTTCAGGTCTGGGAAGATGAACACGGTAGCCTGGCCTGCAACCGGAGAGTTTGGCGCTTTGGACTTGGCGACGTCGGCCATGATGGCGGCGTCGTACTGCAGTGGGCCGTCGATGATCAGGTCAGGACGTTTTTCCTGCGCCAGACGGGTCGCTTCACGCACTTTCTCAACGTCGCTACCCGCGCCGGAATTGCCGGTGGAGTAGGAGATCATGGCAACGCGTGGTTCGATACCGAAGGCCGCAGCGGAATCTGCCGACTGAATCGCGATTTCAGACAGTTGTTCTGCGGTTGGGTCCGGGTTGATCGCACAGTCGCCGTATACCAGAACCTGGTCAGGCAGCAGCATGAAGAACACGGAGGACACCAGCGAGCTGCCCGGTGCCGTTTTGATCAGCTGCAGCGGTGGACGGATGGTGTTGGCGGTGGTGTGAACCGCGCCTGAAACCAGGCCGTCGACTTCGCCTTTCTCCAGCATCAGGGTGCCGAGAACCACGTTATCTTCCAGTTGCTCGCGCGCAACCACTTCGGTCATGCCCTTGCTCTTACGCAGCTCAACCAGACGTGGAACGTACTGCTCGCGCACGGCGACCGGATCAACAATTTCGATGCCTTTGCCGAGCTCAACGCCCTGCGCAGCGGCAACGCGCTGGATCTCTTCCGGGTTGCCCAGCAGCACGCACTCAGCGATACCACGTTCGGCGCAGATAGCCGCCGCTTTCACGGTACGCGGCTCGTCGCCTTCCGGCAGCACGATGCGTTTGCCGGCTTTACGCGCCAGCTCGGTCAGCTCATAGCGGAACGCCGGTGGAGACAGGCGACGCGAACGCTCGGAGGTCGCAGTCAGTGACTCGATCCATTCGGCGTTGATGTGGCTGGCCACGTAGTTCTGCACTTTCTCGATGCGCTGGTGGTCGTCCGCCGGCACTTCGAGGTTGAAGCTTTGCAGGCTCAGCGAGGTCTGCCAGGTGTTGGTTTCGACCATAAAGACCGGCAGGCCGGTTTGGAACGCACGTTCACACAGCTTTCTGATTGGCTCGTCGATAGCGTAGCCGCCGGTCAGCAGCACTGCGCCGATTTCCACGCCGTTCATCGCGGCCAGACAGGCAGAAACCAGCACGTCAGGACGGTCTGCCGAGGTGACCAGCAGTGAACCCGGACGGAAGTGTTCCAGCATGTGCGGAATGCTGCGCGCACAGAAGGTTACAGACTTCACGCGACGGGTCATGATGTCGCCTTCATTGACCACGGTGGCCTTCAGGTGACGGGCCATGTCGATAGCGCGGGTCGCGATCAGGTCGAAGCTCCACGGCACGCAGCCCAGCACCGGCAGCGGGCTGTTGGCGAACAGTTGCGCCGGGTCAACGTTGGTTACGCTGGCCTTGGTGGAGTCGTCGAAGATCTCGGACAGGTCAGGACGGGTGCGGCCCTGCTCGTCAACCGGGGCGTTCAGCTTGTTGATGATCACGCCGGTGATGTTTTTGTTCTTGCTGCCGCCGAAGCTGCTGCGAGCCAGCTCGATGCGCTCTTTCAACTGAGCCGGGGAATCATTGCCCAGTGCCAGTACAAAAACGATTTCCGCATTCAGGGTCTTGGCGATTTCATAGTTGAGCGCGTTGGCGAACTGGTGTTTACGGGTCGGCACCAGGCCTTCGATCAGCACCACTTCCGCGTCTTTGGTGTTCTCGTGATAGCGCGCCACGATCTCTTCCATCAGCACGTCTTGCTGGTTGGAGCTCAGCAGGCCTTCAACGTAGCTCATGCGCAGCGGTTCGGCCGCCGTGATGGTGGAGTTGCTGCTGCGGATGATGGTGGTGGTCTGGTCGAGCGAGTCGCCGCCGGTGCGTGGTTGAGCGATAGGTTTGAACACGCTCAGGCTAACGCCTTTTTGCTCCATGGAGCGGATGACACCCAGGCTGACGCTGGTCAGGCCGACGCTGGTGCCGGTGGGGATCAACATAATTGTACGTGACACAGAATAGTCCTCTTCACGAATTAACATGAGGCTAAAACAGCACCGTCAGCCTGGGCTGACGGTGTCGGAGAGCGTTACGCGGTCAGACGGGATGCGTCTTGCGCGATGACCAACTCTTCGTTGGTCGGGATAACCAGCGCCAGGCGGCTGCCGTCTTTGGTGATGGCGCCGGATTTACCGAAGCGAGCGGCCATGTTGCGTTCGTGGTCAATCTCGAAGCCCAGCAGGCCCAGTTTGTCCAGGGTCAGCTCACGCACCATACCGGCGTTTTCGCCGATGCCGCCGGTGAAGATCACCGCGTCCAGACGGCCGTCCATCAGTGCGCTGTAAGCGCCGATGTACTTGGCCAGACGGTGGCAGAATACGTCCATAGCGCGTTTTGCATCGGCTTTGGTTGCGTAGTTGTCTTCAACGTAACGGCAGTCGCTGGTGACTTCGGTCAGGCCCAGCAGGCCGGATTCTTTGGTCAGCATTTTGTTGATTTGATCAACGCTCATGCCCAGAGAGTCGTGCAGGTGGAAGATGATCGCCGGATCGATGTCACCGCTGCGGGTGCCCATGACCAGGCCTTCCAGCGGGGTCAGACCCATAGAAGTGTCAACGCATTTGCCGTTGCGCACTGCGGTTACGGAACCGCCGTTGCCCAGGTGGCAGGTGATCAGGTTAACTTCTTCAACCGGCTTGTTCAGCACTTTCGCAGCTTCTTGAGTTACGTAGAAGTGGCTGGTGCCGTGTGCGCCATAGCGACGAACGCTGTGGTCGCGGTACAGGCTGTACGGCAGGGCGTACAGGTAGGATTCTTCCGGCATGGTCTGGTGGAACGCGGTGTCGAACACGGCAACGTTTTTATCCGCCAGTTTAGGGAAGGATTTCAATGCCTCAGCGATACCGATCAGGTGCGCTGGGTTATGCAGTGGTGCAAATGGCACCGAATCTTTGATACCCTGCAAGACTTCGTCATTGATTACGGCAGAAGAAGTGAACTTCTCGCCGCCGTGCACAATGCGGTGACCGATAGCGGTCAGCTGTGCAGAAAGCTCCGGTTTTTGTGCCAGAATAGTATTAACAATGTAGTTCAGTGCTTCGCTGTGCGCAGCGCCGGCACCCAGAGCCGCTTCGTGTTTGGCGCCGTCCATCTTCCACTTGAGGCGAGCCTCAGGCAGGTGGAAACATTCGGCCAGGCCGGAGAGGTGTTCTTCACCGTTGACAGCATCGATGATAGCGAACTTCAGGGAAGAACTGCCGCAGTTCAGGACCAGTACTAGCTTACTCGACATGGAAGTACCTACTTAAATAGTTCGTGTTGTTAAAGGAAATACCAAAACACGTGGTGAATTAATCGTCAATCAGACAACAAGCGTAGCGCATAATGCCGTTGACATTTATGATTAACATCATGTGAATTGCACAAACCACATGACGATGAAAAAACCGATGATTTCTCTGCGGTTTAAATAATCTTGATTTTTATAGGGCTAAAAGTTGACAGAATTATTGTCATCTTCTACCGGCCAAAAGGCCGGCCTAGGATACCGATAGCCCGAGGCAAACACAAAATAAATTTAAAGCTTCAAATTTTTTAGTATGTGTTGGCCGTGCCCTTATTTTTCTTTGTGACGTTGAGGTACGCGATGACGAGCAAACCGTCCGGTTCCGTAAGCTGGTTTCAGGTCTTCCAGCGCGGGCAGCATTACATGAAAACCTGGCCGTCAGACAAACGTCTGGCTCCGGTCTTTCCGGAGAATCGCGTTGCGAGTGCCACCCGCTTTGCCGTCCGCTTTATGCCGCCGCTGGCAGTGTTTACCCTGACCTGGCAGATTGCCCTGGGGGGCCAACTGGGCCCGGCGATCGCCACCGCACTGTTTGCCTGCAGCATGCCGATGCAGGGTCTGTGGTGGTTGGGCCGTCGTTCGGTTACCCCGTTGCCGCCCACGCTGCTGCAGTGGTTCCATGAGGTACGCAACAAGCTGACGGAAGCCGGTCAGGCCGTCGCGCCGGTAGAAGGCACGCCAACCTACCAGTCGTTGGCAGACCTGCTGAAGCGCGCCTTCAAGCAGCTGGATAAAACCTTCCTGGATGACCTTTAACACTAAAAATGGCCGTATTGCCGGCGGCCATTTTAGCGTTCTGGCCAATAACCCCCGTTCAAATCAAAGAACCGGCGAGTTGTGATTTCCTGTGATATTGCGCTGTGCGATGCTTTCGCCATGAGTAATTTATCGAGGAAATTATAATGGAAATGACCCACGCCCAACGCCTGATCCTGTCGAACCAATACAAGATGATGACCCTGCTGGATCCGGATAACGCCGAACGTTACCGTCGCTTGCAGACCATTATCGAACGCGGTTTTGGCCTGCAGATGCGCGAGCTGGATCGCGACTTCGGCGAAATGAGCGAAGACGTGTGCCGCACCATTATCAACGTGATGGAAATGCACCACGCGCTGCAGGTTTCCTGGGACAATCTGAAAGACAAACAAGGTATTGAAGCCCGCCGCCTGGCGTTTCTCGGCTTTGACGCCGCGACCGAGGCGCGCCATCTGAGCTACGTGCGTTTCCTGGTTAACACCGAGGGGCGCTATACTCATTTCGATTCCGGCAGCCACGGCTTCAACGCCCAAACCAAAATGTGGGAAAAGTACCAGCGTATGCTGGCTATCTGGCTGTCATGTCCACGCCAGTATCACTTGAGCGCCGTTGAGATAGCGCAAATTATCAATGCCTGATTAAAAGAGGTTTCCTGTGGAGTGTAAGGGTTTTCTGTTCGATCTTGATGGGACGTTGGTGGATTCATTGCCTGCGGTAGAGCGCGCCTGGGTTAACTGGGCCAAACGCCGCGGCGTTGATCCGCAGGACGTGCTGGATTTTATTCATGGTAAACAGGCCATTACCTCGTTGCGTCATTTTATGCCGGGTGAAAGCGAGGCGGCGATCCAGCAGGAGTTTCTGCTGCTGGAACAGGTGGAAGCGCAGGACACCGAGGGCGTTACCGCACTGCCCGGCGCTGCTGCCTTGCTGGCGCGCTTGAATCAACTCGACATTCCCTGGGCGATCGTCACTTCCGGCTCGATCCCGGTAGCTACCGCTCGGCGGAACGCCGGTGGCCTACCACAGCCGGAGGTTTTCATTACTGCCGAGCAGGTGAAAAAGGGCAAGCCGCAGCCGGATGCGTACCTGCTGGGGGCTGAGCGCCTGGGGTTGGCACCGCAAGATTGTGTGGTGGTGGAAGACGCCGCTGCCGGCATTCTTTCCGGGTTGGCCGCAGGCTGCCAGGTGATTGCCGTCAATGCTCCAGCCGATGCGCCAAAGTTGGATCAGGTCGATCTGCTGCTGTCATCGCTTGAGCAGATCGCCGTGAGCAAAACGGAGCAGGGCGCCGCGATTAACCTGGTGGCGTAACGCGCTATCTTCACCCAAATTGATTAGACCCCGCACCCGCGGGGTTTTTTTATGCTAATTTTTAAGCCCTTGGATATCTCTGCCGGGTGAGGCCGTTTTGAACAGCGAATTACTGTGGGTGCTGAGTTTACTGTTGATTGCCATTGTGTTGTTTACCACCAATAAACTGCGTATGGACGTAGTGGCGTTGCTGGTGATCATCGCCTTTGTGCTGAGCGGTACCCTGACCCTGCCGGAGGCCACGGTCGGGTTCAGCGACCCCAACGTGATCCTGATTGCTGCGCTGTTCGTGATTGGTGAAGGGCTGGTGCGTACCGGGGTGGCTTATCAGGTGGGAGACTGGCTGGTGAAGGTCGCCGGCAGTAGCGAAACCAAAATGCTGATGTTGCTGATGGTCACCGTCGCCGGCCTGGGGGCATTCATGAGCTCGACCGGCGTGGTGGCAATTTTTATCCCGGTAGTGCTCAGCGTGGCGGTGCGAATGAAAATTGCCCCGGGAAGGTTGATGATGCCACTGAGCTTTGCCGGCCTGATCAGCGGCATGATGACCCTGGTGGCGACCCCGCCGAACATGGTGGTAAACAGCGAGCTGGTGCGCGAAGGCATCAGCGGTTTTGGCTTCTTCGGTGTGACGCCGGTAGGCCTGGCGGTGCTGGTGTTGGGCGTGGGCTATATGCTGGTGGCTCGCCGTTGGCTGGGTAATGAAGACGGCGATAAGGCGCGCGAAACCTGGCAGCGACGCACTTTCCGCGATTTGATCCGTGACTACAAGCTGACCGGCCGGGCGCGTCGGCTGGCGCTGCGCAGCGGTTCGCCGCTGGTGGGACATTCCCTTGACGAACTGCACCTGCGTGCTCGCTACGGCGCCAATGTGGTGGGCATTGAACGCTGGAAGCGCTTTCGGCGGGTAATGGTCAGCGCATCCGGCAGCACCGAGCTGCGCGAAGGCGATGTGCTGCTGCTCGACATGTCGGACAGCCAGGTCGATTTACGGGAATTTTGCAGTGAGCAGCAACTGGAACCGATGGTTCTGCGCGGCGACTATTTTTCCGAGCAGTCGCGCAACGTCGGTATGGCGGAAGTGTCGTTGATTCCTGACTCGACGCTGTTGGGCAAAAGCCTGCGCGAATCCGCCTTTCGCAGCCGTTACGATCTGAACGTGGTGGGGATCCGCCGCAATGGCGAAACCCTGGCGGGCAAGCTGGTGGATGAGCCCCTGGCGTTGGGCGACATTCTGTTGGTGATTGGCGACTGGAAGGCGATTCGCCAGCTGCAGGCGAAAACCCACGATTTTATCGTGCTCAATCTGCCCGCCGAGGTCGACGAGGTTGCACCAGCCATCACCCAGGCGCCGCACGCATTATTCTGTCTGGCATTGATGGTGGCGATGATGCTGACCGACGAGATCCCCAATCCGATCGCCGCATTGATTGCCTGCCTGCTGATGGGTAAGTTCCGCTGTATCGACATGGAAAGTGCCTACAAATCGATCCACTGGCCGAGCATTATTTTGATTGTCGGCATGATGCCCTTTGCTCAGGCATTGCAGAAGACTGGCGGGGTGGATTTGATCGTACGCGGGTTAATGGACGTTGCCGGCGGTGCCGGGCCAAGGGTGATGCTGGTGTGCCTGTTTGTTCTGTGCGCCACTATTGGGTTGTTTATCTCCAATACGGCAACCGCGGTGTTGATGGCGCCGATCGCCATTGCCGCCGCCCGCGAAATGGGGGTGTCACCGTACCCGTTTGCCATGATTATCGCCATTGCCGCTTCGGCGGCCTTTATGACACCGGTTTCTTCACCGGTGAACACGTTGGTGTTGGGGCCAGGGAACTATAAGTTCGGTGATTTTGTGCGTATGGGCGTGCCGTTCACGCTGTTTGTGATGCTGGTTAGCGTGATTATCGTGCCCTGGCTGTATGCTTTTTAACGGCGCAGCGTGCTGCGCCATAAGATTTACAGAGAGGAGTCGAGGCTGATTTCGTCCAGCGACAGGCTAAAGCTGGGAATAAACACGTTCATGAAATAGTCCATTTCCGGGCTGCTGCGCTGCTGCAAGGTCTTGTCCAATCGCGCCTTCGCCAGCTTGAATTCGTTATTGCCGGCAGACAGCTCCTCCAGACACTTCAGGTAGGCGCACAGCGCATCGGCCTGCTTCACCACCAACTTTTCGTCTTCGGTGTAATAGTGCTCGTCGAGAATCGAGCGGAAATCGTTGCGCAATTCGGCCGGGATCATATCCAGCAGTTTCTGCTGGGCGATCTTTTCGATCTTCTTGTACTCGTGGGCGATCTGCGGATTGTAGTATTTGATCGGCGTCGGCATATCGCCGGTGATCACTTCACTGGCATCGTGGTACATCGCCAGCAGGGCGACACGCTCGGCACTCAGGTTGCCATTGAACTTCCGGTTCTTGATCACCGCCAGCGCATGGGCGACAAATGCCACCTGCAGGCTGTGCTCGGAAACGTTCTCGGTACGTACATTGCGCATCAGCGGCCAGCGGTTAATCAGTTTCAAACGTGACAGATGGGCAAAAAAGTGGCTCTGGCTCATGGTGCTCTCTTATACAACGGCAAGTGAGGGTTCCATTGTGAGCAGTGATGGCGGGTTATGCAACTCAGGCAGTGCGGTGATGGGGGAGAAGGGCGCAGCAGGCTGCGCCCATCATGACTATTGACGATAGCCTTCCAGGAAGCGGCCCAGTTTGCCGACCGCCATTTCCAGTTCATCTACGCGCGGCAGCGTAACGATGCGCACATGATCCGGGTACGGCCAGTTGAAGGCGCTGCCCTGCACCAGCAGCACTTTTTCCTGCAGCAGCAGATCCAGCACCAATTTCTGATCGTCGTGAATATTAAAACGTTTGGCATCGATGCGTGGGAACATATACAGCGCGCCCTGAGGTTTCACGCAGGAAACCCCTGGGATTTCGTTCAACAGTTCCCAGGTGCGATTACGCTGTTCATACAGACGGCCGCCGGGTTGAATAAATTCGCTGATGCTTTGGTAACCGCCCAGTGCGGTTTGAATAGCGTGCTGCATCGGTACGTTAGCGCACAGACGCATCGACGCCAGCATTTCCAGGCCTTCGATATAGCCTTTGGCGTGTTTTTTCGGCCCGTTCAGCACCATCCAACCCTGACGGAAACCCGCCACACGGTAAGTTTTGGACAATCCGTTAAAGGTGACGGTCAGCAGGTCCGGTGCCAGCGCGGCGATCGAATGGTGTTCGGCTTCGTCATACAGAATTTTGTCGTAAATCTCATCGGAGAAGATGATCAGGTTGTGCTGACGGGCGATCTCGACGATCTGCTCCAGCAAGGCCTTGCTGTACACCGCACCGGTTGGGTTGTTCGGGTTGATGATCACGATGCCGCGGGTGCGTGGAGTGATCTTGCTGATGATGTCATCCAGATCCGGGAACCAGCCGGCTTGCTCATCGCACAGATAATGCACGGCTTTACCGCCGGACAGCGAAACTGCCGCGGTCCACAGTGGGTAATCCGGCGCCGGCACCAGCATTTCGTCACCGCTATTGAGCAACGCCTGCATGGATTGCACGATTAGCTCGGAAACCCCGTTGCCAATGTAGATATCCTCAACGGTAACGTCGCGTATGTTGCGGGCCTGGTAGTGCTGCATAATCGCTTTGCGCGCCGAGAAGAGTCCTTTGGAATCAGAATAGCCTTGCGCCGTGGGCAAATTGCGGATCACGTCGACCAGGATTTCATCAGGAGCATCGAAACCGAAAGGGGCAGGGTTGCCAATGTTCAGTTTAAGGACTTTGTTGCCTTCTTCTTCAAGACGTTTAGCTTCTTTGAGCACCGGGCCACGAATGTCATAGCAGACGTTGTCCAGTTTGCTGGATTTCTCAATGGGGGACATAAAAAGTTGAGCCTTTTGCTGGGATGGGGGCGTTCCTACCGTGGAACACCGCAACCTGCCCAATGTACTCCTGGCGCGGGCGCTTTTGAAGGGCCATGCACGCCTTTGGTGCAAACGCAGGGGGGAACGCAGGAACCCAAGTGAGATAAGCAATATTAAAGTGTTTTTGTGGTTTTTAATATTGCAATTTTTTATTTATTTGGTTTTTTGTTCTGCTTGTCGGGTGGCGTACAGTCATAATTACCCACACTCACGCCGTGTGAGAAAGGAAACTTGGAAAACTGTTAAGCGGCGCCAGAGATTAAAGAAGTTAAAATGTAAAGAAATGATAATGCCGGAGTAGTCTGATAGCGGGATGGCAATCGGCGATCCACACTGAAAGACAACAATGAATTACATTAGCCATATTTCAGTTTCTATCTTAAGCAGCGTTTAAGTAGTTATTAGAGATTTATTCACGCATAAAATGTTACTGGTTGAATTTATTAAAGTCGTGAAAAAATGAACCGAACGTTACGCTGCGAGCTACTTACTTTTCAGTATATAAAATGACGCTGAGGCCAGTCTGGATGCGGGGGTTGTGCAGCACGATTGGTGTGGAAATCTCACGCGTTGAATGAGTAAAATATTTAGCCCGGTCAAAATCAAACACTTTCACCACATATAAAGTACGGCATTCGATAAGCATTTACGATAGATCACATTTTAAAAGGCGATAGAGGTAACGAAATAAAAGTAATTTTTTTGCCCTCCACTAATGAGTGGGGTACTGTCATGTCTGACATCGCCCTTTAAACGATGTCTTAGAAACACACCAGGGTAGTTTGTAAATTAGAATTCAAAAAGTGAAGAAAACACTATGACAACTGCAAATCGTCCGATACTCAATCTCGACCTCGATCTGCTAAGAACCTTTGTAGCTGTTGCTGATTTGAATACCTTTGCGGCGGCGGCAGTCGCCGTTTGTCGTACTCAATCAGCCGTCAGCCAACAAATGCAGCGGTTAGAGCAGCTGGTTGGCAAAGAGTTGTTTGCCCGTCATGGGCGCAACAAATTACTGACCGAACACGGTATTCAGCTTCTCGGTTACGCCAGGAAAATCCTGCGTTTCAACGACGAAGCTTGTACTTCATTGATGTATAACAATATAAAGGGTGTTCTGACTATTGGCGCTTCCGACGATACCGCCGATACCATCCTGCCTTTCCTGCTAAACCGCGTCACGTCGGTGTATCCAAAACTGGCGATTGACGTTCGGGTAAAGCCGAGCTCGTTCATGATCGACATGTTGGAAAACGGTGAAGTTGATCTGGCGATTACCACTCTAGCGGCAGCGACAGCCGATCGTCCGCACATTGTGCTGCGTACTTCGCCAACCCTGTGGTATTGCGCGGCGGATTACTATTTCCAGGCCGGTGAGCCGATCCCGTTGGTGGTGATGGACGATCCAAGTCCGTTCCGCGCGATGGCGATCAAACACCTGGACGACGCTGGGATCCCATGGCGGATCGCCTATGTGGCTTCGACGCTTTCCGCCGTTCGCGCTGCCTGCAAGGCCGGTCTGGGTATTACCGTTCGTCCTATCGAAATGATGAGTCCGGATCTGCGAGTGCTTGGCACAGCGGAAGGGTTGCCAGCACTTCCTGATACTCAATATAGCCTGTGCAAAGACTCCCAGTGCGGTAACGAGCTGGCTATGGCGATTTTCAGCGCTATGCAGAATGGCAATGACAACTACAGCTTCAACGGACCTGGGGCATCGTTGCAAGATGATGCTTGTTTGGTTGATGATGAAGAATAACGCCGAAACGCGTTAAAACGGAATGATAAAACCTCTGCTTCGGCGGAGGTTTTTTTTGGCCAAAATTCGGTAAAAGTTTTATTTATGTCGAGTTCGTTTTATTCAGATATCGAAGTGGGTATTTATTTAAGTTTTGCCGGGTAATGAGAACGGTTATCAGACGAAAAAAATGACTTTCGCTGTTTTTTTGAACGATTAATTTCGCTGCTAAAGACCTGGAATAAATAGGGTTATTTTGATAGCGTGTCACGGCAATTTTTACCGCCAGAATTGACAAAATTTATTAAAGGGCCACACTTTTTTTGAGGTTTTATGCTGAAAACGTGTCCTGGATCAAAAAAATACCCCTAGGTAGTGAGTGGAAGAACAGGAGATTCCTGAGACAATGGTATAGTAAAACTGAAATGTGCATGTTGGTTTATATCTATCTGTTTCTACACGGCAATTAACTGACACGATTTAGCCTAAGCTAGGCGCATCAAATGTTAATTAAATGATACGTATGTAAACTAGTGTGTAGATACTTTTGTCAAAGTTGACAAAAGGTTATAGAAAGGAGTAAAAAGCCCACAGTAAAACGCTGCCTAACTCGCTGTAAAAGCAGTTTGTTTGTGTGGTTTATTTATCCTTCCCTTAAATCGATGTGGTGCACTAACTGCCAGATACAAGAGCAGAGCGATCGACGCCACTTTTGATGAGTAAGCATAGAGTATGTCAACAACCACTGAAGTTATCGCTCATCACTGGGCGTTCGCCGTATTTTTTGTCGTGGCTATCGGGCTTTGCGGTTTAATGCTGCTGGGCGCGTTCTTCCTGGGTGGGAGAGCCCGTGCGCGTGCCAAACATACCCCGTTTGAATCAGGCATCGACTCTGTCGGCACGGCGCGTATGCGTCTGTCCGCCAAGTTCTACCTGGTCGCCATGTTCTTCGTTATTTTCGATGTTGAAGCCTTGTACCTGTACGCCTGGTCGGTCTCCATTCGCGAGAGCGGTTGGGTTGGCTTCATCGAAGCCGCCATTTTCATTTTGGTGCTATTGGCCGGTCTGTTTTATCTGGTGCGTATCGGCGCATTGGACTGGACACCGTCGCGTTCCAAACGTCTGAGTAAACCAGGCACGATCACTAACACCAACAGTCATCCGCAGTAGTCGGTAAAAAACGAGGCATTAAGATGGACTATACGCTCACCCGCATAGACCCGAACGGTGAGAACGACCGTTACCCCCTGCAAAAACAGGAGGTCGTCGCCGATCCCCTGGATCAACAGGTTCACCGCACGGTTTACATGGGTAAACTCGAACATGCATTGCATGACATGGTGAACTGGGGGCGTAAAAACTCTATTTGGCCCTATAACTTTGGCCTTTCGTGCTGTTACGTGGAGATGGTGACGTCGTTTACCGCCGTTCACGACGTGGCTCGTTTTGGTGCCGAAGTATTGCGTGCTTCGCCGCGTCAGGCTGACCTGATGGTCGTAGCCGGTACCTGCTTTACCAAGATGGCCCCGGTTATTCAGCGCCTGTACGAACAGATGCTGGAGCCTAAGTGGGTGATCTCCATGGGCGCCTGTGCCAACTCCGGCGGCATGTACGATATCTATTCCGTCGTGCAGGGCGTGGACAAATTCTTGCCGGTCGATGTGTATATCCCGGGTTGTCCACCGCGTCCAGAGGCTTACATGCAGGCGCTGATGCTGCTGCAGGAATCGATCGGTAAAGAACGCCGTCCGCTGTCCTGGGTTGTTGGCGATCAGGGCGTTTACCGCGCCAATATGCAGTCTGAAAGAGAGCGTAAACACGGCGAGCGTATCGCGGTGACCAACCTTCGGACGCCTGACGAGATTTAAGACGTTCATTTAACGTCCATCTTAGTGCGCTATTGGTTAACACAGCGAAAAGTGAACTTGCGGCGAAATAACCCTTTAGTGTGGTGAAAAAAAATTATGACAGATTCAACGACGCACGACGCCTTGCCGGCCTGGCAGACCCGAGATCACCTCGACGATCCGGTGATTGGCGAACTGCGCAACCGTTTTGGGCCGGAAGCCTTCACTGTTCAGCCCTCCCGTACCGGAATGCCCGTGGTATGGGTCAAGCCTGACCAGTTACTGGAAGTAATGACGTTTTTGAGAAAACAGCCGAAGCCTTACGTCATGCTGTTCGATCTGCATGGCGTGGACGAACGTCTTCGCACCCACCGCGACGGTTTGCCGGCCGCGGATTTTTCTGTTTTCTACCATCTGATTTCTATCGAACGCAACCGCGATATCATGCTGAAAGTGGCGCTGTCTGAAAAAGACCTGCACGTGCCCACAGCAACCAAGGTTTTCCCTAATGCCAACTGGTATGAGCGTGAAACCTGGGAAATGTTCGGTATTACCTTCGACGGCCACCCGCACCTGACGCGCATCATGATGCCGCAAACCTGGGAAGGCCACCCGCTGCGTAAGGATTACCCGGCGCGCGCCACCGAGTTCGATCCCTTTGTGTTGACCAAACAGAAAGAAGATCTGGAAATGGAAGCGCTGACCTTCAAGCCGGAAGACTGGGGCATGAAGCGTGGCACCGAGAACGAGGACTTCATGTTCCTCAACCTTGGCCCGAACCACCCATCTGCGCACGGTGCATTCCGTATCATTCTGCAACTGGATGGCGAAGAGATCGTCGACTGCGTTCCGGATATCGGTTACCACCACCGTGGCGCCGAGAAAATGGGCGAGCGTCAGTCCTGGCACAGCTACATTCCGTACACCGACCGTATCGAGTACCTCGGCGGCTGCGTGAACGAAATGCCTTACGTGTTGGCGGTTGAAAAGCTGGCCGGTATCAAGGTGCCGGAGCGCGTTGACACTATCCGCGTGATGCTGTCCGAACTGTTCCGCATCAACAGCCACCTGCTGTACATCAGTACGTTCATTCAAGACGTCGGCGCCATGACCCCGGTGTTCTTCGCCTTTACCGACCGTCAGAAAATTTACGATCTGGTGGAAGCGATCACCGGTTTCCGTATGCACCCGGCCTGGTTCCGTATTGGCGGTGTTGCACACGATCTGCCGCGCGGTTGGGATCGTCTGCTGCGTGAATTCCTGGAGTGGATGCCAAAACGCCTGGATTCCTACGTCAAGGCTGCGCTGAAGAACAGCATCCTGAAAGGCCGTTCCGTGGGTGTTGCATCCTACAATGCCAAAGAGGCATTGGAGTGGGGCGTGACCGGCGCCGGCCTGCGCGCCACCGGTATCGAGTTCGACGTGCGCAAATGGCGTCCGTATTCCGGCTATGAGAATTTCGACTTCGAAATCCCGGTCGGCGACGGCAACAGCGACTGCTACACCCGCGTGATGCTGAAGGTAGAAGAGCTGCGCCAGAGTCTGCGCATCCTTGAGCAGTGCCTGAACAACATGCCGGAAGGCCCGTTCAAGGCCGATCACCCGCTGACCACGCCGCCGCCGAAAGAGCGTACGCTGCAGCACATTGAAACGCTGATCACCCACTTCCTGCAGGTTTCCTGGGGCCCGGTGATGCCAGCCAACGAATCATTCCAGATGATTGAAGCCACCAAAGGGATCAACAGCTACTACCTGACCAGCGACGGCAGCACCATGAGCTACCGCACCCGGGTACGTACGCCAAGCTTCGCGCACCTGCAGCAAATCCCAGCGGTAATCCGTGGCAGCCTGGTCTCCGACCTGATCGTCTATCTGGGTAGTATCGATTTTGTAATGTCAGATGTGGACCGCTAACTATGCATGATCAAAAAGACAATCACGCGAATAACGAAGCGCTTGAACCCATCAATGCGGCCGCTCCTCAGAGCGGCGTTGATGCATTTGAGCTGAGCGCGGAAGAACGTGATGCGATCGAGCACGAAAAGCACCATTACGAGGATCCACGCGCCGCCTCAATCGAAGCACTGAAAATTGTGCAGAAGCAGCGCGGCTGGGTTCCGGACGGTGCGATTTATGCCATCGCGGAAGTGCTGGGCATTCCTGCCAGCGACGTAGAAGGCGTGGCCACGTTCTACAGCCAGATTTTCCGTCAGCCAGTAGGACGTCACGTGATCCGTTATTGTGACAGCGTTGTTTGTCACATCACCGGTTACCAGGGCATTCAGGCCGCCATCGAGAAGAAGCTGAGCATCAAACCGGGTCAAACCACCTTTGATGGTCGCTTCACTCTGCTGCCAACCTGCTGTCTGGGCAACTGCGATAAAGGGCCGACCATGATGATTGATGAGGACACTCACAGTCAGCTGAAGCCTGAAGATATCGAGACGCTACTGGAGCAGTATCAATGATTAAAGACATTGTACGCACTCCCGAAATGCACCCGCTGACCTGGCGACTGCGCGATGACAAACAGCCGGTCTGGCTGGATGAATACCGCAGCAAAAACGGCTATGCGGGCGCCGAAAAGGCCATTAAAGGCCTGGCTCCGGACGAGATCGTCAACCTGGTGAAAGACGCCGGGTTGAAAGGCCGCGGCGGCGCAGGTTTCTCCACCGGTCTGAAGTGGAGCCTGATGCCGAAAGACGAATCCATGAACATCCGTTACCTGTTGTGTAACGCCGATGAAATGGAGCCGGGCACCTACAAAGACCGCTTGCTGATGGAACAAATGCCGCACCTGTTGGTGGAAGGCATGCTGATCTCGGCTTTCGCGCTGAAGGCTTACCGCGGCTATATCTTCCTGCGCGGTGAGTACATCGAAGCGGCGGTGCATTTGCGCCGTGCGATTGCCGAAGCTACCGAAGCCGGGTATCTGGGCAAGAACATCATGGGCAGCGGTTTCGACTTCGAGCTGATTGTTCATACCGGTGCCGGTCGCTACATCTGCGGCGAAGAAACCGCGCTGATTAACTCGCTGGAAGGCCGCCGCGCCAACCCGCGCTCCAAGCCACCATTCCCGGCTTCCTCCGGCGTATGGGGCAAACCGACCTGCGTTAACAACGTAGAAACCCTGTGTAACGTGCCGGCCATTCTGGCGAACGGCATTGACTGGTACAAGGGGATCTCCGCCGGCAAAAGTAACGACGCCGGGACCAAACTGATGGGCTTCTCCGGCCGGGTGAAAAACCCAGGCGTTTGGGAGCTGCCGTTTGGTACCACCGCACGTGAAATTCTGGAAGATTACGCCGGTGGCATGCGTGACGGACTGCGTTTCAAAGCCTGGCAGCCAGGTGGTGCAGGGACCGACTTCCTGACTGCCGATCATCTCGATTTGCCGATGGACTTCGAGAACATCGGTAAAGCTGGCAGCCGTCTTGGCACCGCGCTGGCGATGGCGGTGGACCACGAAATCGGTATGGTTCCGTTGGTGCGCAACCTGGAAGAGTTCTTCGCTCGCGAGTCCTGCGGTTGGTGTACGCCATGCCGTGACGGCCTGCCGTGGAGCGTGAAGATCCTGCGTGCGTTGGAAAATGGCCAAGGGCAGCCGGGGGATATCGAAACCCTCGAGCAGCTGTGCCGTTCCCTCGGCCCGGGCAAAACCTTCTGCGCCCACGCGCCAGGTGCCGTAGAGCCACTGCAAAGCGCAATTAAATATTTCCGTGAAGAGTTCGAAGCGGGCATCGCCGTGAAGCATTTCAGTAACGCGCATGCGATTGGCGGCATTCAGCCGAACAACCTGCTGAAGCAACGCTGGTAAGCCGACTCGCCCCGACGACACGGCCAGAATTTTTGATTAACGCCTGCCGCAAGGCAGGCCACTTGGAAGCATGCTGACTATGGCTACGATTCATGTAGACGGCAAAGAATACGACGTAGATGGAGCTGACAACCTGTTGCAGGCTTGTCTCTCTCTCGGCCTCGATATTCCTTACTTTTGCTGGCATCCGGCGCTGGGAAGCGTCGGCGCTTGCCGCCAATGTGCGGTAAAGCAATACCAAAACGCGGAAGATACGCGTGGCCGTTTGGTGATGTCTTGTATGACACCGGCATCCGATGGAACCTTTATTTCCATCGACGATGCCGAAGCCAAACAGTTCCGTGAAAGCGTGGTTGAGTGGTTGATGACCAACCACCCGCACGACTGTCCGGTATGTGAAGAAGGCGGTAACTGTCACCTGCAGGATATGACAGTAATGACCGGCCACAGCTTCCGTAAATACCGCTTCAGTAAGCGTACCCACAATAACCAGGAACTGGGGCCGTTTATCTCGCATGAGATGAACCGCTGCATCGCCTGCTACCGTTGTGTGCGCTATTACAAGGATTATGCGGACGGCACCGACTTCGGTGTGTACGGCGCGCACGATAACGTCTACTTCGGTCGTGTTGAGAGCGGCACGCTGGAAAGCGAGTTCTCCGGCAACCTGGTAGAAGTATGCCCGACCGGCGTGTTCACCGACAAAACCCACTCCGAGCGTTATAACCGTAAGTGGGACATGCAGTTTGCGCCAAGCATTTGCCAGCAGTGCAGCATCGGCTGTAACACCAGCCCGGGCGAGCGCTATGGTGAATTGCGTCGCATCGAAAACCGCTATAACGGCAGCGTGAACCACTACTTCCTGTGCGACCGCGGCCGCTTCGGTTATGGCTACGTGAACCAGAAAGATCGTCCACGTCAGCCACAGCAGCTGCGCGGCAACGACTGGATCACCCTGAACGCCGAACAGGCTATGCAGGGCGCGGCGGACATCCTGCGTCAGGCGAAGAAAACCATCGGTATCGGCTCACCCCGCGCCAGTCTGGAAAGCAACTTCGCACTGCGTGAACTGGTCGGTGCCGAGAATTTCTACACCGGTATTTCACAGGCGGAACAGGGTCGTCTGAACCTGATGCTGAACGTGCTGCAAAACAGCGGCGTTCACACGCCTGCGCTGCGCGAAATTGAAGGCTACGATGCGGTATTGGTGCTGGGTGAAGATCTGACCCAAACCGGCGCACGTATTGCTTTGTCGGTACGTCAGGCGGTGAAGGGCAAGGCTCGCGCCATGGCTGCAGCCCAGCGCGTTGCCGACTGGCAGATTGCCGCGATACAAAACATTGGCCAGCATGCCAAGTACCCACTGTTCGTCACCAACGTGGACAACACCCGTCTGGACGACATCGCTGCGTGGAACTACCGTGCACCGGTGGATGAGCAAGCGCGTCTCGGCTTCGCCATCGCCCACGGGCTGGATAATGCGGCACCGGCGGTCAACGATTTGGCTGACGGCCTGAACAAGAAAGTCGATATCATCGTGCAGGCGCTGACCGACGCACGTAAACCGCTGATCGTCACCGGTAGCAACGCCGGCAGCGAAGCCATCATCGAAGCGGCGGCCAACATCGCCAAAGCGCTGAAGGATCGCGGCTCTGATGTGGGTATCACCTTCGTGGCCAGCGCGGCCAACAGCATCGGTTTGTCGATGATTGGCGGTGGTTCGCTCGATCAGGCGCTGTCGCAGCTGGAAAACGGCGAAGCAGACACCGCTATCGTGATGGAAAACGATCTCTACCGGCATGCGCAGGCGGCAAAAGTGGACGCCGCGTTGGCCAAGGTCAGCAACCTGATCGTGGTTGATCATCAGCGTACCGCGATCATGGATCGGGCCAACCTGATCCTGTCGGCGGCCAGCTTTGCAGAAAGCGACGGTACCCTGGTCAACCAGGAGGGTCGCGCACAGCGTTTCTTCCAGGTTTACGATCCGGCCTACTACGACGACGCGAAAAAAGACGTTTACACCGTAATGCTGGAAAGCTGGCGTTGGATGCACTCGCTGCATTCCACCTATACCAGCCGTCACGTGGACTGGACGCAGCTCGATCACGTTATCGAAGCTTGTGTTACCGCGTTGCCGCAGCTGCAAGGCATTGTTGAAGCCGCGCCGGATGCGAGTTTCCGCATTCGCGGTCAAAAGCTGGCACGTTCGCCACATCGTTCCAGTGGTCGTACGGCAATGCGCGCCAACATCAGCGTGCACGAGCCGCGTCAGCCGCAGGATAAAGACACCATGTTCGCCTTCTCGATGGAAGGGAACAACAGCCCGCTGGCCGATCGTCAGCAGATCCCGTTCGCCTGGGCACCAGGTTGGAACTCACCGCAGGCATGGAACAAGTTCCAGGCCGAAGTGGGCGGCAAGCTGCGTCATGGCGATCCGGGCGTGCGTCTGATCGAAGCAGGGGAGGGCAAGCTGGATTACTTCACCCAGGTGCCTGCCGCCTTTGATCATGAGCAAGGCTGGCGTGTCGCGCCTTATTACCACCTGTTCGGCAGTGATGAAATGTCACAGCGTTCCGGCGTGATCCAGCAGCGTATGCCAGAGGCCTACGTGATGGTGAACCCGGCGGATGCCGCTACGCTTGGCGTGAATGCCGGTGCGCTGGTGGAGTTCAGCTGTGCGGGCCAGACGCTGCGTCTGCCGGTGCGCCTGAGTGAAACGCTGACCCAGGGCCAGGTGGGCTTACCGCTCGGCTTGCCAGGGATCCCGCCGGTATTGGTGGGTGCGACGGTTGAAAATCTGCGGGAGGCAACACGATGAGCTGGTTTACCCCTGAGGTGATCGACATTCTGATCTCCGTGCTTAAAGCGGTAGTGATCCTGCTGGTCGTCGTCACCTGCGGTGCTTTCATGAGCTTCGGCGAACGTCGCCTGCTCGGCCTGTTCCAGAACCGTTACGGACCAAACCGTGTCGGCTGGGGCGGTTCGCTGCAGCTGGTCGCCGACATGATCAAAATGTTCTTCAAGGAAGACTGGGTTCCGAAATTCTCCGACCGGGTGATCTTCACCCTGGCGCCGATGATCGCCTTCACTTCCCTGTTGCTGGCATTTGCCATCGTCCCGGTCAGTCCGACCTGGGCGGTGTCCGACCTCAACATCGGTATTTTGTTCTTCCTGATGATGGCCGGCCTGGCGGTATACGCCGTGCTGTTCGCCGGCTGGTCGAGCAACAACAAATACTCGCTGTTGGGGGCGATGCGTGCTTCTGCGCAAACCCTGAGCTACGAAGTGTTCATCGGCCTGTCGCTGATGGGTGTGGTGGCGCAGGCGGACTCCTTCAACATGCAGACCATTGTTGAATCTCAGGCGCATCTGTGGAACGTCATCCCGCAATTCTTCGGTTTCGTGACCTTTGCGATTGCCGGCGTTGCGGTGTGTCACCGTCACCCGTTTGACCAACCGGAAGCCGAGCAGGAACTGGCTGACGGTTACCACATTGAATACTCCGGCATGAAGTTCGGTCTGTTCTTCGTGGGTGAGTACATCGGTATCGTCACCGTTTCTGCCCTGATTGTGACGTTGTTCTTCGGTGGCTGGCAGGGTCCATTCCTGCCGCCATTCATCTGGTTCGCGCTGAAAACGGCTTTCTTCATGATGATGTTCATTCTGATTCGTGCTGCTCTGCCACGTCCGCGCTATGACCAGGTAATGGCCTTCGGCTGGAAAGTGTGTCTGCCGCTGACGCTGCTGAACCTGCTGGCAACTGCCGCAGTCATTTTGTACAACGCTCAATAAGGGGTGAATAAACCATGACATTGAAAGAGTTATTGGTTGGTTTCGGCACCCAGGTGCGCAGCATTTGGATGATAGGCCTGCATGCCTTCGCCAAGCGCGAAACCCAGATGTATCCGGAAGAACCGGTTTACCTGCCGCCGCGTTACCGTGGCCGTATCGTGCTGACGCGCGATCCGGACGGTGAAGAGCGTTGCGTAGCCTGTAACCTGTGTGCGGTTGCCTGCCCGGTGGGCTGTATCTCGCTGCAAAAAGCAGAACAGAAAGATGGCCGTTGGTATCCGGAGTTCTTCCGCATCAACTTCTCGCGCTGCATTTTCTGCGGCCTGTGCGAAGAAGCTTGCCCAACTACCGCGATCCAGCTGACGCCGGATTTCGAAATGGGTGAGTTCAAACGCCAGGACCTGGTGTACGAAAAAGAAGATCTGTTGATCTCGGGGCCGGGTAAATATCCGGAATATAACTTCTACCGGATGGCCGGTATGGCGATTGACGGCAAAGCCAAGGGCGAAGCCGAAAACGAAGCCAAACCGATCGACGTCAAAGGTCTGTTGCCTTAAGGAGCCAGCAAGCATGGAAATTGCCTTTTATCTGGCAGGTTTGATTGCGGTGATCGCGACCATTCGCGTGATCTCGCATACCAATCCTGTGCATGCGTTGCTGTATCTGATCGTCTCGCTGTTGGCGATCTCTGCAGTCTTTTTCTCACTCGGCGCGTACTTCGCAGCGGCGTTGGAGATCATCGTTTACGCCGGTGCCATCATGGTGCTGTTCGTGTTCGTGGTCATGATGTTGAACCTCGGCAGCGCGGTACAAAAGCAAGAGCGCGACTGGCTGAAGCCGTCGGTATGGATCGGCCCGGGCCTGCTGTCGTTGCTGCTGCTGGCGGTGCTGATTTTCGCGATTCGCAGCGTGTCCGATCAGGGCATCAGCGGTGAGATGGTAGACGCCAAAGCCGTGGGGATCAGCCTGTTCGGTCCTTACGTGTTGGCGGTTGAGCTGGCTTCAATGCTGCTGTTGGCAGGTCTGGTTGTTGCCTTCCACATTGGCCGTGAGCACAAACCGGGTGAGGTGTTGAGCAACGCGCCGGTCGGTGGCGAAATGGCGAGAAGAAAATCGGAGGAGCAAGCATGATCCCTCTTCAACATGGCCTGATTCTGGCGGCGATCCTGTTCGTCCTGGGTCTGACCGGGTTGCTGGTTCGTCGTAATCTGCTGTTTATGCTGATCAGTCTGGAAGTGATGATCAACGCCGCAGCATTGGCGTTTATCGTGGCGGGTAGTTACTGGGGCCAACCGGATGGGCAGGTGATGTACATCCTGGCGATCAGTTTGGCGGCAGCCGAGGCCAGTATCGGTCTGGCGTTGCTGCTGCAGCTCTACCGTCGCCGTCATACCCTGAATATTGATACTGTCAGTGAGATGCGCGGATGAACCTATTATATTTAACTATTCTGCTACCGCTGATCGGGTTCCTGCTGTTGGCCTTTTCACGAGGCCGCTGGTCTGAGAACGTCTCGGCAACCATTGGCGTAGGCTCTATCGGCTTGGCTGCGTTGGTCACGGTGCATGTGGCGATGGATTTCTTCGCCCAGAAAGCGACGGGCGTGCAGCTGTTTGAGCAGAGCCTGTGGAACTGGATGACCGTCGGTAACTTTAATATCGGCGTGACTCTGACGCTGGACGGCCTGTCGTTGACCATGTTGTCCGTGGTTACCGGCGTGGGCTTCTTCATCCACATGTTCGCGTCCTGGTACATGCGCGGTGAAGAGGGCTACTCGCGCTTCTTCGCTTACACCAACCTGTTTATCGCCAGCATGGTGGTATTGGTACTGGCAGACAACCTGTTGCTGATGTACCTGGGCTGGGAAGGCGTGGGCCTGTGCAGCTACCTGCTGATCGGCTTCTACTACAAGGATCCGGCCAACGGTGCGGCGGCGATGAAAGCCTTCATCGTGACCCGCGTCGGCGACGTGTTCCTGGCGTTCGCGCTGTTCATCCTCTACAACGAGCTGGGCACGCTGAACATCCGCGAACTGATGATCCTGGCACCGCAAAAACTGGCGGTCGGCGATACGGCGATCACCTGGGCTACCCTGATGTTGCTGGGCGGCGCGGTCGGTAAATCAGCGCAGCTGCCGTTGCAGACCTGGCTGGCAGACGCCATGGCGGGTCCAACCCCGGTTTCCGCACTGATCCACGCGGCGACCATGGTGACCGCGGGCGTTTACCTGATTGCCCGTACGCACGGCCTGTTCCTGATGGCGCCGGAAGTGTTGCATCTGGTGGGCATTATCGGGGCAGTGACCCTGGTGCTGGCCGGCTTTGCCGCGCTGGTACAGACTGACATCAAACGCGTACTTGCCTACTCCACCATGAGCCAGATTGGTTACATGTTCCTGGCGTTGGGTGTGCAGGCGTGGGATGCAGCAATCTTCCACCTGATGACCCATGCGTTCTTCAAGGCGCTGCTGTTCCTCTCCTCCGGTTCAGTGATCCTGGCTTGCCATCACGAGCAGAACATCTTCAAGATGGGCGGCCTGCGCAAGAGCATTCCACTGGTTTACGTCTGCTTCCTGGTGGGGGGCGCTGCGCTGTCGGCACTGCCGCTGATCACCGCAGGCTTCTTCAGTAAGGATGAGATCCTGGCGGGTGCGATGGCCAACGGTCACATCAACCTGATGATTGCCGGCTTGGTCGGTGCGTTCATGACCTCGCTGTACACCTTCCGTATGATTTTCATCGTGTTCCATGGCGAAGAGAAAATCAAAGCGCATGCCGGTAAAGGCATCACTCACCACCTGCCGCTGTTGGTTCTGCTTGTGCTGTCCACCTTCGTTGGCGCGATGATTGTTCCGCCACTGCAGGGCGTACTGCCAGATACCACCGAGCTGGCGCACGGTAGCGTGCTGCAACTGGAGATTACCTCCGGCGTAGTGGCTATTGTTGGCATCCTGTTAGCGGCGGCGCTGTGGCTGGGCAAACGTACCCTGGTTACCCGCATCGCCAATAGCGCACCGGGACGTTTCTTCTCTACCTGGTGGTTCCATGCCTGGGGCTTCGACTGGCTGTACGACAAAGTGTTCGTCAAGCCGTACCTGGGTATTGCGAAGTTGCTGCAACGTGATCCGCTGAACTCGATGATGAACCTGCCGGCCATTTTCTCCCGCTGGGGGAACCGTGGTCTGACAGTGAGCGAGAACGGTCAGGTGCGTTGGTATATAGCGTCTATGGGTGTGGGTGCAGTGGTCGTATTGGCTCTGTTGATTTTGGTTTAATTGAATAATTTAAACAGACGCATTTTTCGGGCGTAGCGCTCTGCAGGGCAGGCGCTACGTACAAAGTTTGAAATTATTCGTATAAGGGACACAAAACGCCATGCTATTACCTTGGCTAATTCTTATCCCCTTTATTGGCGGTCTGCTGTGCTGGCAGTTTGAGCGCTTCGGTACTAAGGTGCCGCGCTGGATTGCGTTGATCGCAATGGGGCTGACATTGGCGCTTTCTCTGCATCTGTGGATGCAGGGCGGCTACACGTTGACTACGCCGAAAGGCATTCCGCAGTGGCAGTCTGAATTCCTGCTGCCGTGGATCCCACGCTTTGGCATTTCCATCCACCTGGCGCTGGACGGCCTTTCACTGCTGATGGTAGTGCTGACCGGCCTGCTGGGCGTGTTGGCTATCCTCTGTTCCTGGCGTGAAATCCAGAAATACCAGGGCTTCTTCCACCTGAACCTGCTGTGGATCCTGGGTGGGGTTATCGGCGTGTTCCTCGCCATCGACATGTTCCTGTTCTTCTTCTTCTGGGAAATGATGTTGGTGCCGATGTACTTCCTGATCGCACTCTGGGGTCACAAGGCGTCGGACGGGAAAACCCGTATCACTGCGGCTACCAAGTTCTTCATCTATACCCAGGCCAGCGGTCTGGTGATGCTGATTGCCATTATGGGCCTGGTGTTTGTGCACTATAACGCGACCGGCGTGTGGACCTTCGATTACGAAGACCTGCTGCAAACGCCAATGTCGCACAACGTGCAATACCTGTTGATGCTGGGCTTCTTCATTGCCTTCGCGGTGAAAATGCCGGTGGTGCCGTTGCACGGCTGGTTGCCGGATGCGCACAGCCAGGCTCCTACCGCAGGTTCTGTCGACCTGGCAGGGATTTTGCTGAAGACTGCGGCCTATGGCCTGTTGCGCTTCAGCCTGCCGCTGTTCCCGGAAGCTTCGCATGAGTTCGCGCCAATCGCCATGTGGCTGGGTGTTATCGGTATCTTCTACGGCGCCTGGATGGCGTTTGCGCAGACCGATATCAAGCGTCTGATCGCTTACACCTCGGTTTCCCATATGGGCTTCGTCCTGATCGCCATCTACACCGGCAGCCAACTGGCTTACCAGGGTGCAGTGATCCAGATGATTGCACACGGCCTGTCTGCGGCCGGTATGTTCATCATCTGTGGCCAGTTGTACGAACGTCTGCACACTCGCGACATGCGTGAAATGGGCGGCCTGTGGGGGCGTATCAAATATATCCCTGCGCTGTCGCTGTTCTTCGCGGTGGCTACGCTGGGGATGCCGGGTACCGGTAACTTCGTCGGTGAATTCATGATCCTGTTCGGCAGCTATCAGGTTGTGCCGGTGATCACCGTGATTTCTACCTTCGGTCTGGTGTTTGCTTCGGTTTACTCGTTGATCATGATGCAGCGTGCCTACTACGGCAAAGCCAAGTCTGACCAACCTTTGCCGGGCATGACCGCGCGTGAGCTGTTCATCATTCTGCTGTTGGTGGTGTTGCTGGTTCTGTTGGGGTTCTACCCACAACCGATTCTGGACACTTCTAATGCGGCGATGAGCAACGTGCAACACTGGTTTGGTTCGTCAGTTTCAGCAATTTCAACAACAAGGCCGTAATTCGCCATGACAATAACTCCTCAACAACTGATCGCACTGTTGCCGCTGTTGATCGTCGGATTGACGGTGGTGGTTGTGATGCTAGGCATTGCGTGGCGACGCGACCACTTTATCAACGCCACCCTGACCGTGATCGGGCTAAACCTGGCGCTGCTTTCGCTGTACTTTGTCGGCCAGGCAGGCCCAATGGACGTCACCCCGCTGCTGCGGGTTGACGGCTACTCGATGTTCTATACCGGGCTGGTGATATTGGCGAGTCTGGCGACCTGTACCTTTGCCTATCCGTGGCTGGTCGGTTACCCGGACAACCGCGAAGAGTTCTACCTGCTGGTGCTGATTGCTACCCTGGGTGGCATTCTGCTGGCGAGCGCCAACCATCTGGCCTCGCTGTTCCTCGGTATTGAACTGATCTCGCTGCCGCTGTTTGGTCTGGTGGGCTACGCCTATCGCCAGAAGCGACCGCTGGAAGCGGCCATCAAGTACATGCTGCTGTCCGCCGCGGCTTCGTCGTTCCTGCTGTTCGGTATGGCGCTGCTGTATGCGGAGTCCGGTGACCTGTCGCTGGCCGGCCTGGGCAAGAGCCTGCAAGAAAACATGATGCACCAGCCGCTGATCCTGGCCGGTATGGGCATGATGATTGTCGGTCTGGGCTTCAAGCTGTCGCTGGTGCCGTTCCAACTGTGGACGCCGGATGTGTATCAGGGGGCGCCTGCGCCGGTTTCAACCTTCCTGGCCACCGCCAGCAAGATTGCTATCTTTGCGGTCGTTATGCGTCTGTTCCTGTATGCGCCTGCTGCCGACAACGAAGCGCTGCGCATGGTGCTGTCGATCATTGCCGTTTGTTCTATTCTGTTCGGCAACCTGATGGCCATCAGCCAGACCAACATCAAGCGTCTGCTGGGTTACTCGTCGATTGCCCACCTGGGTTATCTGCTGGTGGCGCTGATTGCGGTGCAAACCCACCAGCTGTCGCTGGAAACCGCCGGGGTTTACCTGGCCGGGTACCTGTTCAGCAGCCTGGGCGCGTTCGGCGTGGTCAGCCTGATGTCCAGCCCGTACCGTGGCCCGGATGCAGATTCACTGTTCTCCTACCGCGGTCTGTTCTGGCATAAGCCAATTCTGTCCGCCGTCATGACGGTGATGATGCTGTCACTGGCCGGTATCCCGATGACCCTGGGCTTTATCGGTAAGTTCTTCGTGATCGCAATGGGCGTCAGCGCTCACCTGTGGTGGTTGACCGGCGCCGTGGTGCTGGGTAGCGCCATTGGTTTGTACTACTACCTGCGCGTCACCGTCAGCCTGTTCCTCAGCGCGCCGGAAGCGCTGCAGCGCGATACCCCAAATAACTGGGCGTTGACCGCAGGCGGCGTAGTGGTGCTGATCTCCGCCGCGTTGGTGCTGCTGCTGGGTGTTTATCCGCAGCCGCTGATTACGCTGGTACAGATGGCACAACCGATGTTCTGATGGGCATCAGGGCAGTAAAAAAGGTCGCTTCGGCGACCTTTTTTTATGGCGTGGGGAACGGATTAGAGCATCATCTGCGACGGGCTACAGCGGTATAACTCTGCCAGTTTTTCCCGGGTTTTTTTTTGCGGTTTAGAGTCAATGGCTTCCCACTGAGAAACGGCAGATTGAGTAGTCCCCAGTTTTGTCGCCACATCGTACTGCGAGAAGCCGCGGAAAATTCGCCATGCGGCTATCAGACTGATGTTCTGATCCAGCATGATAGAGACCACTTCATGAGGTACAGTTTCATCATCGTGCGCATCGCTATGATAGGGAACAGACTCATAGTCATCTTGCCGGCCTACCAGCTTTTTATATTCATCGAGAGGCAATATCACGTACAGCGGTTTGCCTGATTCATCATGGATATATTGTAACTTCGCCATCTGGCATACCTCGGATTATAAATTTCAGCTCAACGCGGTTTAGTAAGTTGTCGACGTTCTACGCTTCACTTGTTGGATTAGACAGACAATAGGTTCACCATCACTCATCTCAAAAATAATGCGATAGCTGCCGACGCGCAGGCGAAATTGGCTGTCAGCACCATGCAATTTTTTGATATCCAGTCTGGCGGCCGGAAACGCGCTTAACAGCCCGACCTTGTCTCTAATGGCTGAGCGATCCTGAGTAGGTAGCGTCATCAATTGTTTAACTGCTTTGCGCGACCAGTTAACCTTTGCCATCATTCCCTCGACAGTGGGGGCACGTCCTGTGCGTTAATTAGATAATAAGCTTTTTATCTAATCATGACAATGTGGTGAAACGGGATAAGAGGGGCAGGGTAAGTCACCCTGACCCCTGAGTAGGGGGGTTCAGCCGGGATTATTTGTAAATGAGGTTTCCAGCGCCTGGACTACGGCACGCACCCTGGCGGCACGTTGCAGGTCAGGATGCAGCACCAGCCAGATATCTACCCAGTCTTTGTTTTCCGGGAAAATTCGCACCAGGTCCGGGTCCTTATCCGCCAGGAACGAGGACAGCAGGCCAATCCCCAACCCATTGCGCGTTGCAGAGCGCAGCAGCAACTGCGAATTGCACTGCAGCACCACGTTAGGATCGATCAGCGTTTCGCCACAGAAGTTGTTCCAGTGACGGGGCACCAGTTCTCGCGGGAACATCAGCAGGTCATGACCCCGCAGATGGTCGCCCTTGGTCGGCATGCCGTGTTTGTCGAGATAGTCCTGCGTCGCATACAGCCCCATTTCGATGGTGGCCATGCGTTTGATAATCAGCTCATCGGATTCGGGACGGGCGCCGCGGATCGCCAGATCTGCGCCACGGTACGAAATATCAGAGATATTGACCGCCGTCAGCATGGTGACTGTGATTAACGGGTATTGCTCTCGCAGCGCCTTCAGCGCCGGGATGACAAAAGCCTCGGCCATGGTATCGGTGGTGGCGATGCGTACGTTACCGCACAGGCTGTCGTCGCCACTGGTGGCTTTGCGGCCAATCGCCTGCACCGAGTTCTCCATGTTCATCACGTCCGCCAGCATTTCCTCTCCCAACGGACTGAGGGAGAATGATTTTGGCGTACGGATAAACAGTTTGGATCCCAGGCTCTCTTCAAAAGCGGTAATACGCCGCCCGACGGTGGCTTGGTCGACGTGTAGTTCATTGGCGGCTTTTCGTAAAGTGCCGCAGCGTGCGACCGCCAGGAAGAAGCGTGCATCATCCCAATTCATCATGCCATTTCCTTTGTGCAGGCTTATCGGTCTTGTCTGTGTTCATTATTGCGCAACCGTACCGGCTCTGGTTTTGGCTGCAAATGAGGCCCACGTATCATAATTATTAATTATGTTTCAGGATATGAATAAATGCATCAACGTGAAGCAGTTTTGCATCTTTATTTTTACCCGACAATCTTTATGCTTATCAACGTTTATGCTGTGATCTGGCGCACATTTTGTGCCAATGTTACCCTGAACGCGTAAGCAGACGCGCATGAGAGCCTGTCTCTGTGGGCTAATCGCCTGGTGGGATCGACTCTGAATCTAGGTTGGCCCACCACGACTGGACATTGAAAATGGAGTCTCACGCAGAGAAGTTATACACCCCCGTAGCACTGGCAACTGCGGACGGTGTCAGAGTTATTGCAACCCCCGGTGCGAAAGCGGCAACGCAAAGCAACGCTGATGCGATTATCCAGAGTCTCGAAGCTCGCGGCATTCAGCACATATTCCTGGTACCCGGCAAACTGGTGTACCCATTGATAAAATCCATTGAACATTCAGGCATTGCCGGCATCGTCGGCGCCCATGAAACCGCCTGCGGCTTTATGGCGGACGGTTATGCCCGCGCCAGCCGCAAGTTTGGCGTTTGTCTGGGCATCTCCGGTCCCGGTACCATGAATTTCCTGCCGGCGATGGCGGCGGCACAGGCCGACAAAATTCCGGTGTTGTATCTGGCCGGCGGCATTGCCACTTATCATGAGGCGCAGGGTGCCTTCCAGGACGGCAGCAATAGTGGCATCGATGAGCTGACTATCGTCAAACCGCTGCTTTCCGCTGCGATAGAAGTGAAAAATAATCTCACGTTGCAGCACGAACTGCGGCGCAGTTTGTCCTGCCTGAACACTCAGCGAAAAGGTCGCACCTATCTCAGCGTGCCGGTCGATATGCAAAAGAAAGAGGTGGCCGGCCATCATGACGTTAGCCCGCCACGCACGCCCCAGTGCCGAGAGGCCGCCATCGACCCACAGGCATTGGATCAGGTGCTGGATGACTATCTGCTGCGCGGGCTGAACGTCGCCTGCCTGGTGGGTAACCGCATGAATAATCCGCTGGATGCCGCACTGTTGCTGCGCCTGGCGGAGAAATACCGTCTGCCGGTTGCCACTACGCTGTCCGGCAAGGGTGCGTTTCCCGAAGGGCACGAGCTGGCGCTGGGGCTGTACGGTTTTGCCGGTCATACCCGGGCGGTGGAAACCATCAATGGCGATGAAGTGGATGTGTTGCTGGTGCTGGGTTGCGATCTGAGCCAACGCGATAGCCTGAACTGGAATCCGCGACTGCACGGCACCAAAACGTTGGTGGTGATTGACGAGGATTTCGATAAGGTCAGCTCGCATTATCAACCGGATATGCAGATTTTCTCCAGCCTGACCGGCTCGTTGCACCACCTGCTGGATGCGGTCAGCGACGATGACGCGCACCTGAACAGCATTAAGCGCTTGCGTAACGGCTGGCTTGAGCAGGTGGGTCAACTGCCGCTAGAGCAGCAACGGCCCGATTTGCAGGTGCGTCTTGCCGAGGGCGAGGCCAACATGTACCCCGGCGACGCCATCAAACGCATCCGCAGCCGTATGAATCAGCACACCAACGTGGTGGTCGATTCCGGCGCACACCGTATCTTTATGGCGCACCACTGGCAGGCCAGCGGCCGGGGCGATTACCATACCTCAAGCTCCCTGGCGCCGATGGGCTGGGCGATTTGTGCCGGCATTGGCATCAAACTGGCAGCGCCGCACCGCGACTGCGTGGTGGTTACCGGCGACGGCTGCATGCTGATGCACGGCATCGAGATCCAGACGGCCGCCCGTTATCAGGTCAAAATGACCTTTGTGGTGATGAACAACTGCGCTCACGGAGCGATGCACATCGACACCCTGCAAAACCGTGGGGTATCTGCGGACTATACCGCGTTGCCGAACCATGACTGGAAGGCCTTCGCCAACAGCCTGGGGGTTGCCTCCGCCAAAGCGGCGACGCTGGAGGAACTGGACGAGGCGCTGACCGCCGCGGCTGAGCACGAGGGGCCTTTCCTGATAGAAGTGTTGGTAGGAAATCATGTGGCGCCTAATCGATACTATGCCGAGAGCATCGTAGAATACGAGCAGCGTATCAAAGGCTTGTAAAGGCGTAACCCCAGATTCCAGGAGTCGTCATTCATTGTCCTTTGTATTACGCCATTCTATTTTGTTCACCGTAGTCATGGAGCGATAACAATGTATAAACTGACACTTCTGGCATTAATGATGGCATTTCAAGGCGCTGCACAGGCCGCAGAGGATCACGGCGAAGGCATAAACAAAGAAACCTTGCTGAAAACCGAAACCTCATGGGAGGGGACGCCGTACCAGCATTATCCGGCCGGCGCTCCGCAGATCACCATGTTGAAGGTCACGGTGGAACCGAACAAGGTGCTCGCCTGGCATACTCACCCGTGCATCAGCGCGGTGTATATGACCGGGGGCAGCGTTTCGCTGACGGTCAAGAAAACCGGCGTGAAACACACCTTTAAGCAGGGCGACTCCTTTACCGACACGGTAGATATCGTTCACCAAGGGGTTTCTGGTGATAAAGGCGCGGAGATGCTGGTATTCTTCGCCTGCGCTGATAATAAACCGCTGACGGTGAAAGCTGCCGAATAATATCCCCGCCGTTTTTTAAGCTGCGGCGCTGTTGACTGCATTAGCCGTAGGGGGCGAATCAATTCGCCCCGTTTTATTTTGTTGCCCGTTGGGGTGATATACCGAGGAAATCATGGTTGCTTTGTGGATGGTCGTCGCCAGCGGGTTCTTTGCGTTGATGGGGGCCAGCATCAAACTGGCTTCGGCCAAGGTCGGTTTTTTCGACATCATTTTTTACCGCTCTGTGATTAACGTCCTGATCGTTGCCGCGCTGATCCATGTGAAAAATCTCGGTTTCCGCACCCAGCATTTGGGGTTGCACATGAAACGCGCCGCCATTGGCAATGCGGCGATGTACTGCGGTTTCTACTCACTAATCCATCTGCCGATCGCCACGGCCACCACGTTGGGCTACACGAATCCTATCTTTCAGTCGGCGATTGCCTTTGTCACTAGCAAAGGCCAGCTGACCGGCAAGCTGCTGTTCTCGGTACTGCTGGGTTTTATCGGCATTTTGGTGCTGCTGCGCCCCGATACGCCGAACGGCGAGTATGCCGCGACCCTGATTGGCCTGCTTTCCGGCCTGCTGACCGCGCTGGCCTATTTTAACGTCGGTAAGCTGGTGCGCAGCGGCGAACCCGAACTGCGAGTGGTGTTTTACTTCTCGTTGGTGGGCACCCTGGTGGGCGGCATGATGACCTCAGTGGTGGGGTTTACCGCGCTGGACAGCGCCATGATGCTGTGCGTTTGCGCCATCGGCGTGTTCGGCAGCCTGGGGCAAATAACCATGACCCGCGCTTACGGCAGCGGCAATGCGGTGATTGTCAGCATTCTTTCCTATAGCACCATCATTTTCTCCACGCTGCTCGGCTATCTGTTGTTTGGCGAGAAGCTGTCCTACATTGCTGCGGGCGGCATGGCGCTGATTATTCTCTCCGGTGCGTTGGCGATAGTGAAGCGCGCTCCGGCAAAAACCTCGAAGGCAGCGGCGGTGTAAAGAGCACGGCATTAAGCGCTGACGGGCGTCAGCGCAAATGCATTAATGAATCACTATGATGCATTCTTGGCTATTTTGACCGTTATACCCGAAAGGTATGATAAACGCGTTTCCTGAGGAGTTTGGTTTTCAGGGTTAGGTGTTTATCCAGATTGTTTCGGGAGAGAAAAATGTCTGAAGGTGTGGCTGTTGATGAAGCCGCTAAAGCGAAGTCGGGTGAGTCGCATTTTGCCATCCTGCTGTTTTTAGCCCTGGCATTGATGTCAGCATTGCTGAACAGCAGTGCGCCGACACCGCTTTACCCGCTTTATCAACATGAGTTGGCGCTAAGCTCGGTCAGCCTGACCGTCATTTATGGCGCCTATGCCGCCGGCGTGCTGATTTCGCTGTTCGGCGTTGGCAACATGGCCGGCAAGGTCAAAGACCTGCGTAGCATGATTGTACCGGCGCTGCTGGTGGTTTTGGCCGGGGCCTTGCTGTTCTCGATGGCCGATTCGTTTTTGATGATGTTTATGGCGCGTCTGCTGGCCGGGATCGGCACCGGGGCTTTGACCGGTGCGGCTAACATTGCGCTGGTGCGTTTCGGGCCGAAGGACGGCGGTAAAAATGCGGCGCTGATTGCCACGCTGTCATTCACCACCGGTCTGGCTTTGGGGCCGATTTTCAGCGGCGTGGCGCTGCAAACCGGGTTCCACACGACTTCGCTGCCGTTCATTATCATCATGGCGGTGGCGGCAGTTGCCGCACTGGGCGTGATGCTGAAATGGCCGGTTGAAGCCGTTGTTGTACCCCTCAGTGGGGCACCGGCAGCAGAAGCCGCGGCAGAAAAAAGTTCGTTGGCGGATGGCCTGCGCGCTACCGGAGGCAAGTTCTTCCTGTGTGCCGGCGCGTTGTTCATCTGCTGGGCAGTGGCTGCCAGTATTCTGGCGATTGGGCCAAGCGTATCGGAAAAGCTGCTGGGCATGCACAGCCGGGGCGTTTACGGCTATGTGATTGCGGTTTATCTGGTGATTGCCGGTATTAGCCAGATCCTGAGCCGTCGCGTTAATGCGCGCCATTCGCTGATGTTTGGCTGTCTGGCGCAGGCGCTGTCAGTGGTGGTGTTCGCCGAGGCGATTCAGATCCACTCGCTGGCTCTGGCCAGTGCCGGTATGGTGATTGCCGGTTACGCCTACGGGGCGATTTTTGTCGGCAGTGCCACCTTGGTGAACCTGATTTCACCGAAGGCCAGCCATGCGAGACTGATTTCACTGTTTTACGTAATCGCCTATATCGCCAACTGGGTTCCGATCCTGCTGGGGGCGGTTATCGACCATGCCAGCCTGCATCTGGCGGTCAATCTGTTATTTCTGGTCAGTGCCGTGGTTTGCTTATCTTTGAGCTTCATGGTGACCCGCGCGGGCTTCCCGCGCTGATACCCGCCGAGTTTCAGGTTGTCCGTCGGCAACGTGAAATTCGCAGGGTAGCTGAACAACGATTTTAGCCACGCAAGGTGGCGAACGATTTCCCTGGTGTTGTTGTGTGTCATTTCCAGCGTGCTAGTCACGCTGGTTTTTTTTGTGACAAATTTCTCAATTCTGCAATTTCAGTATTTCTCATTACAAAATTTTTGTGATTTACATCACTTGAATTTGCCGATTTTCGCGTAAACTGCGCGCTTTCTTTGCTGCGGGTCAGTTTATGAACGTTCTTTTTGCCATTGCTGTGACTACCGGGATCCTCTCCGGCGTGTGGGGATGGGTGGCTGTTAGCCTGGGGCTGATCAGTTGGGCCGGTTTCCTGGGCTGTACGGCCTATTTTGCTTGCCCGCAGGGGGGGCTGAAAGGGTTGTTGATCAGCACACTGACCTGCTGCAGCGGGGTATTTTGGGCGATGGCGATCATTCACGGCAGTGAGCTGGCGCCCGGCTGGAGCCTGCTCGGTTATCTGCTGACCGGCGCGGTGGCTTTTCTGATGTGCATTCAGGCAAAGCAGCAGTGGCTGGGTTTTGTGCCCGGCACCTTTATCGGCGCTTGCGCCACCTTCGCCGGCGGCGGCAATTGGTCTCTGGTGACCCTTTCCCTGTTGGTGGGATTAGTGTTTGGCTACGCGATGAAAAACAGCGGTCTGTGGCTGGCGGCGCGCAGCGAAAAACCGAAACCGGCGGCCGCTGTTACCGAACATGTTAACCGCTGAGTTAAATGGTGCCGCCGAGTGAGATGCGGTAGTGCAGATCAACGCGCTCAATGCACGGCACCCCTTTAATGCGTTTCAACAAGATCTCTGTGGCCACCTTGCCGATATCAAACCTGGGTGTAATAACGCTGGCGATGCCCGGCGTGGTGGCTTTGCCGATATCCAGGCCGTGAAATCCCGACAAAGCGATATCCTGCGGAACCCGCAGCCCCAGCCGCAGACACTCCTGTAAGACCCCAACGGCCAGATCGTCATTGGTGCATAAGATACCGTCCAAATCCGGGTAGAGCTGCCGTGCCATGGCCAGCATGTCGGAGCCGACCGTCACCGACGAAACACGGTGCGGTGTGATTTGGCGCGGTGTCAGGCCCTGTTTTTCCATCGCCCGGCAGTAGCCCTGAAAACGTTTGGTGTCGCGCGCATCGGACATGGCGCCGAAATAAACCACCTGACGCTTACCGCTGGCCAGCAGCGCTTCGGTCATGTCGTAACCCGCCTGGAAGTTATCGAACCCCACGGCGATCCTTCCTTCCGGACCTTCCAGATCCATCACCTGCGCCACCGGGATTTTGGCGGCCGTCAGGTACTTTTCCGCCCGCAGAGTATGCTCCGAATCCGTCAGGATCAGCCCGGCGATCGGGTAAGCCAGCAGTTGGACGATATGCTCTTCTTCGCGCTGTCGACTGTAGTCATAGTTCACTACCAGGGTTTGGTAGCCCTGTTCCAGAGTGATGGATTCGATTCCGGCCAGCAGATCGGCGAAAATTTGGTTGTTGAACGAGGGGATCAAAACGCCAATGCGCGGCTTTTGCGTTGAGCGTGCTTCATCGCCGTCGGTAAAGTTAACTTCCTTCATCACTTGGGCAATTTTCTCGGCGGTTTCGGCCGCCACCTTTTCCGGCGTACGCAGATAGCGGCTGACGGTCATTTTGGTCACGCCGGCGAGCAGCGCAATATCTTGCAGCGTGACGCGTTGGTTCTTCATTCTGAGGCCTTAACAGGGTGGGGCGGCGAAATCGCGAATAACGCCATGTTAACAAATCGATTTAGTGATAACAATCGACGACATAAAGTATAAAAATCTTATTTTTCAATGAAATGTGTTGAGTTTGTTTCCCGCGAGATTGCGTGGCTTCACGTTAAAGGTAACAGGTTTTAGTAACACTGTTTTAAGTGATCGTCATCACGTTTTTGCCGGCGGCGATCCGCTGAGATAGGCACCTGTCTTATCTGAATGACACTGCCGGGGACGTTATGAACAACTTATTTTCACTGGATAATAAAAAAGTACTGATTACCGGCGCTTCTCGGGGCATTGGTTTTCTGCTGGCGCGTGGGCTGGCGGAGTACGGCGCTCACATCTTGGTCAATGCGACCACCGAGGAAAACGCCCAGCGAGCCGTTGAAGCACTGCGCCGTGAGGGCTTCCGCGCCGATGCCGCGGCCTTTGATGTCACTAACTCCCAGGCCATTCATGCCGCTATTGAGAAAATTGAGGCGCAAAGCGGTGGGATCGATGTGTTGATTAACAACGCGGGCATACAGCGTCGCCACCCGTTTACCGAATTCCCGGAAAAAGACTGGGACGACATTATTGCCGTCAACCAGAAGGCGGTATTTATGGTGTCACAAGCCGTAGCCCGCCATATGGTGCAGCGTCAAAGCGGTAAAATCATCAATATCGGCTCGATGCAGAGCGAACTTGGCCGCGACACCATCACCCCCTATGCCGCTTCCAAAGGGGCGGTGAAAATGCTCACGCGCGGCATGTGCGTAGAGCTGGCGCGCTACAACATTCAGGTCAATGGTATTGCCCCGGGCTACTTCAAAACCGAAATGACTCAGGCACTGGCGGACAACCAAGAGTTTACCGCCTGGCTGACCAAGCGTACCCCGGCTGCCCGTTGGGGCGATCCGCAGGAGTTGATTGGCGCGGCGGTGTTCCTGTCGTCCAAAGCCTCTGATTTTGTCAATGGTCACCTGCTGTTTGTCGATGGCGGAATGTCGGCCGCGGTATAGCCGCCTGCTTATGAGAATATGATGATGAAAATTCAAACCCAATCCTGCGTGGTCAACGGCAAATATGACGTGGCGGTAGTGGAGCAGGAGGTTGAGTATCAGGGCCACGGCACGCTGGTGAAAATCACCCGTGGTGGCATCTGCGGATCAGACCTGCATTATTATCAGGAGGGTAAAGTCGGCAGTTTTCAGGTGCTTCAGCCGATGGTGCTGGGCCATGAGGTGATCGGTGAAGTGGTCGCCAGCGACACGGCTCGTCTGCCCGTGGGCCAGAAAGTGGCGTTAAACCCCAGCAAGCCCTGCGGGGAGTGTAAGTATTGCCTGGCGGATCAACAAAATCAATGTACTCAAATGCGCTTTTTCGGCAGCGCGATGTACTTCCCACATGTTGACGGCGCTTTTACCCAGTACAAGGTGGTTGATAGCGCGCAGTGCATTGCGTTCGACGCCAACTGCGACGAGAAGGTGATGGTTTTTGCCGAGCCGCTGGCGGTGGCGATACATGCCGCCAGGCAGCCCGGTGAAGTGAAAGGGAAAAAGGTATTTGTGTCCGGCGTCGGCCCGATCGGCTGCCTGCTGGTGGCGGCGCTGAAGGCGTTGGGTGCCGACGAAATTGTCTGCGCCGATCTCAGCCCGCGTTGCCTGGATATCGCTGGAGAGATGGGGGCATCCCGCTGTCTGCACGCCGGCAATGACGATTTCAGCAGCTATCAGCAGGAAAAAGGGTACTTCGATATCGCTTTTGAAGTCTCCGGCCATCCACTGTCGTTGCAGCGTTGTCTGGAGGTCACCCGCGCCAAGGGGACGGTGGTGCAAGTCGGTATGGGAAGCAGCTTCCCGGATTTCCCGCTGATGCTGTTGATCGCCAAAGAGCTGAATCTGCTGGGATCCTTCCGGTTTGTTGAAGAGTTCGCCTTGGCGGTGACGTGGTTGGCCGAGGGAACAGTCAATCCGCTGCCGCTGCTGTCCGCCGAGTTCGACAATCGTCAACTGGCTGAGGCGCTGACGTTTGCCGGCGACAAGAGCCGGGCCGCCAAAGTCCAACTGGTGTTCTGATTTTAGGCATCAGTCTGATGGCGGGGATCGGCGATCCTTGTCTATAGTTAAGGGCCGTTTCTTTTTTTAAACACGGAGAACTTACCATGGCGAGAAATACGGATGCGGATCAAACCACGCTCGATGACGATCTGAGAATGCTGAGCGACACGCTGGAAGAAGTGTTGAAGTACTCCGGCGATCGTGCCGATCAGGCCTATATCGATATCAAAGCTCATGCCGAAGAGGCATTGAGTGAGGTCAAGTCGCGGTTGGCTGACACCACCGAGTCCTACTATGCGCGTGCCAAGGACGCCGTTTGCCGAACCGACGGTTACGTGCGTGAAAACCCCTGGTGCAGCGTAGGGATTGGCGCCACGGTTGGTCTGGTACTGGGCTTGTTGCTGGCGCGTAAATAACGGCCTGTAGACGTTGGGCGCGGCACCCGCCGCGCCCCGATATTTACTGCCCCAATGTCACTTCCACCTGATGGATTTTGCCATCGTCTACCAGCGTTATCACGGCTTCCGACTGTTTTTCACCGTCGACGCTGACCTGTGCCGCGCCTTGCCCCTGACGAACAACCAACCGATATTCGCTGCTACCCTCCCGGTAGTTAAGCGTCACCTGTGGCCAGTCTGCCGGCAGGCGGGTGTTGACGCTCAGCCGATCGCCATGGCGTTTCAGTCCCAGCAGTGATTCGAGGATCAGCCGATACATCCAACCGGCAGAGCCGGTATACCAGCTCCAGCCGCCGCGACCGACGTGCGGCGCCACCGCGTAAATATCGGCGGTAACCACATACGGCTCGACCTTGTAGCGTTCCACCGCGGTACTGTCCAGGCTGTGATTGATCGGGTTGATCAGCGCCATCAGTTCCCAGGCGCGCTCGATATTGCCCATTTCGGCGAAGGCCATCACCGCCCACACCGCGCCATGGGTATATTGTCCGCCGTTTTCCCGCACGCCAGGCAGATAGCCGCGGATATAGCCCGGATTCGGGCCGTTGCCGTCAAAAGGCGGCGTCAGCAGTTTGATCAGGCCGGCCTGGTTGTCGACCAGGTGTTTATCCAGCGACTGCATGGCTTGCAGGCTGCGCGGCGCATCACCGGCACCGGACAGTACTGACCAACTTTGGGCAATGGCGTCGATACGGCACTCCGCCGACTGATGAGAGCCCAGCGGCTCCCCGCTGTCGAAATAGCCCCGACGGTACCATTCGCCGTCCCAGGCATGGTCACGCAGATTATTGCGCAGCGTATCGGCCTGTTGGCGGCATAGCGTCGCCAGTTCGTCGTCATGACGCGCGGTTGCCAACTTGCCGTAACGCTGCAGGATATGGAACAGGAAGAAGCCAAGCCAGACGCTCTCGCCACGCCCCTCCAGGCCCACCATATTCATGCCGTCGTTCCAGTCACCGGCTCCCATCAGCGGCAGACCGTGTTCGCCGAAGTTCAATCCGTGTTTTAACGCCCGGACGCCATGCTGATACAAGGTTTCTTGCGTTACGCTCTGCGCCGGTTGTTCATAGGAAGACTCCTCGCCGGGTGCCAGTTTGCGCGCCTCCAGATAGCCCACCTGTTCATCCAGGATGCTCTGATCGTCGGTGGCGTCCAGATAGTGGCAAATGGCCAGCGGCAACCACAAATAGTCATCCGAACAGCGGGTGCGCACGCCGTTGCCCTGCGGCGGATGCCACCAGTGTTGCACGTCGCCTTCGACGAACTGGCGCGAAGCGCACAGCAGGATCTGTTCCCGCAGCCGTTCCGGGGCGGCGTGAGTCAGTGCCAAAGTATCCTGCAGTTGATCGCGGAAGCCAAAGGCACCGCCGGATTGGTAGTAACCGCTGCGCGCCTGAATACGGCAGGCAAGGGTCTGGTACAGCAGCCAGCCATTGGCCAGTAAATCGACGGCCGGTTGCGGCGTCCCTATCTGCACTTTGTTGAGAATACCGTCCCAGTGCGCAGACACCTGTTGCAACTCATCCTGCAGGTTGTCCTCCTGGAGGTATTTGTGCAGCAGCGCTTCGGCTTCTTCGGCGTTTTGCCCCAACCCGAGGGCGAACACAAAGCTGCGTTGATCGCCGTCGATCAGGCTGATGGCCGACTGCACCGCGCCGCACGGATCCATACCGGCGCCGACTTTGTCAGACAGGCGCCGCAGTTTTAGCACCGCCGGATTGGTCAGCGAACCATTACGACCGATAAATTCACGCCGGTCGCCAGTGAGCGAACAATGCGCCCCCGAGACGCCGAAGAACGCGGTGCGATCCGATCCGTTGCCCCCATAGTGGTTGGTCGCCAGGATACCGCAGCCGTTTTCAGACGAAGCCGCCTGGGTGACGATATGCATGGCCGACTTTTGCCGCAGATCGCCGAGGATAAACTCCACATAACCGGTAGCCGAGAGCTTGCGGGTGCGTCCTGAGGTGTTGGTCAGCGTCAGCAGGAACAGTTTTACCGGGGCATCTTTGGCCACCAGCAGGGTGAACTGGCTGTCGATGCCGCTTTCGCGGTGATCGAAAACGCTGTAGCCGAAACCGTGACGGGTCAGGTAATGGCCACGGCCCCGGGCGGGCAGCGGGGTTGGCGACCAGAAATGGCCGCTCTCTTCGTCGCGCAGGTAGAAAGCTTCGCCGCTGCGGTCACAGATGGGATCGTTGTCCCAAGGCGTGAGACGGTATTCGTGGGCGTTTTCGTACCAGGTGTAGGCCTGGCCGCTTTCCGAAACCACCGAGCCGAACATCGGGTTGGCCATCACGTTCGACCAGGGCGCCGGGGTGATCTTGCTTTCGTTCATCGCAATCACATATTCGCGGCCATTCTCCGAGAAGCCGCCGAGGCCGTTATAGAACTGCAGCGCGGCAATGTCGGGCAACTGCGGCGAATGCAGGTTGCGCGGCAAATTATCCACCGTCGCCAGTTTCGACGAGGCGGTCACCGGCGACAGCGGTTGCTGCAGGATCTGTGGCAACTGCAGGCGCTGGTTGAGCTGCTCGGTTAAACCGCCGCGTCGATCGTCGAGGTAAATACGCGCGACGCTGAGCAGCAGACGATGATCTTCCGGTGACATATGTTCGCTGGTGCGTACGAAGATGCCGCCCGGCTTATCGGTTTGGGTCGATTCCATGCCGGCGGCGATCAGGCCCATGATCTGGTTTTGCAGATCCTGACGGTAGCCGCCGATATCTTCATTGAGGATCACCAGATCCACCTGCAACCCTTTCAGACGCCAGTAGTTGTGCGCCTGGATCAGTTGCCGAACCAGCTCGATGTTTTCGCCGTCGGTCACGGTCAACAGCACAATCGGCAGATCGCCGGAGATTGAATATCCCCACAGCCCAGACTGGCCACGGCGGTTGTTAATGATTTCGCTGCTGGCGGCGCGCATTTCCTGCGCCGGGAAGACCACCGCGCTGGCCAGACGATTGAACAGGTTGGCGTCATCCTCATTGGCGTTCAGTTGACGCAGTACCACCTGGCTGTGCGACCAGGCCAGTTCAAACACCCGGTCTGCCAAATGGCGATCGCGGTATTTTTCCAGCATCGCCAGGCTGCTGGCGCGGTCTTCACTGACGCCATAGAAGATATCCAGTGTGAGCGGTACATTTGGTTCCAGTACCACGCGCTGACGGATAGCGATGATCGGATCAATGACCGGTCCGGCGCTGTTGCTTAGCGGGGTATTTTGATACAGCGCCTGCGGATTGGCCGGGGTGCGGCCGCGGCCGATAAATTTGGCGCGATCGGTTTCGAACGACGTCTGGCTGGTGCGGCCTTGCACCGTCATCATGTGCAGTAACCACGGGCATTTTTCTTTCGGTTCGCGCGGGCGGCGGTGGCACAAAATGGCGTCTTGATCCGGCAACAGCTCGGTTTGTACGAACAGGTTGCTGAACGCCGGGTGGGCCAGATCATTGCCGGCCGGTGCCAGCACCACTTCTGCATAGCTGGTGATTTCGATGGTGCGCGGTTGCTTGCTGCGGTTGACCAACGTCACGCGGCGCAGCTCAATATCATCTTCCGGCGATACCACCACCTGCGTTTTCACCGACAGCGACCCTTGCTGACGCTGGAACTCGGCCCCGGCGTCGTTGAACACGGCGCTGTACCCCTTGGCGGCACCACCGATCGGTTGCCAGGTATTGCTCCAGACCTCACCGGTTTGCGGGTCGCGCAGGTAACAGAAAGCGCCCCAGTTATCGCAGGTGGCGTCTTCGCGCCAGCGGGTCAAGGCCAGATTCTGCCAGCGGCTGTAGCTGCCGCCGGCCTGGGTGAGCATCAGGTGATAGTTGGCGTTGGACAGCAACTGCACTTCGGGGATCGGGGAGTCCACACGGTTGAACTCGCGTGCGGCGAAGCTGGCCGGGGTGATGGTACCCTCGTGGGTTTCGAAATGGCGACGGGTGCTGTACAGCTCGACTGCATCCGGCACCCGTTCCTGCAGCAACAGCCGCGCTGACTGGAACGCCGGATACTCAGCGAAGCGCGCAACCATAGGCGCATCCAGCAACAGATGCGACAGGGCAAGGAAGCTCATGCCCTGGTGGTGCGCCATATAGGAACGGATGATGACATACAGTTGCCCCCGGCTTAGGCGAGCGGTGGTGTAATCCAGCGCTTCGTAGAAACCGTAGCGGCCTTTGGCCCCATTTTTCTCCAACGTAACTAGGTTATTGCAAGCGGCGTCTGGATCGACAATCAGCGCCATCACCGTGGCGTAAGGCGCCACCACCATATCGTCACCCAGCCCGCGTCTCAGGCCCAGGCCCGGAACGCCAAAGGCGTGATACTGATAGTTTTGGTCGGCGTCGAAACCGAAGTAACCGGATTCGGAAATACCCCAGGGAACGCCGCGTTCCTTACCCCAGGCAATCTGCCGCTCCACCGCCGCATGGCACATCTGCACCAGCAGTGAATCAGGGTAGGCGGGCATCACCAACTGTGGCATCAGGTACTCAAACATCGACCCACTCCACGACATCAGCGCGGGTTCGTGGTCGATCACGGTGAACAGGCGGCCAAGTGCGAACCAGCTGCGCTGCGGTACCTGATTGGTGGCGATGGCGACGTAGTTGGTTAAACGAATCTCGGAGGCCAGCAGGTCGTATTTACTGCTGTCCATCTTGTTTTGATCGCAGTTAAAGCCAACGGTCAGCAAATGGGTTGATTCGTCATACAGGAAGTTGAAATCCATTTGCGCCATTTTTTCCAACCGCTGCTGCAGGCTTTGCAACTGCGTCAGACGTTCCTGCGCCAGCGCACCCGCCGCGCTCAGCTGATTTTGCTGTTCCGGCGACAGCGTCAACTGGCCAGGCGGGTTAGCCAGCCAGTGTAGGCTGGGCACCTGCTCCAGTTCGGGCATGCCGTCACTCAGCCAGCCGAACCACTGTGCCCATTCGGCACACAGTTCGTTAAGCTGCTGGTGCAAGGCTCCGGCCCAGCGTTTGGTTTCCTCATCATGATTTAGCGCCGGTTCCTGCAGCCCGTTGCTGTAGTTGCGCATGGCATTCAGTTCCGCCAGCAGGGCTGCCGGGTGGCTGTGGTGGGCCTGCTCCCAATGGTTGCGCAGCTTCGACAGGTTTTTCGGTGCGGCGTCGCCCCAGTGCTGTTCCAGCAGTTGCAGGCTGTCACCAAGACCGGTCAGCACCCGCAGCGGATCTATGGCTGGCTGGTGGGCCAGTGCCGGCAAGCCGGCGCTGAGCGTCAGCAGGTGACCGGCCAGGTTGCCGCTGTCGACGCTAGAGATATAACGTGGGTTCAGCGGCTCCAGGGTGCGGGTGTCGTACCAGTTGTACAAATGGCCGCGATAGTGTTCCAGCCGATCCAGAGTGTTGAGCGTCAGTTCGATGCGCCGCAGTGCGTCGCTGAGCGTCAGATAGCCGAAGTCATAGGCGGTGAGGTTTGCCAATAACGACAGGCCGATATTGGTCGGTGAGGTACGGTGCGCCACCACCGGCTCCGGTATTTCCTGGTAGTTATCCGGCGGCAGCCAGTTTTCCTGCTGGTTGACGAAGGTATTGAAGAAGTCCCAGGTTTGGCGGCTGGTTTGGCGCAGAAAGCGCCGTTGTTCGTCGTTGATGGCGGTTTTGCTGCGCTGCGGTTCCTGGCTGAGGTAGTACAGCAGGAATGGCGACAGGATCCACAGAGTGGCGAATGGTAGTGTGATAAACAGCGCCATTGGATTATGCAGAAAACTGAACAACAGCAGTGCGGCACCGGCGACCGGGTTGATCCACATCGCACGATAGAAGTTTTCCAGCGTGACCTGCTGACGAGCCTTGGATTGATCGTAGCTGGTCCACTCTTGCAGATTGCGCTTGCTAATCAACAGTCGCCACAGGGTCACGGCAATCGCTTTCAGGCTATACAGTGCTTCATGCGGCAAGGTCGCCAACCGTAGCCCGACCTGTGCAAGGCGATGTAGCGAACCGTTCAACGCCAACAGCAAATGTTGCAAGAAAGGCCTGCGCGGCGGTTTGCGCACCACATCCTGTATCAGGGCCAACAGCGTCGGCAGCAGCAGAATGATAGCGAAAATCCCTAGCCAATAACGGGTGTTAGGCAGCCAGACAAAACCGCAAAACAGTAACAGCAACAGGCTGGGTGAGGTCAGGCTGCGGCGCAGGTTATCGAACAGCTTCCAGCGCGACAGGGTGCTCAGCGGATTGGCGGTGCGGCTGCCATCTTCGGTTTTAACCCTGGGCAGAAGCCAGTTGAGCAATTGCCAGTCGCCGCGGATCCAGCGCGTGCGGCGCGCGACGTCCACCAGATAATTGCTGGGATATTGCTCGTACAGCAGCACGTCGCTCAGCAGGCCGGAGCGGGCGTAACAGCCCTCCAGCAGATCGTGACTCAGTACCAGGTTCGCCGGGCAGGTGCCTTTCAGGCTGTGGGAGAACACGTCCACGTCGTAAATGCCTTTGCCGATAAACGAGCCTTCGCCAAACAGATCCTGATAGATATCCGAGGCCATCAGCGTATAGGGGTCATTACCCGGCGTGCTGCTGCACAGGGCGGCATAACGGCCCTGGCCGTAGCTGGGGATTTCTTCGGCCATGCGCGGTTGCAAAATGGCATAGCCTTCAACCACCCGTTGCTGGCGCGCATCGTACTGGGGCTGATTGAGCGGGTGCGCCATCGCAGCGATCAGCTGATGGGCGCTTTCGCGTGGCAGGACGGTATCGCTGTCGAGCGTAATGACATACTTGACGTTTTTCAGCACCTCCAGCCCATCGCCAATCTGCGTGCAGAAGGCGTTACCTCGGTTGCGCAGCCAGTCGTTGAGCGCATTCAGTTTGCCGCGTTTTCGTTCCAACCCCATCCATACTCCCTGTTTTTCATTCCATTCGCGGTCGCGGTGAAACAGGAAAAAGTGGCTGGGCCCTTCGCAGGGATAGCGTCCGTTCAATGCTTCCATCTGTCGGCAGGCGTAATCCAGCAGGGCTGCGTCGTCCGCATGCCGTTGTTGGGGCGCATCGTTGAAGTCGGTGAGCAGGGCAAAGTGCAAATGTTTCATCGCGTTGCCCAGATAACAAACCTCAAGCGCATTGATCAGTTTATCGACGCCGCTTTTGCTGTCGATTAACGTCGGGATCGCTACCAGGGTGCGGAATTCAGCGGGAATACCGCAGGAGAAATCTAACCGCGGCAAGGGTTGCGGCGTGCGGCTGCGGGTAGTGACCTCGCTGAGTAAATTGAGCACGAACTGGCTGACCACGATAGCCATGGGGAAGAACAGCAGCACCAGTCCCCAACTGATGCCGGTGCTGTATGCGTGACGCAGCAGTTCCGCGCAAAACGCGGTGGTGATCAGGCTCAGGCTGCCGAGCCAGGAAAGCAACGGTGCCTGATTCAATGCATGGCGCAGCCGGGTAATTTTACCGAGCCGCACTTCCAATTGCTGCTCAAGTTCGGGGCGACCATCGTCAACCAGGTAGTAACCGATGTGGCTGCGGCGTGGATCGCTGGACGGGTCTTCAGCCGCTACGCGCGCCATATTAAGCACGTGTTGAGCGACCTGCACTTCATTACGTGGACAGTAGCGCGCCAGCATTTCGATCACGTGGCGGTAGTTGTCGCGGGTTGTGAAGTGCATCAAAGGGTAAACACCGGCGGGATCTTCACGCAGGGTCTGTTCTACCTGGCTCATGGTTTCGACAAATTCTGCCCAATCCATTTCGCTTAGCTGGCGCAGGCCGGAGATGCTGTTGCTGACCGACAGCTGGCTGACGGCCAGTTGCTGGTTAAAGCGGTGGATCAATTCATCTGAGGTCAGGCTGACTTCCGCCAGACGCTGCTCTACCCAGGTGAGTGGGAGCGCCAGCATGGTACCGTGCCCCTGCAGGCGGCGCACCAGCTCGGCAACAAAGGCGCTGGTGCGTGGGGGATTGGATCGCGCCATATCGGCGATCACCACGATCAGGTTGGCGGGATCGTTTTCCGCCGACTCCAGCATTTTCGTCACCCAGCTGTCGGCCAGATTGCGTTCCTGTTGGGCCTGTGCGACTTCCACGCTGACTCGGCGCAGGTTTTCGATCAACGCCAGGCGCAGCATGCCGGGCAGCGCCCAGAGTTCGCCGAGCGTCAGATTGACTTCTTTTTGATAGGCGGCGATATACCGCGTGAGGCTTTCGGCGTCCCAGTGGCCGTCACCGTGCGCGATGGCTTCGGCAGCCACGTCATAGATCCGCGGACAGTTATGCGGCGGCGCCAGCTGCGGCAGACCGCGACCGAAGGTTTTCGGCAAGTGGTGGCGCACAACGCGGATTTGTTCTTCAATCAGATAGTAATTGTCCAGCAGCCATTCGCCGGCGGGAGTCATGCTGGCTTTCTTGCCGTTGCTGAGCTGGTGGCAGCTTTCCGCCAAAATGCGTTCGTTGTCGTCCAGACGCTTCAGCAGGTAGTAGGGCGTTTTGCGCGTTGCCAGCTTATGGGAACGCGCCAGGCGTTGCCCGTAACGCTCCATTTGATCGACAGAAAACAGTTCTGCCTTAATGGCACCGCCGCTGTTGTCAGGAGCGTCTTTTTGACGCCGCAGCGGCAATGATTTAATTTTCGAATTTTTACGTTGTTTTTTTAACCAATTGATTAGTATTTCTTTCACACAAAAGCTCCTTACATCTGACCCAAAGGACAGCCGGTGAAACCGCTGGGAGAGCGTGAACATCCTGTTTTTAGCGCCAGTAAGATCTGGCGTGGGTTCACAGCAGGCAGGAACATGCTTTCTCAGTATAGTCGTACAATGCATTCTTGGCCGCTTTTTGAGCTGATTGTTTAATTTTAATAAACAATTTGCGGGCCCTGCCGTTGGCGTTATGACGCTATTTTTCCGCCGTTGATCCTTGATTTACCGTATAATTCCCTACATTAAGTTTGGTTATTGAGGTGGCCGTGGAACAACTTTCGGCATTGCTGCGGCTATTACGCCGGCAGTTTGAACAACATTTTCCCGTGGCGGGCGGCTTCCGCCAGCTTGCACTTCCCGTTCCCGCGCCGTTGACCACCCCCTTGCTGGCATGGTTAGCGGCACAGCCGACATTCCCTCAGTTTTACTGGCATCATCGCGACGGGCATGAAGAGGCCGCGGCCTGCGGTGCACTGCGCCTGTTTACCCAACCGGAACAAGCACAGGCATTTCTCAAGGCGCATGAAGGTGCGCGGGTGTGGGGGCTGAACGCCTTCGATGGCACGGCGCATTTATTTTTGCCACGCCTGGAAATTTTGACCCGCGAGGGTGAAACACAATTAATGCTGAATCTGTTTTCTGAAAGCTCGCTACGCGACGATGCGCTCGTCGCCGAGCGCTGGCTGGAAAATAGCGTGGCTGCACGGCCTATGACGCCATTAAAGGCGAAAGTGAGAAAGGTGCAGCATCAACCGGAACGTGCCGGGTGGGAAACCATGTTGCACGAAGCGCTGAAGGCGATAGATCGGCAACAGATGGAGAAGGTGGTGTTGGCGCGCAGTACGCTACTGACGCTGGATGGCCCGTTGTTTGCGCCGGCGATGATGGAAGCCAGCCGCAGAGTGAACCACCGATGTTACCACTATATGCTGCGATTTGATGCAGATTCCGCCTTTCTCGGTTCCAGCCCGGAAAGGCTGTATCTGCGCAAGGGGCGTCAACTGCTGACGGAAGCTCTCGCGGGCACCGTGGCTAATCACCCCGAACACCAACAGGCTCAGGCCCTGGCGCAATGGTTGCTGCAGGATGGCAAGAACCGGCGTGAAAATCTGCTGGTGGTGGACGACATCTGCCAGCGCCTGCAAGGGGGAGCTAATGCCGTGGATGTGTTGCCGCCGGAAGTGGTGCGTTTGCGTAAGGTGCAGCACCTGCGGCGCCGTATTGAAGGCCGGCTGAAACGTGAGGACGATGCCGATTGCTTGCATCGGTTACAGCCTACGGCGGCGGTCGCCGGCTTGCCGCGTCAGGCAGCACGCGAATTTATCCTGCAGCATGAACCCTTCTCCCGCGGCTGGTATGCCGGTTCTGCCGGCTATTTGTCCGCGTCCCGCAGCGAGTTTTGCGTATCGCTACGCTGCGCGCAGTTAGACGGCGACCGATTACGGCTGTACGCCGGGGCCGGTATCGTGAGCGGTTCCGACGCCGCCGAAGAGTGGCTGGAGATCGAAAACAAGGCCGCCGGGTTGCTGACGTTGTTACAACCAGACGCTTTGCCCTGAATTTCCCTGCTTGGGTTACGGATTTATTGAGAGAACGGCGCGGTGAGTGTAAACTGCGTGTGATTTTTATGTTTATTTTTTGTTCTAAATCAATTGATTGTCTACCATAAAGTCACCGGGATGTACGGCGTTTTTGCGCTGGCGCAAAAGTCGTAAAGATAACTACTCATATAATGCAGAACATCATTTTGGCATGCCGCCGATCGGCGGGTGCCAGAGGCAGATTCTGTTAACCGACTTGTGAGCGAACTATGTCGACAAGTGTTTTTAATCGCCGGTGGGCGGCGTTGCTGTTGGAAGCGCTGGCTCGCCATGGAGTGCGGCATGTTTGTATCGCTCCGGGATCGCGCTCTACGCCTTTGACGCTGGCTGCGGCGGCCAACAAGTCTTTTATCTGCCATACCCATTTTGACGAGCGCGGGCTGGGCCATTTGGCGCTTGGCCTGGCGAAGGCGTCGCGGGAGCCGGTGGCGGTCATCGTCACTTCCGGCACTGCGGCCGCCAACCTGTACCCTTCCTTGATCGAAGCCGGACTGACCGGCGAACGGCTGGTGTTTCTCACGGCCGATCGTCCACCTGAGCTGATCAACTGCGGTGCCAATCAGGCCATCCGCCAAAACGGCCTGTATGCCAGCCATCCATCTTTGAGTCTCGATCTGCCGCGCCCGACGCCGGATATTTCCGCCAGTTGGCTGGTTTCCACCCTCGACAGCGCCATGGCACGTTTGCATCACGGCGCGCTGCATATTAACTGCCCCTTTGCCGAACCGTTGTACGGCGGCGATGAGCAGCAGTACGACGATTGGTCCGCGACGCTTGGCGACTGGTGGCAAGGCAGCCAGCCCTGGCTGCGTGAAATGGATCCACACGTGGTGCTCAAACAGCCAGACTGGTTCTTCTGGCGGCAAAAACGGGGCGTGGTAGTGGCGGGCCGCATGAGTGCGGAGGAGGGCGAGCAGGTGGCGCAATGGGCCGCCATGCTCGGCTGGCCATTGATAGGCGACGTCTTGTCTCAGACCGGGCAACCGCTGCCCTGTGCCGATTTATGGTTGGCTCAGCCGCAGGCGCAAAAACGGCTGGCGGATGCGCAACTGGTGGTGCAGTTCGGCAGCAGCCTGACCGGTAAACGCCTGCTGCAGTGGCAGGAGCAGTGCCAGCCGCAGGAATATTGGTTGATCGACGATTTACCGGGGCGACTCGACCCGGCGCACCACCGGGGGCGGCGCATTCGTTCCAGCGTGGCGCAGTGGCTTGAGTTGCATCCGGCCCAGCCTCGCACCCCTTGGGCGGATGAACTGACGCAGCTGGCGGATAACGCGCTGGACGCAGTCTCGGGCCACCTGGTCAACCGCTTTGGCGAGGCGCAGTTGGCGCACCGCCTGCCGGAGCTGCTACCGGAAAACGGCCAGCTGTTTCTGGGCAACAGCCTGATCGTACGCTTGATTGATGCCTTGACCCGCTTGCCGGCGGGTTATCCGGTGTTCAGCAATCGCGGTGCCAGCGGCATCGACGGCCTGATCTCTACCGCCGCAGGCGTGCAGCGGGCCACCGCCAAACCAACGCTGGCGGTGGTGGGGGATCTTTCCGCCCTGTATGACCTGAACGCGCTGGCGCTGCTGCGTCAATGCTCTGCGCCAACGGTGCTGATCGTGGTCAATAATAATGGCGGCCAGATTTTTTCATTGCTGCCAACGCCGGAAGAAGACCGGCAGCGTTTCTACTGCATGCCGCAGGACGTGGAGTTCAGCCATGCCGCAGCGATGTTCCAACTCGCTTACGCCCGCCCGGAAAACTGGGGACAGTTGCTGCAGGCGGTGGAACAGGGGTGGCGCCACAGCGGTGCCACGCTGATTGAGCTGCAGGTGCCGCCGAGCGATGGTGCACAGACGTTGCAGCATCTGGTGCAACAGATGGCGGAGCAATAATGCTGGCGACAAAAGTCTTGCAACAGGGCGAAGCCGATCGGCCCTGGTTAATCTGGCTGCATGGCCTGTTGGGCAACAACAATGAATGGCGGGTGATCGCCTCCCGCTGCCCGGAGTGGCCGTCGCTGGCGATCGACCTGCCGGGCCACGGCGATTCCGTTGCGGTGACCTGCAGCAGCTTTGACGATATCAGCACGCAAATCAGCAGCACCTTGCAGATGCACGGTATCGAACGCTATTGGCTGGTGGGCTATTCATTGGGTGGGCGCATAGCCATGTACCACGCCTGCTGCGGCGACACTACCGGCCTGCAAGGGGTAATTATTGAAGGCGGCAATCCCGGACTGGCCGATCCGGCCCTGCGTGCTCAACGTCTGACGCATGATGCGGCCTGGGCGGAACGTTTCCGCCACGAACCCATTGAACAGGTGCTGGCGGACTGGTACCAGCAGCCGGTCTTCGCCAATCTCAGCGCGGTGCACCGCGATGCGCTGATCGGTGCCCGCAAGGACAATTCCGGCGCGGCAGTGGCGGACATGCTGGAAGCCACTTCGCTGGGCAAGCAGCCCTGTCTGGTGCCGCAATTGCAACAGCTGGCGATACCGCTGGTGGTGTTGTGCGGTGCTGACGATCACAAATTTCAGCAGTTGGCGCGTGACGCCGGGTTGCCGTTACGCATCGTGCCGCAGGCCGGGCATAACTCGCACCTGGCCAACCCGCAGGATTTCGTCGCCGAACTGCGCACTTTTCTCGTTAACCCTGGTTAAAGGAACAGAACATGCTCTATCCGAATGAAGAACAGCTGTACGCCGCCATCGAGTGGCAGGATTGCTCCGGTGATTTCGAAGATATCCTCTACCACAAGTCCAGCGACGGCATCGCTAAAATCACCATTAACCGTCCGCAGGTGCGTAATGCCTTCCGGCCGCACACGGTGAAAGAGATGATCGAAGCGCTGTCCAATGCCCGCTACGACGACGGCATCGGCACCATTATTCTCACCGGCGCCGGCGACAAAGCCTTCTGCTCCGGCGGCGATCAGAAAGTGCGCGGCGATTACGGCGGTTATCAGGATGAAAGCGGCGTGCACCATCTGAACGTGCTCGACTTCCAGCGCCAGATCCGCACCTGCCCGAAACCCGTGGTGGCGATGGTTGCCGGCTATTCGATCGGCGGCGGTCACGTATTGCATATGATGTGCGACCTGACCATCGCGGCGGATAACGCCATCTTCGGCCAGACCGGGCCGAAAGTGGGGTCGTTCGACGGCGGTTGGGGCGCTTCTTACATGGCACGTATCGTCGGCCAGAAGAAAGCGCGCGAGATCTGGTTCCTGTGCCGTCAGTATGATGCTGCCGCCGCGCTGGACATGGGCCTGGTCAACACCGTGGTGCCCTTGGCGAGTCTGGAAAAAGAAACCGTACGCTGGTGTCGTGAAATGCTGCAAAACAGCCCGATGGCGCTGCGCTGCCTGAAAGCGGCCCTGAATGCCGACTGCGACGGTCAGGCCGGTCTGCAGGAGCTGGCGGGTAACGCCACCATGCTGTTCTACATGACTGATGAGGGTCAGGAAGGGCGCAACGCGTTCAACGAAAAACGCCAGCCGGACTTCAGCAAATTCAAGCGTAATCCGTAATGAATGCTCCGATCCGTAACGCCGCCGTTTACCGTTACAGCCTGCCGATGGAGGCTGGCGTGGTGCTGCGCAACCAGCGGCTGAAAACCCGCGATGGTTTGCTGATCCATCTGCAGCAGGGCGGGCAGGAAGGCTGGGGTGAGATAGCGCCGCTGCCGGAGTTCAGCCAGGAAACGCTGGCGCAGGCCGAGCAGGCTGCGCTGCGCTGGGTACAGGACTGGCAAGGCGGGACCTTGCCGTCAGACAGCCCGTTGCCTTCGGTAGCGTTCGGCACCAGCTGCGCGTTGGCGGAATTGGAACAGCGGTTGCCGCTGCAGGCAGATTACCGCAAAGCGCCGCTGTGTACCGGCGATCCTGACGAGCTGTTCGCGGTATTGACCGCGCTGCCGGGAGAGAAAGTTGCCAAGGTGAAGGTTGGGCTGTATGAGGCGGTGCGCGACGGCATGATAGTCAACGTCTTGCTGGAAGCCCTGCCCGATTTGCGTCTGCGGCTGGACGCTAACCGCAGTTGGACTCGTGCCAAGGCGGACGGGTTCGCTAAATACGTGGCACCGGCGCTGCGTGAACGCATTGCTTTCCTTGAAGAGCCTTGCAAAACCCGTGATGAATCGCGGGATTTCGCGCTGGCGACCGGCATTGCTATCGCTTGGGACGAAAGCGTGCGCGAGGCGGACTTTGTGGTACAGGCCGAACCGGGCGTGGCAGCGATCGTCATTAAACCAACCTTGACCGGCAGTCTGGTTCGTTGCCGTACCCTGGTGGAGCAGGCCCATGCGGCGGGGTTAACGGCGGTGATCAGCTCCAGCATCGAATCGAGCCTGGGGTTGACGCAACTGGCACGCATCGCGCACTGGCTGACGCCGAATACCGTACCTGGACTGGACACGCTGGATCTGATGCAGGCGCAGCTGCTACGCCCTTGGCCGGACAGCGAGCTGCCACTATTGGATACATCAGCGCTGGAGTGTTTATGGCGCAGCTAAAAGACTGGCCGTGGCGGCAGTGGGCGCAGCGACGGCCACAGGCGACGGCGGTGACGGTGGGGCACCAGCCGGTGAGTTGGCTGGTGTTGCGCCGTCAGGTGGATAGGCTGGCGGCAGATTTTCAGCATCAGGGCGTCGAGCCCGGCTGTGGCGTGGCGTTATGCGGCAAGAACAGCTACCCGTTGCTGTTGGCTTATTTGGCGCTGTTGCAGTGCGGTGCGCGGCTGCTGCCGTTGAATCCGGCGCTGCCCGCGGCCCAGTTGGCGACGTTGCTGCCTGATCTGGATATCGATTTTGCTTTCAGTCCGGACCGGTTACCGACCTTACCGGCCACGGTCATCCCTTTAACCCCTCCCTCTACCGAATCTCGCTGGCTGAATCCACCGCGTTGGGATGCGCAAAGGCTGGCGACGCTGACCTTGACCTCCGGCTCCAGCGGCAGACCAAAGGCCGCTGCGCACAGCTATGCCGCGCATCTGGCCAGCGCCGAAGGGGTACTGCGGCTGATGGACTTCCAACCTCAGGACCGCTGGCTACTGTCTTTACCGCTGTTTCACGTTTCCGGCCAGGGCATTGTCTGGCGCTGGCTGGCGGCGGGGGCCGGACTGGTGGTGCGTGATATGCATCCTCTGGCTGACGCATTGGCAGGGTGTACCCATGCCTCGCTGGTGCCGACACAGCTTTGGCGTTTGTTGGCGCAGCCGCTGGCGGCGCTGACGTTGAAGAAAGTGCTGCTCGGGGGCGCGATGATCCCGCCAGAGCTGACCGCGCAGGCGGAGGCGGCAGGCATTCGCTGTTGGTGCGGCTACGGCCTGACCGAACTGGCTTCCACGGTGTGTGCCAAGCGCGCTGACGGGCTGCCAGGCGTTGGGCTGCCATTGGCTGGTCGGGAAGTTAAGCTGGTGAATGAGGAAGTGTGGATCCGTGCGCTGAGTCTGGCGTTGGGATATTGGCAACGCGGTGCGTTGCTGCCGCTCGTCGATGATCAAGGCTGGTTTCATACCCGCGATCGCGGCGTCATGGAACAGGGTGAACTGCGGATCATTGGCCGGTTGGATAACCTGTTTTTCAGCGGTGGGGAAGGCATTCAGCCGGAGGATATCGAACGCGTGCTGGCGGCTCACTCGCAGATCTTGCAGGTGGTGGTGGTGCCGGTGGATGACGCCGAGTTTGGCCAACGACCAGTGGCAGTGATCGACAGTGGGGTACCGCTTTTGCTGGAAGATCTGCTGGCGTGGTCGCAGGATCGTCTGGTGAATTTCCAACGGCCGGTTGCTTTGTTGGCGATGCCCGCCGAGTTGAAAACCGGGGGGATCAAGATCTCCCGCCGTCAACTGCAGCAATGGGTGGCTGAACAACTATCCCATCGATAAAAAAGGCCGCCCAAAGGCGGCCTCAGACTGCTGACAAACCTGCGAAACGGCTAAACCGGTAGGGGTCGAACATGTTCGACCCGATTTAACCCATTGATTATGCTATTGGGCGCAGCATGCTGCGCCCCTACCATTAAACAACAGAGCACTTTTCAACGGCCTCAGTGACTGCCGACGGTTATTTCAGGCCCAGCGCTTTGGCTACGCCAGCGCCGTAATCCGGATGCACTTGGGTGAACAAATCGACCTGACGGCGCTGGATCTGTTCCGGCACCTGCGATAGCTCACCGGCGATACGGGTGAACATACGCTGATGTTCTTCTGCGCTCAACAGGTTGAACAGCGCGCGCGGCTGGCTGAAGTAATCCCCGTCTTCACGGTGATTCCAGTGGTCGGCGGCTCCTTCAATGCTCAACGGTGGCTCTCTAAAGTCCGGTTGCTCCTGGAACAGGCCAAAGCTGTTTGGCTCGTAGGTCGCGCCGTTACCGCTGTTGCCGTCCACGCGCATCGCGCCGTCGCGGTGGTAGTTGTGGAACGGGCATTTTGCGCCGTTAACCGGGATTTGATGATGGTTAACGCCCAGACGGTAGCGGTGGGCATCCCCGTAAGAGAACAGGCGACCCTGCAGCATTTTATCCGGCGAGAAGCTGATCCCAGGCACTACGTTGGCTGGGTTCAACGCCACTTGTTCCACTTCCGCGAAGTAGTTTTCCGGGTTGCGGTGCAGCTCGAAGAAGCCAACGTCGATTAACGGGTAATCGCCGTGCGGCCATACCTTGGTCAGATCGAAGGGGTTGTAAGGCGTCTGCGAGGCTTCGTGTTCCGGCATGATCTGAATCTGCAGTTTCCAGCGCGGGTAATCACCCCGTTCGATGGCTTCATACAAATCGCGCTGTGAGCTTTCACGGTCTTTGGCAATGATCGCCTCCGCTTCGTCATCCATCAGGTTTTCAATGCCTTGTTCGCAGCGGAAGTGGAATTTAACCCAGAAGCGTTCGTTGTTGGCATTGATAAAGCTGAAGGTGTGGCTGCCGAAGCCGTGCATATGGCGGTAAGATTTCGGGATGCCGCGGTCGCTGAAGTCTATGGTCAATTGGTGCAGGCTTTCCGGCGACAGCGAGAAGAAATCCCATTTATAAGTTGGGTTGCGCAGATTGGTACGCGGATCGCGTTTGACCACGTGGTTAAGATCGGGGAATTTCAGCGGGTCGCGCAGGTAAAACACCGGGGTGTCGTTACCCACCAGGTCCCAATTGCCCTCCTCGGTATAAAACTTCATCGCGAAACCGCGAATGTCGCGTTCGGCGTCGGCGGCCCCGCGTTCACCGGCTACGGTGGAGAAGCGGATAAACATGTCAGTTTGCTTGCCGATTTCAGAGAAGATTTTTGCGCGGGTGTACTGGGTAATATCGTGGGTGACGGTAAAAGTGCCGTAGGCGCCGGATCCTTTGGCGTGCATGCGGCGCTCGGGGATCACTTCACGGTCGAAGTGAGCCAGCTTTTCCAGGAACCAAACGTCCTGCAGCAACATCGGGCCGCGTTTACCTGCGGTGATCACGTTATTATTATCGACAACCGGGGCTCCGGCTGCGGTGGTCAGTCCTTTCTTGCTCATCACTTGCTCCTTATCGTATTGCAATTGAGTGAAGACTTGGGCGACTCAAGCTTTCATCATAATCCGCCAGGGCGTTCTCACCCTGACCCTAATCAATGCCACTACTAGTTGTAGACCTATTGAACGCACTCGGCAAATAGGTCTGGGTTATCGTTGCTATTGCCACCCGGGAGGACGCTTTTCCTTGCAAAACTTTACATTCATTTGATTACAGAAGAATTTTTTCGCTTTTATCCCTTAAGGACTGGTTGTGGTTTGGTATAGACTCGTGACGGTATTATTACGGGTTAACTCATATCATTCTTAATGGATGAAGTAGCAAGAGGGATAGACGATGAAAAAGACTTTGGTCGCCTGCGCGGCAAGCATGCTGTTTATGACCGGTGCGGCGAACGCGCTCAGCCTGTCTGGCGAAGCCGGCAAGCATTACACCAACCTCGGCTTCGGTCAGGACACAGGCACCAGCGGTTTGGGTTTAACGGGTAACTGGGCCCGTAGCGATCATAACGGCAACGTTGGCAGCCTGGGGCTGAACTTCGGCCTGCCACTGGGGCCGTTGACTGCGACGTTAGGGGGCAAGGCGCTGTATCTGAGCCCGAAGGACGGTAAGAGCGGTGGGGCTTTGGCACTGGGCGGCGGTCTTGACTGGGCAATCACGCGTTCTCTCAGCCTGCATGGCGAAGGCTATTTCGCCCCGGAATCACTGACCAGTGGCGTTAAGGCTTACAACGAAGCCAGCGGCGGCCTGCGTTGGACGGTTTTCCGCCCGCTTAGCGTAGATGTGGGTTACCGCTATATTCAGATGCAAGGTAAGGACGGGCGTCGTGACAACACCTTGGCCGATGGCCCTTATGTTGGCGTGGGTCTGAGCTTCTGATACAAACAGCGAAGGGGCCAATTGGCCCCTTCGTTTTATCGAAAAATCTATTAGCCGACGGCCGGCAGGATACCGCTGGCGATACCCACCTGAATGGCAATCACCGTCACCCCGCAGACAAACACCACCGCCAGCGCCGGAGTACCTCCCCAGACTCGGTATTTCGCCTGATGCTGTTGACGCGTTTTCCACACCAGCATTGACGGTAGCAGCAACGCCAGCACTGCCAGCGCGATGGCGGCGAAGCCCAGCGCCAGCACAAAGCCACGTGGATAGAACAACGCGAAAGCCAGCGGCGGCAAGAAGGTGATGGCACCGGTCTGCAGACGGCCTCGTACGTTATCCTGGCGCTTGAACAAATCGGCCAGGAAATCAAACAGCCCGAGCGCTACCCCCAGGAAGGAGGTTGCCAGCGCCAGATCGGCAAACAAATGCACCGCCAGTTCGACATGTGGGGAAGCCACGACGTCGCGCACCGCCTGCAACAGGCCGTTCAGACCGGCTTGCTGTGCCAGGATACCGACGAAAGTGGTGGAGCTGATGCTGCCGAGCGTGGCCAACTGCCAGAAAATATAGGCTATCAGCGGAATTGCGCTGCCGATAATGAACACCCAACGCAGCTTGCGGATGTTGCCGCCCATGTAGTTCACGATGCTTGGCACGCTGCCGTGAAAGCCGAACGACGTGAAGATCACCGGAATGGCCGACAGCGCCAGCCCTTGCTCCAGTGGGAGCGTCATCAGGTTGGTCTGGTGGATATTGGGCAGCATCAGGCCCAGCATGACAATCAGAAACACCACTTTGGCGCTGAACAGAATACGGTTAAACAGATCGACCGAATGTGTGCCGATGCAGACTACGCCGCCGGCCACCAGAGTAAACAGCAATACGCCAAGCGTGGTGGGGAAGTCCTGCGATGTCCACTGGCTGATGCTGGCCGCCAGCAATTCACCGGCGCCGCTGATATAGGCGGCAGTCAGGGCATACATCAAAAACATCATGCTGAAGCTGGTCAGCCATTGGCCGCCGCCGCCGAGGTAGCGCTTTGCCAGGGTACCGAGGCCGGTATCGGCCTGTTCATGTTGATAGACTTCGACCAGCAGCAGCGCGGTATAACACATCAACAGCCACAGGCCGACTAACAGAGCCAGGGTGACGCCGAAGCCTACACCGGCCGCCGCCAACGGCATTGCCAGCATCCCGGCGCCGATGGTGGTTCCTGCTACGATAAATACACTGCCAAGCGTGCGATTTTTCACGTTTTTCTCTATCAACCAAAGATTTTGGAAAATTATAGGTAACTGATTCTAAGTGCGGCAGGATAGTTGATGGAATATTTCGTGTCAAACGGGCGTTACGGGTGCTGTTAACTTATCTTTACGATGTTGCAGGCTGCGCTATCTCGCAAAAAAATGCCTTTAACCGAAATTAACTGGTGGTGCCTAGTGAAAACTTATTTACAGGCTTCTATAGTGGAAAGATCGGAAAATGTGGGAGAGATCAATGTTAAGGGTGGAGATGCTCAGCACTGGTGATGAGGTGCTACACGGGCAAATTATAGATACCAACGCCGCCTGGCTGGCAGACTATCTGTTCCAGCAGGGCATGCCGATGAGCGGCCGTGAAACGGTGGGGGACAGTATCTCCTCTCTGATCGAAACATTACAGGAACGCAGTCATATCGCCGACGTGCTGATCGTTAACGGCGGTCTGGGGCCGACCAGTGACGATCTCAGTGCTCAGGCGGCCGCGACCGCCTGCGGCGTCGAGCTGGTTGAGCATGCTGAATGGATGGCGCGTATCGAGGCGTATTTTGCCGAGCGCGGCAGGCCGATGGCGGCCTCAAACCGCAAGCAGGCGCACATCCCCGCTAACGCAGAGATGCTCGACAACCCGGTTGGCACCGCCTGTGGTTTTGCTTTGAAACTGAACCGATGCATGATGTTTTTCACGCCCGGCGTGCCATCTGAATTCAAAGTGATGGTCGAACAGCAAATTGTGCCGCGCCTGCGTCAGCGTTTTACCTTACCGGCACCACCGCTGTGCCTGCGGTTAACCACTTTTGGTACTTCGGAAAGCGATCTGGCTGCTGAGCTGGACGGCATGCCGCTGCCGCCGGATGTGGTTCTGGGTTATCGTTCCTCCAGCCCGATCATTGAACTGAAGCTGACCGGCCCGGTTGCCCAGCGTGCGGCGATGGAGCAAGCGTGGGAGCGGGTTCGTCAGGTTGCGGGTGATAACACCCTGTTTGAAGGAACCCTTGGCCTGCCGGCAGTGCTGACACAGCGGTTGAATCAGCAAGGGCTGAAGTTGGCGCTGAGCGAACAGTTCAGCGCCGGGCTGATCAATCTACAACTGCAAAGCGAAGGGGCGCCGTTGGCCGGTGGCGAATTGTTGCCGTCGCACTGCGTGGAAACGCTGGAAACCACGTTGGCGCGCGCTCGTTCGTTGGCGGAACTGACCGGGGCGCAGCTGGCATTGGCGGTCAGCGCCATGAGCGGCGATCGGGTGAGCATTGGGCTGCATACGCCAAAAGGCAGCATCGGGCAGACGGTACGTTATCGGGCTGCGCGGCATAGCCTGCGGTTAAGGCAAGAGTCGGTGGCGATGCTGGCGCTAGACATGCTGCGGCGGTGGTTGAACGGTGGGCCGGTATGCGGCAGGAATGCCTGGCTGGAGACGCTGGAGATTATCGAATAGGGAGGCTTGAGACTGTTGGTCTTGGGCATTGTGTGGCAAGGCGGATAGATGAAAGCCCCAAACGGTATTGACTCTCAATCAGAATGGGGCTGCACATACCGCCTAGACACCGTTACGCTAGCCTCTTCACAGCAAGGAGGCAAGCATGCAGTTAAAGCAGATGTTTCACTCGTTAGTCGTTGTATCTATTACGATTTTGGTATTTATACCCGTCGCCTTTCAAGCTGCAGCGTTGTTGGCTACAACTCGAAAGTCATAGGGTATATTCAGGTGATGGAAGGATGTTCTTGAAAATCAGATTTCCAACTCGATATCCGTCAGCGGCATGCAACAGCAAGGCAGGATTTCACCCTGGTTGATAAACGCCAATGGCTGTTGGCGGTAGGTCACTTCACCTTTTACCAGCTTCAGGCGGCAGGCGCCGCAGTAGCCGGAACGGCACTGATATTCCACCTCAACGTCGTGCAATTCGAGCACGTCGAGCAGGCAATTTTCACTTTTTGGGCAGGCAAGCTGCGTACCAGTGGTACGCAGCGTCACGATTGATGATGCCATCGCTTAGAGTTCGAAGTCGCTCAGGTCGTCGGCATGGACTTCCGAGTCGATCTGCCCTACCAGGTAGGAGCTGACTTCCACTTCCTGGGGTGCAACCTGTACGTTGTCGGAGACCAACCAGGCGTTAATCCATGGGATTGGGTTAGAGCGGGTGGCGAACGGCAGGCCAAGGCCCACTGCCTGCATGCGGATATTGGTGATGTATTCCACGTACTGGCACAGAATGTCTTTGTTCAGGCCGATCATCGAGCCGTCACGGAACAGGTATTCCGCCCACTCTTTTTCCTGCTCGGCCGCCAACACGAACAGATCGTAGCACTGTTGCTGACACTCAACGGCGATTTCTGCCATTTCCGGGTCATCGGCACCGGAGCGCATCAGGTTCAGCATGTGCTGGGTACCGGTCAGGTGCAGCGCTTCGTCACGGGCGATCAGCTTGATGATTTTGGCGTTGCCTTCCATCAGCTCGCGTTCCGCGAAGGCAAATGAACAGGCGAAGCTAACGTAGAAGCGGATGGCTTCCAGCGCGTTAACGCTCATCAGGCACAGATACAGCTGTTTTTTCAGCGCACGCAGGCTAACGGTAACGGTGTTGCCGTTGACCTGATGCGTGCCTTCACCCAGCAGATGGTAATAGCCGGTCATCTCGATCAGATCGTCGTAGTAGCCGGAAATGTCCTTCGCACGCTTGAGGATCTCTTCGTTGGTGACGATATCGTCAAACACCAGCGCCGGATCGTTAACGATATTACGGATGATATGGGTGTAAGAACGTGAGTGGATGGTCTCAGAGAATGACCAGGTTTCCACCCAGGTTTCCAATTCCGGGATCGAGATCAGCGGCAGCAGCGCCACGTTCGGGCTGCGGCCCTGAATCGAATCCAGCAGCGTCTGGTATTTCAGGTTGCTGATGAAAATGTGTTTTTCATGTTCCGGCAACGCCTGGTAGTCGATACGGTCGCGAGAAACGTCAACCTCTTCCGGGCGCCAGAAGAAGGACAGTTGCTTCTCAATCAGTTTTTCGAAAATTTCATGTTTTTGCTGATCGAAACGCGCAACGTTAACCGACTGGCCGAAAAACATCGGTTCCAGCAGCTGGTTGTTTTTATTCTGAGAAAATGTGGTGTAAGCCATAAGCCTGAGTCCATCGTATCGTGGCTAAATGAAGGGGCCGGAAGAGTTCCGGCCCGCTGTTTCAAACTTTAGATCTTGCAGGCGCCGCTTTCGCAGTCATCATCGCCGCCCTTGGCCGGCAACAAATCTTCCTGGACGTCTTCCGCGCCGTCGCGGGTGTTCTGATAGTACAGCGTCTTGACACCAAACTTGTAGGTGGTGAGCAGGTCTTTCAACAGCTGCTTCATTGGCACCTTGCCGCCCGGGAAACGGGTTGGGTCATAGTTGGTGTTGGCAGAGATCGACTGGTCGATAAACTTCTGCATCAGACCGACCAGTTGCAGGTAGCCGTCGTTGTTCGGCATTTCCCACAGCAGCTCGTAGTCGTTTTTCAGACGTTCGTACTCCGGCACCACCTGGCGCAGGATGCCGTCTTTCGACGCTTTGATGCTGATGTGACCACGTGGCGGCTCAATGCCGTTGGTGGCGTTGGAAATCTGCGAAGAGGTTTCCGAAGGCATCAGCGCCGACAGGGTTGAGTTGCGCAGACCGGTTTCCTTGATCTCTTTACGCAGGGTTTCCCAGTCGTAGTGCAGCGGCTCCTGGCAGATGACATCCAGATCTTTCTTGTAGGTGTCGATCGGCAGGATCCCCTGCGAATAGGTGGTTTCATTGAACCACGGGCAAGCCCCTTGTTCCTGAGCCAGACGGTTTGAGGCCTTCAGCAGGTAATACTGGATAGCTTCGAATGTCTTGTGAGTCAGGTTGTTGGCGCTGCCATCGGAATAACGCACGCCGTTCTTCGCGAGATAGTAAGCGTAGTTAATCACGCCGATACCCAGGGTGCGACGACCCATGGCGCCACGGTGTGCGGCTTTGATTGGGTAGTCCTGGTAATCCAGCAGGGCGTCCAATGCGCGCACTGCCAGGGTAGCCAGCTCTTCCAAATCGTCCAGGCTTTCGATGGCGCCCAGGTTAAAGGCGGACAGCGTACACAGGGCGATTTCGCCGTTTTCGTCGTTGACGTCGTCCAGCGGTTTGGTCGGCAGGGCAATTTCCAGGCACAGGTTGGACTGGCGCACCGGCGCGATCTGCGGATCAAACGGGCTGTGGGTGTTGCAGTGGTCAACGTTCTGGATGTAGATACGGCCGGTAGAGGCGCGTTCCTGCATCATCAGCGAGAACAGTTCGACCGCTTTCACGCGTTTCTGGCGAATGCTGTCGTCTTGCTCGTACTTGGTATACAGACGTTCAAACTCGTCCTGGTCGGCGAAGAATGCGTCATACAGGCCCGGGACGTCAGAAGGACTGAACAGGGTGATGTCCTGGCCCTTGATCAGGCGCTGGTACATCAGGCGGTTCAACTGTACGCCGTAGTCCATGTGACGAACGCGGTTGCCTTCAACACCACGGTTGTTTTTCAGCACCAGCAGGCTTTCAACTTCCAGATGCCACATCGGGTAGAACAGCGTCGCTGCACCACCGCGTACGCCGCCCTGAGAACAGGACTTCACCGCGGTCTGGAAGTGTTTGTAGAACGGGATGCAGCCAGTATGGAAGGCTTCACCACCACGGATCGGGCTGCCCAGCGCACGGATACGACCGGCGTTGATACCGATGCCGGCGCGTTGCGAAACGTATTTCACAATGGCGCTGGAAGTGGCGTTGATGGAATCCAGGCTGTCGCCGCACTCGATCAGCACGCAAGAGCTGAACTGGCGGGTAGGGGTGCGCACGCCGGACATGATTGGCGTAGGCAGTGAGATTTTGAAGGTGGAGATCGCGTCGTAGAAACGTTTAATGTAGTCCAGACGGGTCTCACGCGGGTAGTTGGAGAACAGGCACGCGGCCACCAGGATATACAAGAACTGCGCGCTCTCGTAGATCTCGCCGCTGACGCGGTTCTGCACCAGATACTTCCCTTCCAGCTGCTTAACGGCCGCGTAGGAGAAGTTCATATCACGCCAGTGATCGATAAAGGAGTCCATCTGCTCGAACTCTTCAGTGCTGTAGTCTTCCAGCAGATGCTTATCGTACTTGCCCATTTCTACCATGCGCGTCACGTGAGCGAGCAGCTTTGGCGGCTCGAACTGACCGTAAGCTTTTTTACGCAGATGGAAGATGGCCAGGCGCGCGGCCAGATACTGGTAATCCGGCGCGTCGCGCGAGATCAGATCGGCTGCTGCTTTGATAATGGTTTCATGAATATCAGCGGTTTTGATGCCGTCATAAAACTGAATATGGGAACGCAACTCTACTTGAGAAACGGAGACGTTGTTTAACCCTTCCGCGGCCCAGTCGATGACACGGTGGATTTTGTCGAGGTTGATGCGCTCTTTACGCCCATCGCGTTTAGTAACAAGCAGACTTTGGTTCATGTGGTGTTTTACCTGTCCGTATGGTGCCCCTAAGCAGAAGTGTAGTAGCTCTGCTCAGTATGTAAACACTATATATAGGGGGTGTATGTCGGTGAGGTAACAAGATAGTGAGAAAACAGGGCGTTTGCAAGTGAACAAAAGTGGCCTAATTTGTGGATAACTTGGGGGTGAAATGTGACTTGTCTTTCGCAGTGCGCGCTGTGACTGGTGCGACAAGCTTGTCAATAAGCGGGATAAGATTTTCCCTATAATCAGAAAAACGTGATCGTTTGCCGCTTTATTAAACGCTAGAAAAAAACGGCATATTGTTAGCCATCAAAGTTCTAAAAATTCATAAACAAGAAGAACACTGGGCTGGCGCAATCTTTTGTCCAATGTCTGTCTGTGTGATTCCACGTAGCTACTTTACCCCAAAATGAGGGCTGCCATTAACCACGGTTTCTCGTCCGTGCGATATCAGACCAGAGATCGCGGGTTCCAGCCGTTGCTTTCGCAATAGAGCGTTTGCGCCACAAGAGGTTTACGGGAGCTTTCATGTCGCCTCACTCCCGTAAATTGATCATTTTTAGGTATCGACTGATGGCGGTTGATACGGCTAGCTTTCGCATCGCGTGGGGATCAGCACCTCTTTGCTTTGATATTTATAAGGAATAAAATATTCTTTATGGCCCTGTTCCTCACTTTTGCTTTTTTGCCCGGCTGCAATCGTCACTATCAATTGAGCGATTTCCAGAGAAAGCTGTTGTTGCGATATGGCCCCGCTTAGCAGCCGGCCGGCATCCACATCCATATCATCAATCATGTTTTCAAACGTTTGGCTGTTACCGGTGATTTTTATCACGGGGGCAACCACGGAGCCCACTACGCTGCCGCGACCGGTGACAAAAAAGATAATATGGCTACCGCAGGAGATAAGATCCATCAGCCCTTCATTATCATTAGGGTTAGTGATGCCAAATTGCATCCAGTGAGGATCTGGCGTGCTATCAAGTAACCATAGGCCTTTTCGCTGGGGACAACCGCTGACTTTAAGCACGCCTTGAATGGGGCGAGAGCCGCTCTTTATTACGGCACCCATGCTTTTTTCTTCGATTGTGGATAGTCCACCGGCAAAGTTTCCTGGGCTGACCGAGTATTGCCTCACCGATTTGCAGTAATCGAGCGCCTTATTGTAGGTGGCAACGATTTCATCCTTAGCGCTTTCGGATGCCGCGCGCTGGGACAAAATATCAATCAAGCCTATGGCTTCCACGATCTCTTCAAAAATTGCCGTACCGCCCGCATCGACCAACCAATCAAAAAAGTTGCCCACCGCCACATTGCCCGCCAGCCCGCTGGTATAGTCGCTGCCCCCACACTCACTGCCGATAATCAAGTCTGCAAAGCCCATAGGCACTCGGCTGGTGCGCGTTAATTCTGTCTGCATTCTCCTGACATGCTCAACGCCTAACTCCACGCTGCCTTTTGTGCCGCCGGTTTGCTGAATATAGAACCAGGCCGTCGGCTTTCCTTCTTCTTTTGCGATATTGCTAAGCCACTCTGGCTGGATGTACTCACACCCTAACCCTACGGCAAGGACACCACCGACATTAGGATGGCGAATTAATGAGATCAGCATTCTTACGGCGTACTCATTGTCGGTACAACCGGAAAACCCAACCGCTTCAACTTCGGCGTCATTCACTTTTTCGGTTATCTTATCGGCCACAAAATGGGCGCATTCCACGGTGTAAATAACCAATATTTTATTGCGGATCCCCTTGGTGCCGTTCTGGCGCTGGTAACCTGACCACGTCACCGATTTCAGGCTTTCTAACTTATTCATATTTGACATCCTTAGGGGCACCGGTCACCAGATCCAGGTGGGATGAGCGTTCGTCATAGTTGCTATGCATAACGTGCAGGTGAACCCAATCGCCGGTTTTTATCGCTTGGGTCGCACTGCCTATGTTGATGCCGTATTTAATGATGGGGTCGCCCATGGAAATGGGGCATAACGCTATTTTATGGCCGATATTGATATTCTCATTGGCGATGACGGTGTCATTCCCACAGCCGCGAACCGAGACTTTGCCGGTTTGTATGGGCGTTAGCGCCGTAGCGACATTATCAATGTCATTAATCTTGTATGCGACTTGCTCCATAATAGCCCTCCTGATCTTATTATTTAGACGGATATTCAGTGCTATCACCAAGCAATAGCACTGGCTAATCAATCAGAAACCAATCAGAGCGCCACCATCAACCACCAGAACCTGACCGCTGATAAAGGCGGCTGCCTCTGAAGCCAAATAAGTAGCGGCCCAGCCAATGTCTTCTGGCTTACCGAATTTCTTCATCGGGGTTCGTCCGAGAATTTTATTGCGGCGCTCATCATCTCCTTCAATGGCCTTCCGCAGCATGGGCGTGTCGATCCAGCCCGGGGCGATGCCGTTGACGCGTATGCCTGCCCCAGCCAGTTCGGTGGTCAGCGCGCGGATAAGCCCCAGGTAGGCCGATTTCGCCGCCGCATAGCCAGCGACATAGGGCTGCCCGAGAAATGACGTCATGGAGGCGGTAAACAGAACGCTGGCATTGCCATGCCGCTTCATGTGCGGGACTAACGCTTTGGTCAAGGCAAACGCTGCGACAACGTGAACATCAAGAACGGATTCAAAATCCTCAACGCTCATCTCCTCGATGGGCTTTTTGCAATGGTTGCCCGCGTTGTTGACCAGGATGTCGATCTGCCCAACCTGCTCGAGCAAACCGTTCACCCATGCCTGGGTTTTGGTGGTTTCACTGACGTTAAATTGACTGTAGGTTGCCATAGGACCGAGGTTTTCAGCAGCCTGCTGAGCGAGTGGGCCATTGAGGTCGGCTATGATGACTTTTGCGCCACTGGCCACCATGCATTCAGCCATTGCGTAACCCAAGCCGCTGGCCGCGCCAGTAATTAATGCCGTTTTACCTTCGAGTGAAAATGCATTTTTTAACATAGTTATAATCTCTGATTAATTGCGGTTAAAAGGCGATAAGTATTTTGGTCACGGCACCAGGATCGGCTGCCCACGCAATAAAGGCTTCACCTGCCTGGTCGAGCGGGTAATGAGTGGTGATAATTGAATGCAGGGGATAGCGCTGTTGTTCCATCAAGGCCAGTACGGCGCGAAAATCTGCCACCGTGGCGTTTCGTGAGCCGCGGATATCCACTTCTTTCAGCAAAAAAAGCGCGCTGTTGTAGTTAACCGGTTTTTTTGCGTAGCCGACGTAAACGATGCGGCCAGAAAAGGCGACCAGTTCGAGAGATTGCTCGATTGAAGAGGTTTGCCCGGCGGCTTCAATGACCAATGCCGGGCCACGGCCTTCGTCGATCCTGCCCAGCTCGTCGGCGAGGTCGACCCTTGCCCCATTGAGGAATGAGCAAGCGCCGCAGGCCAGAGCCACGGCCTGTTTGCGATCGTCTATGTCTATGGCGATCACTCGTGCTCCCATTGCTGCGGCGGCGGCTATGGCCCCCAGACCAATGACACCGCAACCTATCACGGCCACCCATTCTCCAACCTGAATGGCACCACGACGGGCGGCGTGCAGCCCAACGGCCAGAGGTTCAACCAGAGCCAGTTCATCAAAGCTCAGGGCATTGCAAACAAGAATTTTATTCGCTGGGATAACCAGCCTTTGCGCCATACCCCCCTGACGCTGGACGCCGAGCGTTTGATTGTGCTTACAAGCGTTCGGTCTGCCAGCGAGGCAACTGCTGCAAACCCCGCATTCTGTGCAAGGCAAGACCACCACACGATCGCCCGGTTTGGCCGTCGTGACATTGCACCCTGTGCGGATAACTTCGCCGCTAATTTCATGGCCGGGGATGCAAGGGTAGACAACCAGGGGGTTAAACCCACGGTAGGTATTTAAATCGGAGCCGCAGAGGCCGACGCGCTGGACATCAATAAGAACATCATTATCACCGCATACGGCCTCAGGGATGTCGACGAACTCGGTATGGGAATTTTTATCAATGGTTAATGCTTTCATTATTATTGTTTCCTCAGGTTTGTTAAGGTGTCCGTGAGAGGTTGTGCTTTTTTATTTGAATTAATGGGTTTGACAAATAACGCTACGCTTAATGCGCCGAAAATACCTACGATACCGGCTAATACGAAGGCTGAAATAAAACTGCCACCGCTGTATTGAACAATAAAACCGGTCAGAATAGGGGCGATCATGCCTGAAGTATTCGCCAGCAGGTGAACAAAGCCGCCCACGCCACCCACTTTATCTGCGGAAATACTGTCGGAAATAATAGACCAGGGCGATGATGCTGCCAGATACATAAAGAATATGCCGAATGACATCATAATGACGGCAAAGGTCACGGAGTCGACGATCCCGGCAATACAGATGCATACAGACGAGGCAATTAAACCGACAACAATAAGCAGCTTCCTGGAAAAAAGTAATCTTCCGCTTTTCTTGTAAATATAATCGGAGACAGCGCCTCCCATGACCATGCCCACACTGCCGAGTAACCACGGAATCGAGGAGGCAATACTCATTTCAGCAATGTTCAGCCCTTTTGCCATTGAGAGGTAGCTGGGAAACCAGGTCAGGAAGAAATAAAGAATATAGTTGATGGCAAAGAACGCCATGCCGGTCGCCAAAACCAGTGGCTGTGTCAGATAAAAGCGAAACGGCAGCTTGGTCTGGGTATCATGGTTTACCGGCGCATTGTGCAGAGCCGTTTCAAACTCTTCAATTTCAATAGGCTGGGTCTTCGGGTGATCTTTAGGGTGGTCAGTAAAGTTTTTCAGCCAGAAGAAGGTCCACACAAAGCCAAGTGACATGAGGATGATAAAGGCCACTCGCCAGTTCCACATAATGATCAGGAATCCAACGATGGGGCCCGCGATAGCCCCTCCAAGTGGGTTGCCTGCATTGGCAATACCAATGGCGCGTGCGCGCTGGTGAATCGGGATCCAGTGGGTGATGACCTTATTGATGTTGGTGCTGACCGGGCCTTCGCTCATCCCGAAAATAACCCGAATTATAAACAGAATAATATAGCTGAAAGCGACCCCTGTCAGACCACAGAATAACGACCAGGTAAGCATGGCAATGGCCATCACTTTGCGCGGGCCGTAAATGTCAGACAGGTACCCCCCGACGAAGTTAAATAAGGCATAGCCGAAAAAGAAGCTGCTCAGCATTACACCAATTTCAGCAGGAGAGAGTTGTAGATAATCTTTTATATAGGGCATGGCAACAGAAAATGCAGCCCGATCCAGGTAGTTAATAATGCTGGCTATAAACAAGAGTGTTATTATTTTATTTCTCTGTTTCATGATTGCATACTCATATTGTATGACTAAATATAAACCCACCTTGCCAATCAATATTATGGGCTTAGTGAAATTACATTACGCCAAAGGTTTCGAATGCCTCTACCGTGCTCATGCCATTGCTGATGGCCGTCCTGACGCGATTCTCTGTGGAGACTTTTTCTAATGCCAAACTAATGGCGTCACGTTCAACTTCTTGCGGGATGATTAATACACCATCGCGATCGCCATAGACGATATCGCCTGGGTGTACCCTTATTCCGTTAAATTCAATAGGAACGCGATAATCGATCACCTTTCCTCTGGGGCCTTGATCTTGTGCATAAGTGCCGTGCGAGAAAGTGGGGAAATTTAATTCCAGAATTTCATTGCTGTCGCGTAGATAACCATCCAGCACGGCGCCAGCCGCTTTCAGATGACGAGCCCGGGTTGACATCAGGCCGCCCCAAAGCGCGTAACGCAGAGAACTTCCCGTGGCGATGTACACCTCGTCTTCTTTCAACGAATCCAGTGCTTCAAACATTAACCCAAAAGGCTGTTGGGTGATTTCGTTATGCCCAGAGCTGGATTTGAGCTCGTAGACATCGGCTTCGAGCACCGGCATCGCTCTGCCGGCAACCACCATATTCATCTGAAGCGGTTTAATGGAGGGGGCAAAAAACTGATGTAAAAATCCCATAGTATCAAGAATATCCCCCACAACGGCGGGGAACAGCTTGGTGCGCATCAGTTGGAACAGCTCTTTATCATTCGACCACATTTTTTTCTCCTGAAAAGACAATTTCTATTTGGCCTTAAGAGCAGGCTCGGGTGTTTGCACAGGAAAAATTACGCGCAACCTGTCAACCTGTCAAACAGGTTGACAGGGATGATTTTATATATGATATTAAGCTCACATTTTTAGTAAAATGGCGGCGAGAACCGCCCGGAAGGGGCCGTTGATGGTGTTGAATTGTGGTGGTGGTCTGAGAGAAGAAAATATCGTGATGTTTTCTGCTTTGCTTTCATCTAGTTCATTTGAAGTTGTAAATTTTGGAGTCGTTTAAAATGGATACAAAGATGCCGATTCAGAGCCACACATTGTCCTCGCAAATCAAGCATTACGTGCTGGATATGATAAGCCAGCAACAGCTGACGCCGGGGATGGCGGTTCCAAGCGAAGTAAAATTAATTGAGGAGCTGGGTGTCAGTCGTGGGGTGATCCGTGAGGCATACCGTTCGCTATCCGCTCTGGGTATTCTGGAGATAAAAAGCGGTAAAGTCCCGCGGGTGAAAGCGTTCGACAGCAGCGTGCTTGAGCTTATTTTTGGCTTTGCTATAGCTTCAAATCAGGTGTCCGTCTCCCAAATACTTAGCGTGCGTCAGTGGCTTGAAATCGGCAGTGCCGGCATGGCGGCGACCAACGGCAATGAAGAGGATTTTCGCCAGTTACAGGATGAGATGAAGCAGATTGAGGATTGTATCTTCGATACAGACAAATTCATTCAGCATGACATTAACTTCCATCTCATTATTGCCAGGGCATCTCGCAACCCTCTGTCCGCTATTTTATTGCAATCCCTGCATGAACAACTCAGACGTTCTATCCATGCTGGCCTTGAGGCGCAAAGTGGAACCGACGCCGAAAGAAAACAGATTGTCTCTTTGCATCAGGATATTTGCGATTGCGTTTGCGCCAAGGACGCGGAAGGAGCGATGAAAGCGATGACGAACCATTTTAATACGGCGGTCAACTCTTTGATTGAAAAGGGTGAGAAGGCCAATGACGGGGCCTGAAGAAGGGCATTTATTTTTGTGCGGCGAGCGCTTAAATACTCACCGCATTTGAGAGTGGCATCAGCCTTCGTGTTGAGTATGTACCATGTAGTTCACATCAACGTTGCCGCCCAGCTTGAAGTGGTCGGTGATCGGGTTGTAATGCAGGCCAATCATGTGTTTTTCGCGCAGCGGCGTGTGGTCGATCCAGCCGATCAGTTCAGAAGGGCGGATGAATTTCTTATGGTCGTGGGTACCCTGCGGGACCATCTTCAGAATATATTCCGCACCTATGACCGCCATCAACCAGGCCTTGGTGTTGCGGTTGATGGTGGAGAAGAACACATGACCACCCGGTTTGACCAGGTGAGCGCAGGCGCGCACCACCGAAGCCGGATCGGGAACGTGCTCCAGCATTTCCATGCAGGTCACGACGTCGTATTTTTGTGGGTTGGCCTGGGCGTGGCTCTCTACCGTTTCCTGCACGTAATTCACATTCATGCCGGTTTCCAGCGCGTGTAATCGAGCCACTTGCAATGGCTCGGCGCCCATGTCCAAACCGGTCACTTTGGCACCTTCACGCGCCATGCTTTCCGCCAGAATGCCGCCACCGCAGCCCACGTCGAGGACGGTTTTATCAAAAATGCCGCCTGAACGTTGCAGGATATAATTCAGACGCAGCGGGTTGATACGGTGCAGCGGTTTGAACTCACCTTCCAAATCCCACCAGCGAGAGGCCACGGCCTCGAACTTGGCGATTTCCTGATGGTCTACGTTTTGCGCTTGGCTGGATGATTCTGCATTCATGGGCGTATTTTGCTCCTGGTTCTCGTTGCGCGGATTATACATGTTCCGGCGCAGCGCCGTCTGCGCCGATGCATTTTTAGCGCACATATATGCACAATTTCAGTGAATCGGCGGCGGTTATTTTCCCGTAAAGCGTGCTTTGTGATATAGTTTTACACCTTTGCCACTATGGCAGCGGGCAGATGAATCATTAGTAGAGGGATAGCAGCTCCATGAGCGACCTTGCCAGAGAAATCACACCGGTAAACATCGAAGACGAGTTGAAAAACTCGTATCTGGACTACGCGATGTCCGTAATTGTCGGACGTGCGCTGCCAGATGTTCGTGATGGACTGAAGCCGGTACACCGCCGCGTTTTGTACGCGATGAACGTACTGGGTAACGACTGGAATAAACCATACAAGAAATCGGCCCGTGTCGTCGGGGACGTCATCGGTAAATATCACCCACACGGTGACAGCGCGGTTTACGACACCATCGTGCGTATGGCTCAACCTTTCTCACTGCGCTATATGCTGGTGGACGGTCAGGGTAACTTCGGTTCCGTCGACGGCGACTCCGCCGCGGCAATGCGTTATACCGAAGTGCGCATGTCAAAAATTGCTCACGAACTGCTGGCGGATCTGGAAAAAGAAACCGTCGACTTCGTGCCTAACTACGATGGCACCGAGCAGATCCCAGCCGTCATGCCAACCAAGATCCCGAACCTGCTGGTTAACGGCTCGTCGGGTATTGCCGTGGGTATGGCCACCAACATTCCGCCGCATAACCTGTCAGAGGTTATCAACGGCTGTCTGGCCTATATCGATGATGAAAACATCAGCATCGAAGGCCTGATGGAACACATCCCGGGGCCGGACTTCCCGACGGCGGCGATCATCAACGGTCGCCGCGGTATCGAAGAGGCCTACCGCACCGGGCGCGGCAAAATCTATCTGCGCGCACGCGCTGAAGTGGAAGCCGATGCCAAGACCGGGCGCGAAACCATTATTGTTCACGAGATCCCGTATCAGGTGAACAAGGCGCGTCTGATCGAGAAGATCGCCGAGCTGGTTAAAGAAAAGCGCGTGGAAGGCATCAGCGCACTGCGCGACGAGTCCGACAAAGACGGCATGCGTATCGTGGTTGAGATCAAACGCGATGCGGTTGGCGAAGTGGTACTGAACAACCTGTACTCACTGACGCAATTGCAGGTCACCTTCGGCATCAACATGGTGGCATTGCACCAGGGCCAGCCGAAGTTGCTGAACCTGAAAGACATTTTGCAGGCGTTTGTTCGTCACCGCCGTGAAGTGGTCACCCGTCGTACCATCTTTGAACTGCGTAAAGCTCGCGATCGCGCCCACATTCTGGAAGCCTTAGCTATCGCTCTGGCCAACATCGATCCGATCATCGAACTGATCCGTCGTGCGCCAACCCCTGCGGAAGCGAAAGCCGGTTTGGTCGCTCAGGCGTGGGATCTGGGTAATGTAGGCGCCATGCTGGAACGCGCGGGTGATGACGCGGCTCGCCCTGAGTGGCTGGAGCCGGAGTTCGGTATCCGTGACGGCAAATATTACCTGACCGAGCAGCAAGCTCAGGCAATTTTGGATCTGCGCCTGCAGAAACTGACCGGCCTGGAGCATGAAAAGCTGCTGGACGAGTATAAAGAGCTGCTGACTGCCATTGCCGAGCTGATCTTTATTCTGGAAAACCCAGACCGCCTGATGGAAGTGATCCGCGAAGAGCTGGTCGCAATTAAAGAGCAGTACAACGACGGCCGTCGTACCGAGATCACCGCCAATACTTCAGATATCAATATCGAAGACCTGATCAATCAGGAAGACGTGGTAGTTACGCTGTCGCACCAGGGCTATGTGAAGTATCAGCCATTGAGCGACTATGAAGCGCAACGCCGCGGCGGTAAGGGCAAGTCCGCTGCACGTATTAAAGAAGAAGACTTTATCGATCGTCTGTTGGTGGCTAACACCCACGATACGATCCTGTGCTTCTCCAGCCGCGGCCGCCTGTACTGGATGAAGGTGTATCAACTGCCTGAAGCCAGCCGTGGCGCACGTGGTCGTCCAATCGTCAACTTGCTGCCGCTGGAAGCCAATGAGCGTATCACCGCCATTCTGCCGGTGCGCGAGTATGAAGAAGGGCGTCATGTGTTCATGGCAACCGCCAGCGGCACCGTGAAGAAAACCGCGTTGACCGACTTTAGCCGCCCACGCAGCGCCGGGATCATCGCCGTTAACCTCAATGAGGGTGACGAGCTGATTGGTGTTGACCTGACCGACGGCAGTAACGAAGTCATGCTGTTCTCCGCCAACGGTAAAGTGGTTCGCTTCCCGGAAACGCAGGTGCGTTCAATGGGCCGTACTGCTACCGGCGTGCGCGGTATCAACCTGGGTGAAGGCGACAGCGTTATCTCCCTGATTGTGCCTCGCGGTGAAGGCGATATTCTGACCGTTACCCAGAACGGCTACGGTAAGCGTACTGCGGTCACCGAATACCCGACCAAGTCACGTGCCACCCAAGGGGTTATCTCCATCAAGGTGAGCGAGCGTAATGGTCAGGTAGTGGGTGCGGTGCAGGTGGATACCACCGATCAGATCATGATGATCACCGATGCCGGTACGCTGGTGCGTACTCGCGTTTCGGAAGTCAGCGTGGTTGGCCGTAATACCCAGGGTGTTACGCTGATCCGTACTGCGGAAGACGAGAATGTCGTCGGCCTGCAGCGCGTTGCCGAACCGGTAGAAGACGAAGAGCTGGATAGTCTGGAAGCCGGCGCAGAAGCCGTAGAAGAAGACGCTACGCCGCTGGATGAAGGCGACGACGATTCTGAAGCGGTAGACGACGCGGAAGATGACAACGTCTAAGCCATAGTGGGCGGCATAACGCCCCTATCGCACAGATGAATACAGGGCCTGGCAGCGATGCTAGGCCCTTTTTCAGTTATATGGTTTAATTAGCGAACTCAAGCTAAAGCTCCCGGCTCTGCTATGAACGCGCTGGTCGCCACTCACATTCGTATGGTATCCGATTGAAATATTTAGCCTCTTTTCGCACCACGTTAAAGATTTCCCGCTATCTGTTCCGGGTGCTGGCGATAATGCTGTGGTCGTTGGGGGCGTTGCTCACCACTTTCTATATCCTGAATATTCTGCATCAGAAAGAGTCTGACATCCGCCAGGACTACAATCTCAATTTTGATCAGGCACAGGGCTATATCCGTCATTCGGCCGATATCATTCGTGATATCAAATATATGGCAGAAAACCGCCTCAATGGCTCGGTCAGCAGTATGGATATGTTCAGCGGCATTTTTCCCGGCAAGACCAGCTCGCCGGAGTTTTTCCCGCTGTATCCTGAGTCTAACTGTTCACTTAATACCACCTATCGCAACTCGCTCAATGCGTTGAGCGGGCTGATCCAGTACTGGAAAGAGAACTTCGTCGCGGCTTACGATCTCAACCGGGTATTTTTCATCGGTGGCGATAGCCTGTGTATGGCAGAGTTCGGCAGCAGCAGCGGCGTGGCTAACCGCGCAGAGGCCTTGAAAACCCTGCATGAGCGTATCCTTAAATATCGCAACGCTAAGTACCAGGATAAAGACAATAACCTGTACTGGATCAGCCCAAGCCAGCAGCGACCGGATGTCGGCTATTTGTATGTGCTGACGCCAATCTATATTGGTTCCAAGCTGGAGGCGTTGCTGGGCATAGAGCAGACTATACGTCTGGAAGACTTCGTGACTACCGGCAACTTGCCCATTGCTGTGACCTTGCTGGACGAAAACAACGAACCGATACTGCAACTGGCGGATGGTGAGCGCAATGCGCAAGCGCCCGACAGCTATCCGCCCGATCAGGCCTACTTTGGTTATGTCGATAATTACCACGACCTGATAATGAAAAAGGCGTTGCCGCCGTCATCGCTCAGCATCGTGTATGCGGTGCCGGTGAAGACGGTGGTCGAGCGTTTCAAGATGTTGATTCTCAATGCGGTACTGCTGAACTTGCTGTCCGCCATTGTGCTGTTTACGCTGGCCTGGCTGTTTGAGCGAAAAATGTTCCTGCCGGCAGAGGATAACGCCTTCCGGCTGGAAGAACATGAGCAGTTTAACCGCAAAATTGTCGCCTCGGCGCCGGTGGGCATCTGTATTCTGCGCATCAGCGACGGAACCAACATTCTGAGTAACGAACTGGCGCACAATTACATCAACTTACTGACCCACGAAGACCGTGACCGCATTACACGTATCATCTGCGAACAGCAGGTGAATTTTGTCGATGTGATGACCAGTAATAATAATAACCTGCAGATCAGCTTCGTTCATTCTCGCTATCGTAATGAGGATGTGGCGATTTGTGTGCTGGTAGATGTCAGCGCCCGCGTGAAAATGGAAGAATCGCTGCAAGAGATGGCCGCCGCCGCGGAACAGGCCAGCCAATCGAAATCGATGTTCCTGGCGACCGTTAGCCATGAATTACGTACGCCGCTGTACGGCATTATCGGCAACCTCGATTTGCTGCAGACCAAGGCGTTGCCGCAGGGCGTTGATCGACTGGTCAATGCGATGAACAATTCTTCCGGGCTGCTGCTGAAGATCATCAGCGATATTCTGGACTTCTCGAAAATTGAATCCGAGCAGTTGAAGATTGAACCGCGGGAGTTCTCCTGTCTGGAGGTGATTACCCACATCGCCGGCAACTATTTACCGCTGGTGGTGAAGAAGCGGTTGGGGCTGTACTGCTTTATCGAGCAAAACGTGCCTGAGCGCATTTCCGGCGATCCAGTTCGATTGCAGCAGGTGTTGTCCAACTTGTTGAACAATGCCATTAAGTTCACCGATACCGGCTGCATCATCCTGCAGGTCTGCACCCGTGGCAATTATCTGGAATTCAGCGTTCGGGACACCGGAGTCGGTATTCCTGAGAAAGAAATTACCCGCCTGTTTGACCCGTTCTTCCAGGTGGGCAGCGGTGTGCAGCGCCATTTCCAGGGTACCGGACTGGGGCTGGCGATTTGCGAGAAGCTGATCAACATGATGGACGGCGACATTGCCGTTGAATCCGAACCGGGATTAGGTAGCCTGTTCACCATCCGTATTCCTCTGTTTAGCGCCCAGTTCCCGATCCCGCAGCCGAGCGATACCTGGCAGGGCAAAACGCTGTGGCTGGATATTCGCAACCAGCGGCTGGAAAGTTACCTGATGGAGATCCTGGGCGGTTATGGTGCGACGGTATTACGCCATCAGGGGCAGGACACCGCCGAAGGCGAAGTCATGCTCAGCGATCACCCGTTGATGATTAGCACGCCGCTGCTGGCGCAGATCCAATTTTCCATTGAACACATCGGCCCGTCGCAGGAAACGCGCCCGGGTTACTGGATGCACAGCACCTCTACGCCGCGTGAAACCCTGGTGCTGCTTAACCGGCTGTTTGGCACTCAAGGTGAAAGCGGCAATACCCTGGCACAATTGCCGTTGCCGGCCAAGGCTAGCTTGATCGACAACGGTGATATTCATTTACTGGTGGTGGACGACCATCCGATCAACCGTCGGTTGCTGTCCGATCAGCTTAGCTCGCTGGGCTACCAGGTGGTGACGGCCAATGATGGGGTCGATGCGTTGGATGTACTCAGTCGTAACACCGTCGACATCGTGCTGACTGACGTCAATATGCCGAACATGGATGGTTATCACCTGACTCAGCGTCTGCGTGAGTTGGACTTTACCTCTCCGGTGATCGGTGTGACGGCGAATGCCCTGGCGGAAGAGAAACAGCGCTGTATTGAGGCGGGGATGGATAACTGCTTGTCGAAACCGGTGACGCTGGAAACGCTGGAGCAAACATTGGCGTATTACAGCCTGCAGGTGCGTAACATGCGTGCCGAATCGGAAAACGCCTGAAAGCAAAAGGGCGCAGCATTATGCCGCGCCCTCGTTAACTACCGGGAAGCTTACTCTTTGTCCAGCGGTGCCATGCTGACGGAAGAGAGGTAGTTGAGCAGTGCAATATCGTTCTCGACACCCAGCTTCATCATTGCCGATTTTTTCTGGCTACTGATTGTTTTGATGCTGCGGTTGAGTTTCTTGGCGATTTCGGTCACCAGGAAACCTTCGGCGAACAGACGCAGTACTTCGCTCTCTTTTGGCGACAGGCGCTTGTCACCGTAACCACTGGCGCTGATCCTCTCCAACAGTTTGGAGACGCTTTCCGGCGTGAACTTCTTGCCTTTTTGCAATGCGGCCAGCGCTTTCGGCAGGTCGGTAGGCGCACCCTGTTTCAGCACGATACCTTCGATATCCAGATCTAGCACGGCGCTCAGAATCGCCGGGTTGTTGTTCATGGTCAGAACGATGATCGACAACTGTGGATAATGGCGCTTGATATATTTGATCAGCGTAATGCCGTCGCCATATTTATCGCCTGGCATAGAAAGGTCGGTGATCAGTACATTGGCGTCCAGTTTGGACAGGTTGTTGATCAGTGCTGTTGAGTCTTCAAACTCCCCAACGACATTCACCCATTCAATTTGCTCAAGTGACTTCCGGATGCCAAACAGTACGATAGGATGGTCATCAGCAATAATTACGTTCAGGTTATTCATGTTGTTGGCTACCTTGCTCCAGCAGTCTGCTGACGAAAAAATCAATCTGACTGATGTTATTCTCGATCTTGAGCGCATCACCGTCTGCGATGTGCTGTTCTAACGATTCACACAGTTGCTTGCCGGGAAGCAGATTTAACATGGCAAACACGCCTTTCAGGCGGTGTGCTGTCTGTGACAGAGCATTGAAATCACTGCTGCCCGCCTCAGTATACAGTTTTTTGATATCGTCGGGTACTGTATCAACAAACAGGCCATAGTAATCACTTGATTTCAATTGTTTTTCATAGAGTTGGATGTCGTCGGCGGTCAGCGAAAGCGGGCTTTCCGGCTGTTCCAGGGCGGCCATTTGCTGCTCAATCAGCATCAACACGGCGTCTATCATTGCGCCACTCAGGTTATAGTTTACTCGAATATAGCGTTTCTCAAGCTGTTGCCATCCGGCCTCATCGCTGGTCAGCAGCAGGGTATAATCGTCAGCCCTGTGTGGATTGTCGGTCAGCAAAACATCGTAGTCGCGGTTAATCTGGCGTTCATCGGCAATGATGCAGCTCGCGCCATAGGCGTGCAGCAAGTGGGTAACAATGCCGCGCACTTCTTCGGACGTGATGTCCAACAGGGCGGTTACGCCGTCGAGCAGTTTTTCCTGCGCTTCCGTCTCCTTTTTCTCCATTTCCATCGGCACGCGAATGGTGTAGCGGGTGCCGATGTCGACCTTGCTGCGAATATCCAACTGGCCGTTGAGTTTCTTGCACAGCTGGTTGCACAGGAAGAAGGTCAGGCCGGAGCCATGATTAAAGCGATCCACCAGCGTCTGGCTGAGGAACGGATAGTTGAGGTTACTGATTTCCTCGTTGGAAATACCCGAGCCGGTATCATTGATGTGGAACACCAGGCGATCGGGGTGCTCGGGTTCATGATCAACCACCAGAGAAATCTTGCCGCAGGCGGTAGTGATAATCGCGTAATGCACCAGAAGCGAGATCACCTTGCGTAGCGCGTTAGCGTCACCGATGTATTGCTGCTCGACATCAAGCTGGAAATGATTGAACAGCGACAGTCCTTTTTGATTGATGGAAGGCAGGGCCTCGCGCAGCAATTCATCTATCAGGGTCGAGGGGCTGAACGGGTGGCGCGAAGGTTGCCAGTCCTGAGTTTCCAGCCGGGTGAGCAGGGTGATGTTTTCAATCAAGCCCAGCACCGAAGACGATTGTGCGGTCAACTCTGTTAGCAGCGCTTGCTGTTGTTCTTCATCCGGTTGCGTACGCAGGCGATCGGCCAGATCGTGCATTTGGCGCACCGGTTGGTTGAGCTCGATCCCCAAATTGTGCAGCATCAGTTTGCGTGCCTGTACATTTTTGTCGTACTCGCGCTGTGCCTGCTGCAACCGCTTGTTGACCATGACTTCCTTGTCCTGATCGTTTAACAGGAACAGGTAAGTTTCCGCTGAGAGCTGGCTGCGGAAAATGCGAATTTCATACACCTCATTGTTGACCGTCGCTTGAATCACCCCGTGGTGCTGTTCGGCCATATGGGCAATTTTTTGTAGGCTCAGGTGAGGCAGCAGATGTTGGGCAATCTTATTGCTGGCGATCACCGTATTGCTGGCAAAGTTGTACACCAGCAGGCCGGAAGGCAGGCTGGCGATAATCTCTTGATTCAGCGCGCGTTCGGCCTCCAGTTCAACCGCCATGTTCTCGCTAGGGCGAATGTATTGTCGACGAATAAAGTAGATGCCTGCCAGCGACAGCGCCAACAGCAACAGATTGATGGCGATTAACCAGATATTGTTACGCAGCAGGTCGATCGCCAGGCTGATGGCGGAAACCCGATAAACCACTTTTAGCGGTGCGTTGGGCAAGGAGGCCGTGAAGTCGACCCAGTTGCCACTCATCGTTATACCGGCGTTGGTGGTGCCTTCAATCGGCAGAGTTCCATCGTCCAGATTGCTGTTATCGGGCAGCAGCATAAAGTTGGCACGCGCCATATTAATCGGGATGATATCGTTAATCGGCAAATCGAAGGCGATCACCGTGGCCAGATGCCCCGGTTGATTGAAGGTCGTACGGATTGAAAACGAATAGGCGTTTTGGAAACGCTGCTTGCGTAAGGCGGAGAAGCTTTCGCGCTCGTCGAGCATATTTGCCTGTTGCAGCATTTCGGCGCGACGATCTTCCGCCGATGTCGTCAGGTAGTTTTCCTTGAAGCGAGAGGCCAACTCTTTTAAAGGCTGAGTGGTGATCAGACTCAGGCTGTTGTCCTGACCATTAAGGTAATACATGGCGTAATTTTCGGTCTTGGCCCCCCAGCGGGCATCCAGATAGTCTGAAATATTGGCGATCATCGCCAATGTGCTTTCTTCATGGCTGCCGAAAATCACCGCGTCGGTTTTCTTGTGAGGTTTTTCCAGATAGTAAACGTCTGGCCGCAGTCGGGTCTCTTGCAGGCTGGGATCGACGTTCAGGGAGGCCGCATTGCCGAATTTATCGTAGATCTGATAGGTGACGTAGCGATAGTTGTCGATGCGCTTTTGCAGCCCATTGGCGATGCTGTTCAGCGCATATTTTTTCTCCGCCAGCCAGGCGTTGGTATAGTTGTAGCCGTACAGGCCAATGGCAATCGTCAGCAGCACGGCAAATAGCAGGAAGCAACGGGTAATATTGCTTGAGCTAATGGTCAGTTGTTTGTTTTGCATAGTTGGCTGCGCATTTCCTGAATCAACGGGTTATCGCCCGGGCGCTGGCGGTAACAGCCAGGAGTAAGACGGCAACGCAGGCAAAGGCTACCGTCAGGCTGGAGAACTGGGCGATAAAGCCGATTAACGCCGGCCCGGCGAGAATGCCGGCATAGCCTACGGTAGTCACCGAGGCGATAGCCAGATTGGCCGGCATATCATGTTGATTGCCTGCGGCACTGAACAGGATCGGCACCACGTTAGAGGCACCCAACCCTACCAGCATAAACCCGATCAGCGAGACCATGGCATTATCGAACACAATCGCCATGCTCAGACCGATAGCGGCACACAGGCTGCCGAGCAGCAAAACCTTATATCTGCCCAGGGCGTTGACGATGCGGTCACCGTTCAACCTGCCGAGGGTCATGGTGATGGAGAACAACGCATAGCCTAATCCGGCCTGGCTGTGGTCAACCCCACGCAGGGTAGTGAGGAACAGGGCGCTCCAGTCGAGCATCGACCCTTCCGCCAGGAACATGATAAAGCACAGGATGCCGATAAACATCACCCAACCGCGTGGCACGACGAACATCGGTCCACCTTCTTCACCGCCGCTTTCGCGCAGTAAATTGCGGCTGGCTACGGTTAGCAACGCCGCGATGGTCAATACGGTGACACAGGTCGCTAACAGAGGGGAGAGTCCCAGCCACAACATGATGCTAACGCCCCCGGCGCCGGCAATGCCGCCAACGCTGAAGAAACCATGAAAGCCCGACATCATTGCCTTGCCGCTGGCACGCTCGACCACCACGGCCTGTATATTCATTGCCACATCGATCATGCCAATTGCTGCGCCAAACAGCAGCAGTGCCAACGCCATGCCCAGGGTGGTATTCATCAGCACCAGCAGCGGTAAATCGATGCACAGCGCTAAACCAGCAAGCAAGATCACCGGCCGACAGCCCAATCTGCCGGTCAGAAAACCGGTGAGCGGCATCGCCAGCATCGAACCCGCACCAATGCACAGCAGCAACAGACCCAGAGAGCCATCATCAATGCCGATGCGCGCTTTGGCGAAGGGAACCAGGGGCGCCCAGGCGGCCATGCCGAACCCGGCGACAAAAAAGGCCAGCCGCGTGGCGATCTGAGCCGGTACCCCGGGTTTTTGCTGTTCATTGCATAAGGTGGATGTCATGTGGGCTTTGGGATCTATTGTGGAAGAGGGACTGAAAGTTATGGAATGTTTTTATCACAATCCGCGATCCGGGTCGAAAGGAATTGCGCCGTCATTGGCCTTCGGTGCTGCGCGACGTTCCAGCCACAGGCCAATGACCTGCACAATATACTGCTTTTGCTGTTCGCTCAGTGCTTGCCCTTGCGGAATGTTATGCCACTTGGCCAGGCAACCACGACAACAGGTCGCGGTGGCGTGCTGGGCGACAAACACCGGATGGCCGCGCATGGGGGTCTGCTTGCCGTCATTGTTCGGAAAAGGCGCAGCCAACCGTTGATCGATAAAATCTCGTGCATGGCTGAGGATCAGCGGCAAGCCTTTGGTTTCAAAATAAAGCTGGTCTTTGGGATTCAGACGAAATTTGGCGCGGAAAGGGGAGCTTTGTAGCCGACGCCATAGCGCTTTGGGTTGAAATAGCATGGTTCATCTTCTTCGGGGCATTTTGTGCAGGTTATCAAAATAGCAACCGTGCGACCAATGTTGTTGGTTCAAAACCCTGCAGCACGAAGCGAAAGTTATTTAAGCAATAAAATGCTTTCCAAATTAGCGCGCTTAATAAGTAGTCTAAAACAGAAGAAAAGATTAGCTATTAGTGCGGAAGTTAATTGGTGGGATAATATCTTCAAGTGATTATTTTTTGGCATAAAGTGCGAATTAAGATGAAATGTGAGCTAAGTATGAGGAAATAAAAAACCGGCCATAAGCCGGTTGAAGTGTACAGAATGTACAAAAAATTATCTTACAGATAATGAAGGTAATAATGAAAATAATGATGATAGCGGGATTATTATAACGTCAGCGTTATGGGATTCTTTTGGCACAATGTGCTTATTGATAGTGACTTTTGTATGGCTATCTTTTTTTTCTTAAGTTTTTGTATAACTACATGATTTTATATCTATAAGTGTGTTTTTTGTCATTGCGTGCCTTATTTTTTATGTCTGTAATGTTTTGTGGAAGTTCGCTCAATTTTACATTTGGAAACCTTTAATAATCACACTGAAACACTATCGGATACTTGGTATCATTTTCTTTCTGGATTAATATTACCCTTGTTACCAGAATGGTAATGCACAGTCGTGCTAATAATGCTCAAAAGGGCAGTGGCCATAGCTCGACATAATAAACGAGGATAATAACAATGAAACTTCGAGTTCTTTCTCTGATCGTCCCCGCACTGCTGGTTGCAGGCACCGCAGGTGCGGCGGAAATCTACAACAAAGACGGCAATAAACTGGATCTGTACGGCAAGATCAATGGTCTTCACTATTTCTCTGACAACAATGGCTCCGATGGCGACATGTCTTATATGCGTTTCGGCCTGCGTGGCGAAACACAAATCAGCGACCAGTTGACCGGTTTTGGTCAATGGGAATATCAGGCAAACCTCAACCATGCTGAAAGCCAAGACAACAAGAACTTTACCCGTTACGGCTTTGCCGGCCTGAAGTTTGGCGATTACGGTTCATTTGACTACGGCCGTAACACCGGCGTGCTGTATGACGTTGCGGCTTATACCGACTTGCAGCCTGAGTTCGACGGCTCCACTTACGGTGCCGACCAATTCATGTTCCAACGCTCCAGCGGTTTGGCAACTTACCGTAACACCGACTTCTTCGGTCTGGTTGACGGCCTGAACTTTGCTCTGCAGTACCAGGGTAAAAACGGCAGCGGCGAAGAGTCTAACAACGGCCGTGAAGTTCTCAATCAGAACGGCGACGGCTACGGCATGTCGGTGAACTACGACATCGGCTATGGCATCAGCGCTGCAGGTGCCTTCTTTAGTTCCAAACGTACCAGCGAGCAAAACGGCGGTGGCGCATACAGTGGCATCATGGGCCGTGGTGACCGTGCAGAAGGTTATTCTGGTGGTCTGAAATATGACGCCAACGACGCTTACCTGGCCGTGATGTTCACCCAGTCTTACAATGCCGCACGCTTTGGCTCTACCAGCAGCGACGCTTACGGTTATGCCAACAAGGCGCAAAGTATCGAAGCTTACGCACACTACCAGTTTGACTTCGGTCTGCGTCCATTCGTTGGTTATAACCAAACCAAAGGTAAAAACCTGGGTCTGGCCGCTAACGGCAAGGATTACGGCGACGAAGATCTGGTCAAATTTGTGGATCTGGGTGCGACCTACTTCTTCAACAAAAACATGTCCACCTACGTTGACTACAAAATCAACCTGTTGGACGACAACGACTTCACCAAGTCTGCCGGGATCAACACCGACAACGTGGTTGCCGTGGGCCTGGTTTACCAGTTCTAAGCAACAGAGTGTGAGTGTCACCACGCGGCCTTCGGGCCGCGTTTTTTTTTGCCTGCGGTTTGGCACGAATTGGCATGAATGAGGCACGGATTGCCATTCTGAGATCCTGCGGCTTACCTAAACTTTCTACACAGAGATAAATCAGGAGGTTAGCATGGAACTCAGCATAAATCGGGTGGTTGAAACCGTACTGTACGTCAAAGATATCGAACGCGCCGCTGCATTCTATCAGCAGGTTTTAAAACTGCCGGTGATGGTGGCGAACGAGCGTTTCCGCGCTTACAACGTCGGTGAACAAAGCGTGTTGCTGTTGTTTATCGAAGGGGACTCGCTGAAAGGCGCGCATTATCCAGAAGGGTATATCCCCCCGCATGACGGCAGCGGGCCACTGCATGTCGGGCTGGCGGTGGCGAAAGAACAGTTGCCGCATTGGGAGCAACATCTGACGACTCAGGGGATCGAGATAGAAGGGCGGATGAGCTGGGATCACGGCGGTGAGAGCATCTACTTCCGCGATCCCGATGGCCACCTGCTGGAACTGGTGACGCCGGGGATTTGGGCGAATTACTGATCACCCCATACTTTGGCTAATGAGTTCAGCATTTCCCTCAGCAGCAATAAGGCATTCTGCGGTTGCTGCTCTATTTGCACCTTGACGATCGCCCCGTCAATCAGCATCGCCAGCATCTCTGCCCGTTGTTCTCGCTTCGGGCCAAGGGGCAGATAGCGAGCGAGCTCCTCGGCCATTTGCTGCTTGTGTCGGCGGGCGATGTCCAGGCTTTCCGGCAACATATCCGCCAGTTCAACCGCCGTATTGATAAAAGCGCAGCCGCGGTAGTGCGGATCGCTAAACCATTCCTCAAGACAAGGCACCAAGGCAGGTAAGACATCCCCGAACTGCTCGACATACTGTGCCAGTGACTGACTGAACCAGCTCAACCATTGCTCATGGCGGTAAGCCAGAAACGCCTCAATCAACTCGTTTTTGCTGGGGAAATAGCGATAAAAGGTCACTTTTGCTACGCCAGATTCGCTAATGATGCGATCGATACCGGTCGCTCGCACCCCATCGCGGTAAAACAGATCGTGGGCAGTCAGCAGGATACGCTGGCGTGGGGGAAGAACCTGAGGGGGAGCGGACATTGAAATATCTCCTGAGCATCGATTTCAATGATTGTAGACAACTCTGTCTACATGCGCTAGCTTAATGATGTAGACAAATCTGTCTACATCAATTTAACCTCCGAGGTAAGCTATGAGCATTAAACCCCCCTTGCCGCCCTTTACCCGTGAATCGGCGATTGAGAAAGTCCGTTTGGCGGAAGATGCCTGGAACAGCCGCGATCCGGAAAGGGTAGCACAGGTCTATTCGGTCGATACCCATTGGCGTAATCGGGCGGAGTTTGTCGATGGCCGTGAGGCTGTCTGCGCTTTTTTGCAACGCAAGTGGGCAAAGGAATTGGAATATCGGCTGATCAAAGAATTATGGGCATTTGACGGGGCGCGCATCGCAGTGCGTTTTGCTTACGAATGGCGTGATGACTCCGGCAACTGGTACCGCAGTTTTGGTAACGAGAACTGGGAGTTCAATACGGATGGCCAGATGATCAACAGACACGCCTGCATCAACGATATGCCGATCCGCGAGCAGGATCGGCAATTCCACTGGCCGCTCGGTCGCCGCCCGGATGATATTGCGGCCCTGAGCGAGTTTGGCTTCTGATTGCCGTTAGTGATAATAGGGTTTGAGTTCCGCATGGAGAGAGGAGATCAGCCGTTTTTTCCACTCGATTTCACCCTGGCGATAGTGTGAAAACAGATAACCAATCGCCAGGTCGTCTAGGATCGGCAGGGCGTACAGTCCCTGCTTGTCCTGCTGTGCATTGAACCAGGGTTGCGGAACTACCGCCATCAGTGGCGCTGCGCGCAGTACCGGTGGCAACTGCGCGTAATCGGCACAGCTGAGCTGGATCCTGCGTTGTAAACCCTGGCGTTCCAACTGACGGTCAAGTTCGTTCTCTGCCTGTGGCCAGGGATGGCAGTAATAGTGCGGGTAGTCTGCCAGTTCACCAAATGTCAGCCCGCTTTTGTGACCTAATACCTGGCGCAACGGCGATCCGAATACCGCCACCAGGCGGGTGCTGCCAATAAGCTCATAACGCAGCGCGCTGGTGCGCTGTTGGTGATCGCCAACGGCAATCACCATATCTACCGCGCCTTCCAGCAGCTCAGTGCGCCATGAGCGTCGCTCAAAATTTTGGCAGCGGATATCGGCATTGGCGAGCGTGCTCTTCTGCGCCAGCAACGGCAATAAGATCGGATGCAGTGCCGGCGGGACGACCAGGGGGAAATGCCGTGGCGCGTCCGGCACATGGCCGAACAATTCACTGTCCAGCGAAGAGAACAAGGGAGTTAGCGTTTCTTTAAGCGACAGGGCAAACAGCGTCGGCACCTGGCGATGCCCTTCCCGCCGGAACAGAGGCTCATCCAGCACCTCACGCAGGCGGGCCAGGGCGTGACTGACGGCAGAAGTGCTGATGCCGAGCTTATCCGCCGTTTTCTGGCTGGATCCGGTGCTGGTCAACAGGTAGAGCACTTTCAGCAGGTTCATGTCCATTTGCAGAATGTTCATTAATAGCCTTTTAAATTGAATACGCTTCAATATTAGGCTGAGTATACTTCAGCCCTGTTTTTCCCCGTAGAGCTGAAACATGAAAAAAAACATGGGTTATCTGATGGCTATGACATTCTCACTGTGCTTTAACGCTCAGGCACAGCTCGATCCTGCGCAACCGTTGTCCAGCGCGCCGCCATATTCACTGTTTGAGCAATGGGCGCAGCCGGTGGCGCCATTCCAGATGTTCCCTCAGGTGTATTATGTCGGCACACGCAACCTTTCTTCCGTGCTGTTCAGCACGCCGGAAGGATTGATTCTTATTGACGCGGGGTTAGATGCCAGTGCACCGGTGATAAAATCCCATATTGAGGCATTGGGCTTCAACATCAAGGATTTGCGCTTCATTCTTAACAGCCATGCTCGTCTCGATCAGGCTGGAGGCATCGCTCGTTTGAAAGCCTGGAGCGGAGCGAAAGTGGTTGCCAGCGCCGCCAATGCCCAACAGTTGGCACGGGGAGGAAAACAGGATTTTGCCTTGGGGGATGCGCTGAGTTTTCCAGCGGTGAAGGCCGACATTATCGTCGGGCAAGGGGATAGCGTTACTTTGGGCGGGCTGAAATTTACGGCGTTAATGACGCCGGGGCATTTGCCTGGCGCCACTTCATGGACGACCACGCTGCGGCAGAGTGGGAAAACCTATCGGCTGGTCTATGCCGACAGTTTGGCAACCCCGGACTACTATCTGGTCGATAACAAAAACTACCCGAGTCTGGTGCAGGACATCCGCAGCAGCTTTGGGCTTTTGGCCCAGCAGCACGCGGATATTTTTATCGCTAATAAGGGAACGCGCTTCGATCTGGAAAATAAAATGGCGCGAATTCAGGCTGGCGATCGGGATGCTTTTGTCGATCGGCTGGGGCTACAGCAATATGTGCAACAGTCTCAACGGGCTTTTGAGACGCAGTTAAAACAGCAGCAAAGTAAAGATTAAGTTATCTTTCTATTTTATTTTGGCGCAATTAACCCTACCCAATAAAATAAGGCGTGTGGTTTAGATATATTTAATAAAATTAATGAGGATGAAAGGTGGTGCCCGGGTTTGATAAGGCGGAAAGGCAGAGGGGATAATAATGTGAAAAAGATTTTGAATAAGGGATGGCGCGCGTTGAATATTGATCGCCGGGAGTGCTGACGGCAAAATGACCAGTGGCGGGCTATGATGAAACAGGCTGCAGTAGCCACAGAAGTTAAAACAGTCGCCGGTGCTCATGTCCGCCATGTTGTGCCCTGCCAACGGGCTATCGGCGAGGTTCTGGCTCATCATTGTCCTGTGTCCAGCATGCTCCGCACTCATGGGCATGCCAGTCATCTCGCTGTTATCCATGCTATTTTTTGCAAGATGGGTGGAGATTGATGGCGCGATGAATATCATCAACATAGCGAACAGGCCCAGCCAGGCCAGCGTGCGCATATGTTGAATTGACAGTTTCACCAGGAGCGTCCTTACAGGGTTGAAGCGTAAAGGAATGACAATGTCAGCAGTTGTTCCACTATTGTAACATTGATGAGAATTAAGCTAAACAGAGAAGAAATCTGTTTGTTAAATGAATTTAATTCGGGTAGATTCCGGGTAATTCCATTTGACCACGGATGACTTATCATGTCTGAACGCAATATTGCGTTGCCTGCTGCTGCGCAGAATATTAACCCGCAGGTGACCACTCGTAGTTGGTTTATTCCGTTGGCTATGCGGATTCATTTTTATATTGGTTTTTTTGTTGGGCCGTTTTTACTTATTGCGGCATTGAGTGGCATATTTTATGCCTTGACGCCGCAAATTGAATCACGGCTTTATGCCCCGCAGTTGTATAACGACAGTACCGGTCCGGCACTGCCGTTAAAACAGCAGATTATGGCCGCTCAGGCGATAGCGCCATCAAAAGCCTCTCTGTCGGCGGTGCGTCCTTCTCCGACAGAGGGCGAGAATACCCGGGTACTGTTTAACGTCGCAGGGCTTCAGGCTTCGGAACGTTTGGCGGTGTTTGTTGATCCGGTTACGGCGCAGACGCACGGCGTAATGACGGTTTATGGTACCAGCGGCGTATTGCCGTTGCGCACCTGGCTGGACCAATTTCACCGCAGTCTGTTGCTGGGGGATGTAGGGCGCAATTACAGCGAGCTGGCGGCCTCCTGGCTATGGATTGCCGCGCTGGGGGGGCTGATCCTCTGGGGGGCGCGCAGGCGTAAGAAGGTAACGCGTCAGCGTGGTGGTTTACGCAGGTTACATGAAAAAAGTGGCGTACTGCTGCTGGTCGGCCTGCTGTTCTTTTCTGCCACCGGGCTGACCTGGTCACAGTGGGCTGGGGAGAATATCAGCGTGCTGCGCCAGCAATTCGGCTGGTCGACGCCCTCGCTGTCGACGGCGATTAACGGGCAGGACGCTGTACCTGCCGGCGATCATGCGGAACACCATGAGCATATGATGGTCAGGGCGGAACCGCCTCAGGATGGCGCCATGTATGACAGGGCCCTGGCCGGTGCACGGCAGGCCGGTATCGACGCCGCCAGGGTTGAAATCAAGCAGCCGGCGATGGCGGGGCAGGCCTGGACGGTCATGGAGATCGATCGCCGTTGGCCGACGCAGGTTGATGCTGTTGCTATCGATCCCGTAACCTTGGCCATTACCGATCGCGTCAGTTTTGAACAATACCCGCTCGCGGCGAAATTAACGCGCTGGGGAATCGATTTGCATATGGGCGTCCTGTTTGGCCTGGTCAATGAGCTGGTGCTGGTGGTTTTTGCCGCCGGGCTGGTGGCGATGGTGGTGATGGGGTACCTGATGTGGTGGCGAGGTCGGCCAACGCGAGTGGTACGTAAACCAGCCCGTTCCCCCTTTATGTTGCTGCGCAAAACGCCAAAAGGGCCGCTGTTGCTGATTGTCTGCCTGACGCTGCTGCTGGGCTTTTGTTTACCGGTGATGGGCGTCAGTTTACTGATGTTTCTGCTGTGTGATTTGCTGTGGTATCTGGCTACGCGGCGGCGTAAACCGCACCTATCGACAAAGTGAAATTTGTAGAAAAGCCTTTCCTCTTCTAGACTTAGAGTACAACAAACGTACTCCAAGAGGACAAGTCATGACGAACAAGCTGATTTTAGCCGTTTGCACAGCAGCGACATTTTCTATTCTTGCCGGCTGTACGGCTTATGACAGGGCCGCCAGTTACGTTCAGGAGCCTGTGGTCAGTGATGTCAAAGTGGGGATGACCAAACAGCAGGTTCGTGCCATTGCCGGTCCACCGTCAACCACGGCGACTTTGGTTCACGCTCAGGGGACTTGCGATACCTATGCGGTAGCGCCGCGTGACGGGAAAGTGCAAACCTATTTTGTGAGCTACAGCGATACCGGACATGTGATGAACAAAGGCTATCAGACCTGTTCTGATTACGACTCACAGCCTAAATAATCCCCGATTAAGTGAGCAATCCAGCCCCGCTTTTGCGGGGTTTTTCATTTTTTAACCGTTAGCGGCTTGAAGTTTAAGCAAACGCACTTTTTCCTGCATTTTTTTTCATGAAACGATAGACATTTCATAACGGTAGCGCTAATATCTGCGCCCATTGGAAGGATGGCCGAGTGGTTTAAGGCAACGGTCTTGAAAACCGTCGAGTGTAACAGCTCCCAGAGTTCGAATCTCTGTCCTTCCGCCAAATTTAGCCGGCTTAGCTCAGTAGGTAGAGCAACTGACTTGTAATCAGTAGGTCACCAGTTCGATTCCGGTAGCCGGCACCATATAAGCAGTACAGGCGCTTAATCACGCCCACGAACCCCAGTAATCTTAACGGTTACTGGGGTTTTTCGTTTTGGCTCGCCGATGTATATCTGCATATGTATTATGTCAGTTTTACTGATAACAATAAAAAACCCGGCACAAACGGCCGGGTTTACTTTTTTGTACAAACTGATTTTTTCGGGTTCAGTCAGCGACTACTGAGCCACGATTCTTGGCCTCACTGCGACTAATCACACTCTTACCCAGTTTAATTCCTGGCTTCTCGATAAACTTATACAGTAGCGACGCGATCCCATAAGTGAGAGGGAGGATAATAGCGGCGGCGGCGATAAATCGTACGACGGAGGGCAAGCCAGCAAATTGGGTGTTTGACAGCAGGAAAGCGACGACGGGGAGTACGATTAACAAGTGCAGCAAATACACGGAGTAGGAAACATCCCCCATGTACACGCTGAACTTGTTCGTTAGTATCCAGCGCGGGAGGCGTAATAAGTTTGTCCACGTGCTGTCTTGGTTCCGAGGCCAAAGGATGGTTGCCATCATTAAAATCATGCCTATCTGGGCTAACAAGTGGGATGCTCGCAGGTCATTTTGCATATAGATACCGATGCTAGCGATGGCAGAAACTAACGCAAAGATAACATACCACATACTCTTTCTGCGTATGGCTTCAGCGATAAACATACCAGCAACAAACAGATGCAACTTAATCAGAATCATTGAGGGCATTGGAAAAGCCGCAAAATAACTGGGGAATAGGTATTTGGCTGCTGCGCAAAGAAGAATGACTGCGAAACACGCACCGGCAAAGCCCAATCTCATTACGGCTAGCATAATGAAGGGAAACAGGAAATAAAACTGCATTTCCAGGCCGATACTCCAGTCAGGTAGCACGGTATTAAATGAGAAACTTGGCAGGAAACCAAACAAAAACGTGACATGGGTGAATACGTTCAAGAATGAAGCATCACTGTAACGCGAACTGTTGGTTTGAGTTTCACTGTAAAAATGACCAATAATCTCGCGTGCTTCACCGAAATAGTTACCAAACCCAATGGCTACAATCAAAAGCACGTAGTAAAGCGGGGCGATACGAAAGAAGCGGCGGAGCCAAAACTTTTTGAAGGTTGCACTGTCGGTCCACAGCTCTTTGTCTTTTCGCTCAACATAGTTTTTTGCCATTAGGTATCCAGAGAGCAAAATGAACAAATCAACACCGATTGCTGGATCTGAAAGGATTGGAAAATGGAAACTGGTTAGAATACAAATATGACCCAAAACAACCCAGAGGGAGGCGAGACCGCGCAACCCCTCCAACTCCTGTGACCATTTTTTAACCGGCTGCATTGATGAGCCTCTCTGAACGGTATTTCATTAGCAATTACCCATACTGAGGTGAATTTTTGTTAGTTTTTCAGTATAGCATGGTCAATTGAGAACGTTTATCGGGGTAAAATCTGAATATAGGTCTGTTGAGTCGATTTAAAATGTTTTTTTAGAAGAACTTTATCGAGGCGATAGATATACAAAACCAACCGCAAGGGGTTGGTTTCACTAAGAATTTTTTGGTCAGCATGAGCGGATTGGAATCTCCGGCCTCCGACCTCCCCCCCATGACACCGATACTAAACCGCTGAAAGCCCCGCCACGACTGTATCTCCTTTGTTTTGGCTGTTCATACAAACAGTGCATTTCTCGCAAAAGTCTGCCTATGTACATCAATAGGTTATCATCACTTTTACCATTACCCTGTTTTGATTTCACCATGGGGAACTACCACCCAATCGATATAGTTTTGGGCATAAATTTTCGTGGATTTTCCATCACTGTGAGCCATGCGGCCCTGTGGATCTATCCCTTGGTTATCGAACAAGTGTGCGGCTAATGCCCGGATCTCGTGGAATGTCGGGCGTTCTTCCATTTCCAAATGATCGGATAACCTAAACTGATCCCGAAGCTTTGAAAATGAACGGCTAAGATATTCAGGTGTTACCTGGGTAGGGTGCGCGACTTCTTTGCTGCGTTTTACGTTACGTTCTGGTATGCGGTGTACTATGTACGGGCTGGCCATATTGTCTCGACTGCCGCCAATAATTCGCTTCAACTCATCCCCGATCGGAATCGCTACATGCGAGGCCTCTTTTTTCTGCACTTTCTGGCGGTGGATATAGAGGGTACCGTGAATGCCATTTAACGGCTGTTCTAACCAAACGCAACCACAGACACCGTTTTTAGGCTCACGGATAGAATAACGGATCCGGGAAACTTCAAGCCTGGCTTGCGTTGTCTGTAATGCTAAATCCATGGCCGTTCTTAACCATGGGGCTGCTGCTCTGCGAATGGCCATAAAATTGTCGAATGACAAACGCAGTCTTTTCTTCTCTTCAACCCGGCGCACTTTCTTACGGGTGGCTGGATTATCCAGCATCAATGATTCATCGACCGCATAGCTGAACAGCTTCTTCAGAAAACTGACTTTCCGGTTTCGCACGTTTGCAGATGAATCAGCGTGGTATTCCTTTATATATGCGTTGACGTGTTCCAGCTCGATATTGCATGCCGGAATTCTGTTTCTAAATGGAGCAGGATTTTGGGTCAGGGTCAATTACCTTCTGGGAAATGGAATGTGTTGATCGCGTGAAGGGTGAATCTAAAAAATCAGCTACGCGAGATAAAAGGAAAGAAATAGTGGATTGATTAGCAGATTTGAAGGGGGATAAGAACAAGCCCTAACCACGGTAGACCGTTTGATAACTCCTTACCTTGAAGAAGCGATGATCAGGTGCAAATATGAAGTGGGGGCACCAATCGATATCCCTGCGGGTCGCTGGATTGATTTACGTGTAGAGGTGCCTGGTGGTGACGAGGCGGAGTTCATACCATGGCTGGAAGGCGAAGTTATTCAGGAACCTTAACAGTCAGAGGTAACCGAACCGGGAGGTCAAGAAAAGGTGCCAGGTGAAAACACTAGCACCTATCAAATAAAACAAGGAGTGGCAGCAGTGCCTGGAGAAATTCCAGCAATTTATACTAGATATCGTTGTTGTAAGTTATACCCGAACAGGCTACTTCGCGAATGAATTCGAAGGTGATAAACATATGGCCAAAGATATAATAGCCGCGATGGCATAATATATATCCTCTCTTGAAAAATACGATAGAACGAAGAAGAATGCCCAGTAGATTAATGAGGATATTAATGGGGGAAGCCCCATGTCTCTAAATCTCTTGGCTAAGAACAAGATACTTAAATACATGAAAATTATGAGTGTTAAAATAAAAACAAAGATAATTGACATTGATTTAGGGTTGCTGATAAAGCTATAGAAAGCAATAATTAAGAAAATATATGAAACGAGAGTATATAAGAAATAACGTAGCCTTTTTAGTCTTCCTTCTTTGAAGCCCAAAAAGGTGTCTTGAAAAATATTTTTCATGATAAATCCTGTTATCAAGTCTAAACACAGAAAAGATTATCACATCAGTAGCGCGTTTACTCCACCTTTGAAGCCAGTAATTCGGACTTTCTCGTAACCCCCGAAGTCCCGTTTCTACTTGCCTCCTTCAACTGATGTGCTACCGCGAATAGACAGTCTATGATGGCGATTCCGATGGTCTTTTGAGCTTTCTGGGTATTCTAAATGTGTTTTTATCTTTATTAAATTTAAAATGAATCACAGTTAATATTGAATTTTCCAGAGCCTGAGAGTGGCGAAACTGGCATCAAGTGAGCAAGGGGAGGGAGCCAGGGAGTAGTAATAAGGCCGGGAGAGGTCCCGAACATATTTATTTCTTTGCCTATCAGCAGTATATCATTCACCGTGTAAATTTATCATCGCGCAATGATTTTGCCATGTTTATATATGTGTGTATGAGCAGTCGTTGCGTGAGGATTGTATGGGTTGCAAAGACGGTGACTATGACATTTATACCGCGGAGAAATGCGGGATTACATTCCCCTTGGAAGAGTAATGTTCATTCAACGGCCAAAAGAATGTGGCGGTGGTTATTGGCTAGATAAGACATACGATGATGCCTTCATCTTTGAGATAGGGAGGCCGGTGTCACTTAGCTAGGGGGATCGATTACATCATGATTATGAAAAGCGTAGCATGGCATGCTGATGAGTTTGATGATAACTTCACGCTCTTCTGAATTTAACGTCGTAAAAATGGCGGTCTTATCGGCAATTTTATCACCATTTTACCATTGAAGATTTTGTTAAAAAAAAACCAACCGCAAAGGGTTGGTTTCTCTAAGGATTTTTGGTCGGCATGAGAGGATTCGAACCTCCGACCCCCGACACCCCATGACGGTGCGCTACCAAGCTGCGCTACATGCCGACGCTATGGAAAATAATACTACCTGTTCCCCGATTCAAAGCAAGAGTGAATTCACCTGACTGATTGTATTTTAAGCAATTAGTTGGCGATAAAGCGTTTCACATCGGTCAAGACCTGCAGCAACAGAGCGAGCTGCGGTTTTTCGTCTTTGATCTCTTTGTCATTTTTATCGTACGCACGGTAGTTGCCGCTGCTGTCCAATACCAGAGTTTGCGTTGGGGTGGTGATCACCAACAGGCTGTTATCACCGGTTGCTACCCAATTGTTTCTGCGTTGGGCAGTAAACAGGTCTTCCCCCTGCGAATAATCATTCGGGGCGGTTTTTACGTGCAGCAAACGCTGCATGAGGGTCCGCATCACGTCGTTGTGGCCGGTCAATTTATTAATGGTCTGCGCTGGCGTACCCGGCCAGTGGATAATCAACGGTACCTGCAACTGTTGCTGGCTGAAACTGCTGCCTGCGCCCCAATAGCCTTTACCGGTGTCATTAAATTCAACGCCGTGCTCTGCGGTGATTACCACCACGGTTTTATCCAGTACGCCACGCTCTTTCAGCGTGTTGAGCACTTGGGCAATCTGCGTATCCACATCCTGCGCACCGGCTTGGTAGCGTTGAATAAAGTCAGCCGGGGCCAGTGTTTTATCATTGGCTACCGGTTCTGCACCGCGGAAGTTGATGTAAGAGAACCACGGGGCATTGCTGTTCTGATCGGCCAACCAGCGCTGCCACTGTTGCGTAGTCACCGAATCATTTTGTTGGGCAGGTGCCGGCAGTGTGAAATCGGTCAACAGCGCCTGGCGATACAGGCTGGCGTTAAAGCCGTCGGATGAGAACAAACCAAATTGATAACCCTGGGCGCTTAGCGCACTGATCAGAGCGGAAGGTTTGCGCGCGGCAAGAATGCTGTCCAGATAGGTCGGAGAAATGCCGTAGAACAGGCCAAACAGGCCGGTATCCGCATGATTACCGGAACTGTAGTGATCGCCGAAACGAATGTTTTCCTGCGCGAAGCGGGTGAGGGCTGGCATATCCTGCTTCATATCCTGTTCGCGAACGCCGTCTACCACGATCATCAGCAGATTATAACCGCTGCCTTTGTCGCCGTAGCTAAGATCACTAAGGGGATACTCCACCGCAACGGCTTCCGGGTTCCCTTGCTGCACCAGCCGACGTTCATATTCTTGCGAATCGAGCAGGCCGTGTTTCTCAAGGAATTTACGCGCGGTCATTGGATACGACAGCGGCAGGTTCGCCCGCTGCATGGTGATCGGGCGATAGAAATTGGCATCGGCCCAGATATAAATCAGGTGCGAGGCAAAGAAGGCGCTGATAAACAGCACCGCCAGAGGCTTGCCGAAACGTTGGCGGTTCAGGCTGCGCAGTTTTTGCCAGCTCCAGGTGCCAAACAGCATCTCCACCAGGAAGATCACCGGCACACAGATAAACATCAGCTGCCAGTCGCGCGCCAGCTCACTTTGATCCGGGTTGACCACCAGTTCCCACACCACCGGATTAAGGTGAAGGTGGAAATGCGTAAAGACCTCGCTGTCGACCAGCAACAGCGTCAGGCCGGTGGTGGCCAGCGCGGCGGAGATAAATCGCAACAACCGCTGCGACATCACCACAAAGGTGAGCGGGAAAATAACCAGCAGGTAGCCGGCGAAAACGATAAAGCTGAAATGCCCCAGTAAGCTGACCAGGGCATAAACCCGGCCCAACAGGGAAGAGGGCCAGTCAGTGACAAACAGGTAGCGGCTACCCAGCCCGAGGGCGAGCAGGATATTAAATAAGGCGAACCAGTGCCCCCAGCTGATCATCTGGGAGACTTTTTCACGATAACGCTGACGGTTTGTCACCATAAGTAATTATTAATGCGCTTTATCTTCACGAATAGAAGCTTGCAGGGCTTCTGCAAACGATCTTGCCAACGTTTTCCGCTGAACTGGAGCAACGCTGGTATTGATCAAATTAGTCACCATGTTGCCCAGCACCATCAAAGACAGATCGGTGGGAGTATGGTGTTTTTCCAGAACATTAACCAGCTCGGAGAGCAGTTGTTCAACGTGTTCGTCACTGTAACGGGATGATTGTGGCATAAAAATTGCGCTCAAAGCCTGACAAAGTCCCATATCTTACCGTATAGGACAGTGATTTTCTGCTCTTTTATCGATTCCCTTTGTCTTTCAAACCGTAGCGTGGCGGGGGCACCTGCGTTCCCCCGTCAAGGATTCTGCGCGATTGCCGGTGTATAGCCTGTAATACGTCGGTGAATCGAGGTATTTAGCGCCTGTATGGATGGTGGAAATATATTGATCGTCGACGGGTTGAACACTGCTTTAAAGTTGCAGCGCAGGGGCCTTCAGTGTTTGAATACGCGCTAAAAGAACAGGAGGATTTACCATGAGTCTGGATATCGACCAGATTGCTCTGCACCAGTTGATCAAACGTGACGAACAAACGCTGGACGTGGTGCTGCGCGATACTCTGCTGCCCACCAATGCGGCGGTAGAAGAGATGATGGAAGAGCTGCATCGTGTCTATAGCGCCAAGAGCAAGGCTTACGGCCTGTTCAATGAGGGCAGTGAACTGGCGGACGCGTTGCGCACCTGCCGCAAGGAAGACAAAGACTTTCTGGCTTTCAGCCGTGCCGCGACCGGGCGTCTGCGCGATGAGCTGGCCAAGTACCCGTTCGCCGAAGGTGGCGTGGTGCTGTTTGGCCAGTACCGTTATCTGGCGGCGGAGTATTTATTGATTGCGGTCCTCAACAGCCGCAACAGTTCGCGCGTTAACGAAGAGCTGGATATCAACACCACCCATTATCTGGACATCAACCACGCCGACATCGTCGCGCGTATCGATCTGACCGAGTGGGAAACCAATCCGGAATCGACCCGTTACCTGACCTTCCTGCGTGGACGTGTGGGCCGTAAGGTTTCCGATTTCTTTATGGACTTCCTGGCGGCGGCGGAAGGGCTGGACACCAAGGCTCAGAACCGCGGCTTGCTGCAGGCGGTTGACGATTATTGTGCTGATGCGCAGCTGGATAAAAATGAGCGCCAGTCGGTGCGCCAGCAGGTTTACAGCTATTGCAACGAACAGCTGCAGGCAGGCGAAGAGATTGAGCTGCAGGAGCTGTCGAAAGAGATTGCGCCGGTGGGCGAGAAAGATTTTCTGCAGTTTTCCAGCGAGCAGGGCTATCAGTTGGAAGACAGCTTCCCGGCCGATCGCGGTACGCTGCGTCAGTTAACCAAGTTTGCCGGCAGCGGCGGCGGCATCAGCATGAACTTTGACGCCATGCTGCTGGGGGAACGTGTATTCTGGGATGCGGCGACCGACACGCTAACCATTAAAGGCACGCCGCCGAACCTGCGCGATCAGTTGCAACGTCGTTTGGGCGGTGGCAACAAATAATTTCGCCGGATCGCAGACAATAAAAAACGCCGCAATTGCGGCGTTTTCTACTTCGGCGTCCCGAAAAGCTCGAATACGTTGCGATTACGCGCGAACGAAGTCGATGTGGGTCAGCTTCGGCTTGAACGGGTGACGCTGTACAGCCTGAACTTTAACTTTGGTTTCTTTACCGTCGATAACCAGAGTTACAGCTTCGCTGTAGAATTCTGCTTTAGCTTCCATGTTCTTAACAGAATCATGGTCCAGCTCGATGGAAACTGGAGCTTCTTCGCCACCGTAAACGATAGCTGGGAATTTATTTGCTGCACGCAGGCGGCGGCTCGCACCCTTACCCTGGTCTTTACGTACTTCTACATTGATAGTGAACATTGTTTTTTCTCTTAAAAGAAAATTTACCCTGCTACAGGCGACCCAGTAGCAAGTTCGATAACCTGCTTTAGCACCGGGCGAACCCAGGCAAAGCGGGCGGCATTTTAACGGAAAGCCGCCCACAGGGCAATGGAAACCTGCCTGATTTGCAAGGGGCAAAGATCAGTACAGCTCATTGGCGCGGCGGAAGCGTCCTTGATAATCGAACACTTTTTCTCGTACCTGCCAGAATTGACCGCGTTTGCGCGCCACAACAAAATCCGGATGACGCAGCAGCGCTTGCTGAGCCAGCACGTCGGCGGCATTTTGCCAAGCGAACGGCACCCCAGGCGCACGCTGATGTGGGCGCAGGAACAGCATGTCGAAGGCTTTGCGCTGCGCCGGCGTTTGCAAACGAAAACGTTCGCTGGTGCTGGTGCCATCTTCGTCGTAATAGGTCGCCTTTAGCCACTCCCCTTTTTCATCGCGGCCGCTTTGCAACTCCATGCCGCCACAGCGTAATACCAGGGCGTCTTTCAGCTTCAGCGCCGCCTTCAGCATATCGTCGGGATCGACCAGCACCTCCTGACACTGATGGCAGCGGCGAGCGGCAATGTCGTTCTCCGCACCGCAGTGCGGGCAGCTTTTGAAACGAAAACGGTAATCGCACTGTTCGCGATGGCCTTCATCGTCCTCCAGCCAACCCTGACAACGGCGACCGTAATGTTCGATGATATCGCCATTCTCGGTGCACTTGCCCCAGAACAGGTTGGCGAAGCCGCAGCCGGGACAAAATACCTGCACAGGTTGGCTATCGCTGTGCGGCTTGCTGACCCCCACCTCCGGCGTGAACAGGTCGTGCGGGTTCCCGGCGTAGTCGAGGATCAGACAATCCTCTTTGCCGGGGGCCAGCCGCAGCCCGCGGCCGACGATTTGTTGATATAGGCTAACGGACTCTGTTGGGCGCAGGATGGCGATCAGATCAACGTGTGGTGCATCAAAACCGGTGGTCAGTACCGCCACATTCACCAGATAGCGCAATTGCTGCTGTTTGAACGCTTCAATCAGGGCATCGCGCTCGGCGGCAGGGGTTTCTGCACTGACCAACGCGGCCTCGCCTGACGGCAACAGACCGTGAACTTCACGGGCGTGCTCAACGGTGGAGGCGAAAATCATCACCCCCTTACGCGTTTCGGCGTATTCCACGATTTGGCTGATGATATGCGGAGTGATGCGATTTTGCTGCTTCAGTTCGCGGTTCAGGTCCACCTCGCTGAACAGGCCGTTGCTTCTGGCCTCCAGACGGCTGAAGTCATACTGCACAATCGGCATGTCCAGCCGTTCCGGCGGCACCAAATAGCCGTTCTTGATCATGTAACGCAGCGGCAGCTCATAAATGCAGTCGCGGAACAGGCTGCTGGCATCGCCGCGGGTAAAGCCGTGATAGTGATACTGATAAATCCAGCCTTTTCCCAGCCGGTACGGGGTGGCGGTCAGTCCCAGCAGCCGCAGCTGTGGGTTGGTTTTCTGCAGATGCTGAATAATCTGTTGGTACTGGCTTTCGTCGTCGTCACTGATGCGGTGGCATTCGTCGATGATCAGCAGGGAAAATGCACCGTCGAACAGCGACAGATTGCGCGCCACCGATTGAACGCTGCCAAATACCACCTTACCGGCGCTGTCTTTTTGCTGCAGACCGGCGGCAAAGATATCCGCCTCCAGTCCGTAAGCGCGATATTTGGCGTGGTTTTGCGCCACCAGTTCTTTCACGTGGGCCAACACCAGGACCCTGCCGCGCGCGCGCTTCGCCAGCTCGGCGATCACCAGGCTTTTACCGGCGCCGGTCGGCAGCACAATCAGCGCCGGCTGCGGGTGCTGGCGGAAATGTTTAATGGTGGCTTCGACCGCTTCCAGTTGGTAGGGGCGCAGAGTAAAGGCCATAAATTAACGCCGTGGATTGAGAAGGGCCATCGGGAACAGGTTTTGTAACATCTGAACCCACAAAAACAGTGACATTCTACTCCCCTGATGGCTAAAAAATTTCTATTATTATGCCTTCTGAGCGCGCGCGGTGCGAGAAGCGTGGAAATTACCTCTGTCAGGGGGCCGTTTCCGCCGCTATACTCGTGTGACAGTAATCGCTGTTCCCCCCTCTTCGAACCTGCCCTGTTGCACCTGGTGCAACGGTGGGTGTCATATTTTAGCAATACGATCAATGCGATCATAACAACGACAGGCAAAGCAGATTCAATGCGACTGGACAAGTTTTTATCTCAGCAGTTAGGTGTTAGCCGTGCGCTGGTAGCGCGTGAACTTCGGGCCAAACGCGTCACCGTCGACGGTGAAGTGGTTAAGAGCGGAGCCCTGAAACTGACTCCGGAGCAGGTGGTGGCGTTTGACGGCAACCCGCTGCAGCAGCTCACGGGCCCGCGCTACTTTATGCTCAATAAACCGCAAGGTTACGTATGTTCTACGGACGATCCCGATCATCCGACGGTGCTGTATTTCCTCGATGAGCCGGTTGCCTATAAGCTGCACGCCGCCGGTCGCCTGGACATCGATACCACCGGTTTGGTGCTGATGACCGACGACGGTCAATGGTCGCACCGCATCACCTCACCGAAACACCACTGTGAGAAAACCTATCTGGTGACGCTGGAGCATCCGCTGGCGGAAGACACCGCGCAGCGCTTTGCCGAAGGCGTGCAGTTACATAACGAAAAAGATCTGACCCGTCCTGCGCAACTGGAAAAGATAGAAGACAACCTGGTGCGTTTGACCATCAGCGAAGGGCGTTATCACCAGGTGAAACGCATGTTTGCAGCGGTCGGCAACCGGGTTATTGAACTGCACCGCGAACGTATCGGTGCCATCGTGATGGATGAGGATCTGGCCGAGGGCGAATACCGTCCGCTGACCGAAGAAGAGATTGCCAGCGTGGGCGCACCGCACCTGCAGGATTAATTCATTACTCTACTACGGCTGATGAAGGAGTCGTTGAACGTGCAACAGAACCGGTCATCTCACCTCGGTTTGATTTTTATTCTGGGCCTGCTTTCCATGCTGATGCCATTGGCTATCGACATGTATTTGCCCAGTATGCCGGTGATTGCCAAACAGTTCGGCGTCGAGGCGGGTAGCGTGCAGATGACGCTCAGCGCCTATATGCTCGGCTTTGCTTTGGGGCAGCTGTTCTACGGGCCAATGTCAGACAGTATCGGCCGCAAGCCGGTGATCCTGTGGGGAACGCTGATCTTCGCGATTGCCGGCGGCGCCTGTGCAATGGCGCAGTCGATCGACCAATTGATCAACCTGCGTTTCCTGCACGGGCTGTCGGCGGCGGCGGCGAGCGTGGTGATTAACGCCCTGATGCGCGATATGTTCACCAAGGACGAATTCTCACGCATGATGTCGTTCGTCATCCTGGTGATGACCATCGCCCCTTTGCTGGCGCCTATGATCGGCGGTGCGCTGCTGCTGTGGTTCAGTTGGCATGCGATTTTCTGGACCATGGGCGCGGCGGCGCTGATCGGGTCGTTGCTGGTGGCGTTCTTTATCAAGGAGACGCTGCCGAAGGAGCGACGGCAGAAATTTCATTTGCGAACCACGCTGGGCAACTTCGCTTCATTGTTCCGGCACAAGCGGGTGCTGAGTTACATGCTGGCCAGCGCCTTCTCGTTTGCCGGCATGTTCTCGTTCCTCAGCGCCGGGCCGTTTGTGTATATCGAGCTTAATCACGTATCGCCGCAGCATTTTGGTTACTATTTTGCGCTGAACATTGTGTTTTTGTTCCTGACGACGCTGGTCAACAGCCGCAATGTGCGGCGGCTGGGGGCGATCAAAATGTTCCGTTTGGGCCTGTTTGTTCAATTGGCGATGGGGTTGTGGTTACTGGCGGTTAGCGCAATCGGCCTCGGCTTCTGGGCGTTGGTGCTGGGCGTGGCGGTGTATCTGGGCTGTATCGCCATGATTTCGTCAAACGCCATGGCAGTGATCCTGGACGATTTCCCGCATATGGCGGGCACCGCTTCCTCTCTGGCCGGTACGCTACGTTTCAGTATTGGTGCGCTGGTGGGCGCGATACTGGCGATGGCGCCCGGCAAGAGCGCCTGGCCGATGGTCTCTTCGATGGCGTTGTGCAGTATCGTTGCGGTACTGTTCTATTTATACGCCAGCCGGCCGCGCCATAAAGCCTCACCGAACACGCCGTAGTTCTCCTCCCTGACTCAGGCTCAACGTTACGTTTGGGCCTGAGTGGGTTGCACCTTCCGTTTTGCCTCCCTGAACTTCAATGACGTCAGTCGATTTATTGCTAAGCCTCCACGCGCCAATCAACAGGTTGCCGTTCATGCTGTGTGCTTTTTGTTAAATAAATTGCTCTGCCTGTGGCAAGCGGTGGCGGGTATTTACACTCCGGGTTTTGAAGGGAAATCGGCGGGTGTTTAGGTTAGGGTCATTGATAATCAAGGCATTAACTTAAGGTTGAGCTCGGCGTCAATAAGTTAAATGTTTCCACAATGTAAAATTATAAAGAGCGAAAAGTAACCGCATTGAGAGAAAAAAGAGTTGAGATTGCGGCGGGAAAGGGTTACATATAACGCAAAAATGCGAGCTGAGTCGCAAAATGCTGTGAAACGACAACGCAGAGTGTCTGAAAAACGGCAGGACATCAGTAAGCGCAGGGGTAAGTTAACTGTCTGTGACATTATTTACATTTAAATAACATTCATGGGCGGCAGAGTCGGGACGCAGCGGCTATAACTTAGTTACCCTGTCAGGTTAAAAGCGTTTCATTTTTCAAACTAGGGATTTCATGTGGAAAGTATCCAACTTTCGGTAGTGCATCGCTTGCCGCAAAGTTATCGTTGGCTATCAGGCTCTACCGGCGTCAAGGTCGAACCGATTCCGATCAGCGGAATAGACGAAGATAACAACCTGATTGGCCTGAAACTGCTCAGCCATGAAGGGGCTGACGCCTGGCAGGTCATGCAGCAGCTTAATCTGTCTTTGCAGGAGATTCAGGTCGACTGCGCCATCGTGGAGTGGGAAGGGGAGCCTTGCCTGTTTGTGCAACGCTGTGACGAAAGCACCACCCTGTGTCGGCTCAAAAACGTCGGTGCCGCTATCGCCGAACCCATGAGTGCGCAATATCCTTTCTGACTCCCGCCGCTAGTCCGCCAACTGCAACAGCTGCTGCGTATAAGCGGCGGCGGGCGAGTTAAAGATCGTCTGACAATCGCCTTGCTCAACCACCTCTCCCTGTCGCAATACAATGACCTGATGACACAGCGAACGCACTACCTGCAAATCGTGGCTGATAAACAGATAGGCCAGCCGGTGGCGTTGTTGCAGTGATTTCAGCAACGTCAGGATTTGCGCCTGCACCGATTTATCCAGCGACGAGGTTGGCTCATCCAGGATCAGCAACTGCGGTTGTAAAATCAGCGCACGTGCGATGGCGATACGTTGGCGTTGGCCACCGGAAAACTCGGTAGGGTAACGGTGGCGCAAAGCAGGATCCAATCCCACTTCTTGCAATACCTCGGTCACCCGCTGTTCTCGCTGCTCGGCACTCAGTTTCTGATGTACTTCCAGACCTTCGGCAATAATTTGCAGCACGTTCAGCCGGGGGTTCAGCGCCGAGAAAGGATCCTGGAACACAATCTGCATCTGGCTGCGGTACGGCAGCATTTGCTTCATGCTGAACTGGTGCAGCGGCTGGCCGTTAAACCACATAGCGCCTTTGGCACTCAGCAGACGCAATAGCGCCAGCCCGGTGGTGCTTTTCCCCGAACCTGATTCTCCTACCAGCCCAACGCTTTCCCCGGCCTTCAGCTCAAAACTCAAATCCTTCAGTGCATAATGATGACCGACCGTGCGGCGCAGCAAACCGCGCTTGATTGGGAAGCTGACCTGCAGGTTTTCCACCTTCAGCAGCGGAGCGGCATCCGCCGGCAATGGCAGCGGATCGCCCACGTTCTCCGCCGCCAGCAATTGCTGGGTGTAAGGATGCTGCGGCTGGCTAAACAGGCGGACACGGTCGTTCTGCTCAACGCATTGGCCCTGGCGCATCACCGCCACGTTGTCCGCCAGGCGACGCACAATATTCAGGTTGTGGGTGATAAACAGCAGCCCCATGCCCATTTCCTGCTTCAGCTCCTTCAGCAGCAGCAGAATTTGCGCCTGGATAGTCACATCAAGCGCGGTGGTGGGTTCATCCGCGATCAGCAATTTGGGCTGGGTCAGCACCGCCATGGCGATCATCACCCGCTGTCGTTCGCCGCCGGAAAGCTGATGCGGATAGTCTTTCAACCGTCCTTTGGCATTGCGGATACCGACGCGATCCAGGCATTGGATGATCTCGCCGCGTGCGACGTCGCGCCGCATGCCGCGATGCAGCGCCAGTACTTCGGCCAGCTGTTTTTCAATGGTGTGCAGCGGATTGAGCGACACCATCGGCTCCTGGAAAATCATCGAAATCTGGTTGCCGCGCACCTTGCGCAGCTCGGCCTCTGGCGCATGCAGCAGCGAATTGCCGTTGAACTGGATATCGCCGGCGGTATAGACCACCGGAGGCGAGGGCAGCAGGCGCAATACCGACAGCGCAGTGACGCTTTTGCCTGAACCGGACTCACCCACCAACGCCAGCGTCTCTGCCTTTTCGATCTGCAGCGAAAGGCCATTGACCACCGGGTTCAATACCTCTCCCTGACGAAAAGCCACGCCGAGATCCTGAATTGAAAGCAGAGGAGTGCTAGCCATATTAATGCGCCTTGCTGGGGTCAAAGGCGTCGCGTACCGCTTCGCCGATAAAGATGAGTAAAGACAGCAGCACCGCCAGCACCAGGAAAGCGGTGATGCCGAGCCACGGCGCCTGAAGGTTGTTCTTGCCCTGCAGCAACAGTTCGCCGAGCGACGGGGAGCCTATCGGTAGACCGAAGCCGAGGAAGTCGAGCGAGGTCAGGGTCGTGATGGAGCCGCACAGAATAAACGGCAAGAAAGTCAGCATCGCCACCATCGCATTGGGCAGCATATGGCGATACATAATGACCCGATCCTGCACCCCCATGGCGCGTGCGGCGCGGATATAGTCGTAGTTGCGGGTACGCAAGAACTCCGCGCGCACCACGCCCACCAGGCTCATCCAGCCGAATAAAATGGTGATGCCGAGCAGCCACCAGAAATTGGGTTGTACGATGCTCGACAACAAAATGATCAAAAACAGCGTCGGCATGCCCGACCACACCTCGATAAAGCGCTGGCCCCACAGGTCTATGCGCCCGCCGTAGTAGCCCTGTACGGCACCGACGCAAACGCCAATCACGCTGGAAAACAGCGTCAACGCCAGCCCGAACAGCATCGAAATACGAAAGCCATACAGCACGCGGGCCAGCACGTCGCTGCCGTTACCGTCGGTGCCCAACAGATTGTGGCGTGAAGGCGCGGAGGGGAAGGGCACTTCGGTAGCGAAATTGATGGTGTCATAACTGAAGCGGATCGGCGGCCAAACAGCCCAGCCGTGGCTGTCGATCTGTTTTTTTACGAAGGGATCCTGATAGTCGGTGGCGGTGTTCAGCTCGCCGCCGAAGGTGGTCTCGCTGTAGTCGATGACGAACGGCAGATACAGGCGCCCTTCGTAGCGCACCAGCAGTGGCCTGTCGTTGGCGATCAGGTTGGCCCCCAGGCTGAGGACAAACAGCACCAGAAAAATCCACAGCGACCAGTAGCCGCGGCGGTTGCTGCGAAAACGTGCCCAGCGCGCCTGGTTAATTGGGCTTAAGCGGCTCATTGGCGGGCCTCGAAATCAATACGCGGATCGACCAGGGTATAGGTGATATCGCTGAGAATATTCAACAGCAGGCCAATCAGGGTGAAGATATACAGCGTGCCGAACATCACCGGATAATCGCGCTGCAGCGTGGCGTCATAGCCTAACAGACCCAGCCCGTTAAGCGAGAACATAACCTCGATCAGTAAAGAGCCGGTGAAAAACATGCTGACAAAGGTCGCCGGGAAGCCGGCGATCACCAGCAGCATGGCATTGCGAAACACGTGGCGATAAAGGATTTTGTTCTCGTCCAACCCTTTGGCGCGGGCGGTAACCACGTACTGTTTGCGGATCTCGTCGAGGAACGAATTCTTGGTCAGCATGGTCAGGGTGGCGAAACCGCCAATCACCGTCGCCAGAACGGGCAGGGTGATATGCCACAGGTAGTCGGTGATTTTGCTGTACCACGGCAGGGTATCGAAATTGCTGGAAACCAGACCACGCAGCGGGAACCAGTCGAGATAGCTGCCGCCGGCGAACAGCACAATCATCAGAATGGCGAACAGAAAAGCGGGAATGGCGTAACCGATGATAATCAGGGTGCTGCTCCAGGTGTCGAAGGCGCTGCCGTTATGTACGGCTTTGCGGATCCCTAGCGGGATCGACACCAGGTAAATGATCAGCGTACTCCACAGCCCCAGCGTAATGGAGACTGGCAGGCTATGACCGACCAGCTGCATCACCGACGCGCCGCGGAACAGGCTGTCGCCGAAGTCGAGGCGCATGTAATTCCACAACATGGTGAAATAGCGCTCGTGCAGCGGCTTGTCGAAGCCATAGCGTTTGGTGATTTCGGCGATCACTTCCGGATCCAACCCGCGGGAGCCGCGGTATTGACTGTCCGTGGCACTGGCAACGCCGGTGCGCGCATGTCCCAAGCCGTCGCCTATTCCGCCGCCGCCGAAGCCGCTGCTCTGGCCCATTTCGATAGTGGCGATGGCCTGATCGACCGGGCCACCGGGCGCAATTTGCACGATAAAAAAGTTAATGGTGATGATCGCCCACAGGGTGGGGATAATCAGCAGCAGTCTGCGAATTAAATAAGCCGCCATCGCAGATTCCTTATTGTTGTTGAGCCGGCAAACGCGCCGCCTTATTGACGTCAAACCACCAGTTATCGAAGCCGATCACATAGGCCGGGCGGATAGGCGGCGTGGAGAATTTGTCCCAGTACGCGTAGCGATCGTGATTGGAATACCACATCGGCAGCATGTACCTGTTCCAGGTCAGTACCCGATCCAACGCCCTGCCCAGCGGCAGCAGGGCTTTCTCGTCGCCCTGGTGCGCGGCGATCTGCCTGACCAGGCTGTCGACGGCCGGATCGGTGACGCCGGGGGTATTCCAACTGGAGTTGATGTATTTGGAATCCCAAAGCGTCTCAAGGCTGGAGCTTGGGAAGGGCATAGCCAAATAGACCGTCGGCATCATGTCGAAATCACCGTCTCGCATACGCTTAGTGAACTGGGATATGTCGATCTCACGGATCTGCATATCAATGCCCAGCCGTTTCAGGTTGTGCTGGAACGGCAATACGTACTGGAAGTTGCTGCCGCTCAGCAGCATCAGTTCGAAGCTGAAGGGCTGGCCGGTTTTACTGTTCACCAACCGCTGGTTTTTCACTTCCCAGCCGGCCTGGTTCAGCAATTGTGTGGCTTTCAGCAGGTTCTGGCGATCGTTGCCGCTGCCGTCGGAGGACGGTGGCTGGTAGATACTGGTGAAGACTTCCGCCGGTACCTTGCCCTTCAGCGGTGCCAGCAGCGCCAATTCAGCCGCGTCAGGATAACCGCTGGCGGCGTAAGGCGTATTTTGGAAATAGCTGTTGGTGCGTTGATAGGCATTGTAATACAGCGCCTTGTTCATCCAGTCAAAATCAAACGCCAGCGTGATCGCCTCGCGAACCTTGGGGTCGGCAAACAGCGGGCGTCTCATGTTGAAGGCCATCCAGCGGGTATTTTGCGCCGACTGGTTGGTTTCGTCCTGTTTGATTATATAGTTGCGGGCGAAATTGCCCCCCTGGTACTGGGTTGCCCAGTTTTTTGGCGAGCCTTCAATGCGGAAGTCATAGGCACCGGCCTTAAAGGCTTCCAGCGCAACTTTATCGTCCAGGTAGTAGTCGTAGCGGATGCTGTCGAAGTTAAAACGGCCACGGTTAACCGGCAGATTAGCCGCCCAGTAATCTCGCACGCGCTGATAGGTAATATATTGACCTAGGCGGTAGCTGGCAATCTTGTATGGCCCGCTGCTGAGCGGCGGCGTGCTCAGGGGTTCATTCAACTTGTGATCTTTCCAGAAGCTTTGCGGCAATATGGGTAGGCTAAACAGCCCCAGCAGTTTGTCTTTATCCGGCTGCGGGAATTCGATACGTACCGTCAGACGTGAGATAGCCTTGACCGCAATGCCTTTGTAGGCGACGCGAAACTGCGGTACGCCTTCGGTCATAAACTTGTTAAAGGTGAAGGCCACGTCGGCGGCGGTGATGGGCGTGCTATCGTGGAAGCGGGCGCGGGCGTTGATATCGATCTCTACCCAGCGCATGTCGGCCGGGAAGCGGGCAGATTCGGCAATCAGCGGGTAGTAGCTGCCTATTTCATCGTCCGAGGTAGTAAACAGAGAGTCATACAATGCGTCGGTGCGTTCGCCGGGCACGCCGCGGGGGGCGTAGCGGTTGAAGTTATCATAGGTGCCAATCGCTGCCAGCCGCACATCGCCACCTTTGGGCGCCGCAGGGTTAACGTAGTCGTAATGGCTAAAATCGGTGGAGTATTTGGGCTCACCGAGCTGGGCGAAAGCATAGCTTTCATTGAGGGTTTCAGCCTGCAGACCGAAACTCAGTGCTGAGAGCACCAGGGCAGCAAAAACGCGCACGGACATCTTGACGGTAAGCTCCTGCTGTAAAGTCAATTAAGCCTGCGGCCAGCATAACATTTGCCGCCGCGCCGCAGGGTAAAGAAGTTCAAAGATCAGCCCTTTAGCGCCTGATGATCCATTACGGTATGGGCATTGCAGAAGGCCACGAAGTTGTCGATGCTCAGTGGTCTGCTGTAATAATATCCCTGCATGAAATTCACGTCCTGTTCCTGCAGAAAGCTCACCTGTTCTGCGGTTTCTACGCCTTCCGCTACGGTTTGCATTTTCAGCTTTTTCGCCAGCGAAATCACCGCATCCAGGACCGGGGCGGTGACCGTGTCCTGGCCGATGGAGTTAACGAAACCACGATCTATTTTCAGATAATCCATGCTAAAGCGTTCCAGATAGATCAGCGCGCTGTGGCCGGTACCGAAATCATCAATGGCGATCTCGATGCCCTGCTGGTGCAGCCAGTCGAACTCTGCCAGCGCATTGCTTTCTTCCACCATGCCGCGCTCGGTAATCTCAAAGACCAACGTAAAGTAATCGCCCGGCAGTTGCGCCAGCAATTCATACACGTCGTGATGGAAGGAGGGGGCGCTAAGATGGGAAGGGGAGATGTTCAGACCGAGCTTGGCCCCCTGCGGTAGCGCCGTCGCCAGCTTGGGTGCATCTTCGGCAATCAGGCGGAACAGATGGCGCGTTAGCGGCACAATCAGCCCTTCGCTTTCGGCATAGGGAATAAACAGATCCGGCGGGATGCGGCCTTCAATCGGATGCTGCCAGCGGATCAAGGCCTCCAGCCCGCCGATGGTGCCGCTTTGGGTATGGAACACCGGCTGATATTCGATAAAGAATTCGTTGCGCTTGATACCGCGCATCAGGGCGCGTTCCGGGCTCTGGCGCAGCAACAGCATGTAATAGCAGAGCACGCCGATCATTAATGACAGTACCAGGCTGCCCATCAGGGTGAGGCGAATATCGTTGGGCGTCAGCTTTTGGTTATAAAACAGAATGGTCATCGGCGTGCCGGCGATAGAGATGCGATCGGCTTTCTCGTTCGGTAACTGGTTCACCGGCATCAAATTCGGACTAAAGCTGGTCAGCGCACGATCGCCCAGGATAATAGCGATCGCCGGTGCCCGCTCCGGGCGAGAGGTAAACAACTGATAGGGCATAAGCGCGATATCCAGCGTCGCCAGCACACCGGTGTCTTCTTTTCCTGGTTGACGTAACCAGACGGCTACTGCCGGTTTCCCCGGTACCAGCGGCGTTCCCTGCTGCAATTTGAGATCCAACGACTGATGCGGGTCAATCTCCGGATAGATGTTTTTCAGCGCCAGCATCATTTCGCCGGTGGCCGAAGAGCAATAGGCAAAGCCATTTTTTACCAGCATAAAAGTGCGTACGCCGGAATGGAAAGCAGCCTGGTAAGTAATATCCGGTTGGCTGGCAGAACAGGGGCGGTCAATCAGCGGCATTAACTGCTGCATGATGGTTGTCAGATCATTAAGCGTATCGGCTGTGAATTTTTGCGTGCGTTGCTCGACCCGATGTTGATATTGCGTGCGCTGGTGGTCAATCAGAGAGAGTGTAATCGCCATGAACAGGATAAAAAAGACCAGGGCTACGATGGCGCTTTTAGCCAAACTGCGTCGTCTGTGAGAGACGTGGCGTGCAAATGCCCTTTTCAAGCCCATAAACCTGCCCCCTGAGCACGGCGTATCAATTTGTTTTTGTTATAGAGTGACTGCGTAATATATCCCAACGGCGCTGTTGCAGTCATTATTCATCGATTATTTAACGGTTGTTAATCGTTTAAATCAGGCATGACTACCATTATCCCATTTGACGATAATAGGTGAGTTTTTCATCGGTGCGTAGTTTCCTACAAATAATATCGCGAAATACTGGGATAGGGGCAAAGCGCTGCGAACGGATAATAAGATCTCACTCCGGAGCAGACAGCGCTGCAAAAAAAAACGCTGCCCGAAGGCAGCGTTCTATCGCTCGTTTGGTATTCAGGACAATCAGGTCATGCGCCGTCAGCTGCTGGTAAGCACCCGGCGGGCTTCGCGATAACGTTTATTCCAGTAGTTATCGCTCAGTTTCGAAATCATCACGCCGTTGCTGGTAGAGGCATGAACGAATTGATCGTTACCTAAATAGATGCCGACGTGGCGCCCGGTTGAGCCGGCGCGGAACAGCACCAGATCGCCAGGACGCAGTTTGGTGCGCAAGATTTTCTTGCCCATGTCTTCCTGTTCGTAGGTCGAACGCGGTAAGTCCATGCCAAACTGTTCGCGGAAAGTACGCTGTACAAACGCTGAGCAATCGATGCCGCGCTTGGTTTCACCGCCTAAACGGTAGCGAACGCCTTTCCAGTCTGCATACTGATCCATAATCTTTGACTTGACGTCAACGTTACGGACCATTGCTTCGAATTCATCCTGAGAGGCTTGCAGTAAAAGACCGTCTTTGTCATTAACTGCACGCATCTCAGTTTGTGCGTTATTCAAGTTCGAAGTGTGAGTAGTGCTGCACGCGGAGAGCATTACCGCTGCGGCAATTGCAGGTACTACCCGCAAAAAATATCTCAGAAACGGTTGAGATTTGACCATTGTTATTGTTTTCCCTTGAAGTCCTTAACGACGTCAGTCGCTACCTGAAAAATGCCAAACGGAACGAGACTAATCTGCAGCTGTTTTAACGACAATCAGTTACCTCTGAAAACGTGCTGGAACGCACATTTTTAGTGGATTTGAAGCTGAGTCAGGTTAAACCAGGCACAAACGCATCCGAGATTACCGTAACGAATTGGGGATTGCGAGCCTTTTTCCACCCTTTTTTATATGAATTTGTGATGTAACATAATGTAAATCTTCATATAAAAAACGCTGATTGTCCGTTGTGTTGGTTTTGCGTGAAATCAGGTGGCGAAAGCGTTAACGCGCTGATGGGGAAATAAACGAAATGCGGTGGGGAAATAATCAGGAGGCCGGCGGGCCTCCTGGGGATCATAACTATTGGTTATGACTATGCTGGACGGTGTTTACCGAGTAGCAGGCGATTCAGACCCCGGATCAGCACATCGCTAAACGGCGTCATCAGACACCAACTGGCGCCAACCAGCACCACCGACAGCGAGCCGACGGCAATATCGGTAAACCAGTGGGCACCAATCATCACGCGCGGTAATGAAAATACCACCGTAATCAGCAGCGCGACGGCGAATGCGCGACGGTTGAAGTAACGCAACATAAAGCAGGAAAATATCATCAGCATCATGCCGTGATCGCCGGGGAAGCTGTCGCCTGAAGCGTCTTTAGTCGGAATGCCGGTCAGTTCGCTGACGCGGTTGATGTTCTCAAAACTCAGCGACGGGCTAGGGTGTTTGACCGGCAGTAAATGCCCAAGTTGGTTCAGCACCACGGCGGTCAGCAGCATAACAACGCCGGTAATCAACAAGCGGCGACGGCCGGCGCCATCCTGCTGCAGGTAAAAGCACAGGTACAACAACCCCATGGCCAGCAGCGAAATGACGTCAAAGGCGCGGTTATTGGTGATAGCCACCAGATGTAAAAAACCGGGATCGGTAGCCAGATGACGATTAAAGAAGAAGAAAATTTCCGAATCCAGAGTAAACCAATAACCGTGATTCGCCGGCAGGAACCAGGACAAGAACAGCACAATGCCCAATATATTGAAGAAAATGATGAGGGGTAAGTTGCGGCGAATCATGGCATAACCTGTAGTCTGTCTAAAGAGTAAAAGGGCATTAACGGTAAAGATCTCAACTTAAACGAATACTAAACAGCTTGGATTGCAACGCGTTCCAGTCCGCATTCTCGCTGTGAATCAGTTCAATTCGGCTGTCCAGCGGTGTAACAGGGCGCGTTTCGATATTGAGATCTTGCCCCTGACGGTTGATTAAAAGTGTACCTTCAGCAATACGTACCACACCTTTGGCGCGTTCGACCGGCGCCAGACGTATCCACTCCATAATGCCAACGGTGTCGAACACCGTGTCGGCGTCAAAAATCCAACCACAGCTGTTAAAACCCTGGCCCTGGTTGAGCGCTCGACGCCAGCGGGAAGTTTCCGGCAGTCGCAATGCGGCCAGGCCCTGCGTTTTGGCATGACTATGATGATGTTGTGCATCGGGTAATTCTGTACGATTAGTGCGAGGCTGGTCGAGCCACGCGACATCGGCCTGACCGCGTTCAATATGATAAAGCGGACGCTGGTGGCCATCCTGTTCCATCCATTGCTGCAGGGCCATCAGATCTTGCGGCTGATAGGTGTCGCTTTTGCTGGCCAGAATAATGTCGGCGGCCGCCAGTTGATCGCGGAAGTTTTCGTTGTCGCGGTAGCGCGGTTCGCTGAGTTGGCGTGCATCCAACAGGCACAGCGTGGCCTGCAGATCGATCCAACCGGCGTAACTGTCTTGCGTCAGCAATGACAGGATCTGTTTCGGATGACCGAGCCCGGTGGGTTCGATCAGCAAGCGATCAGGCTTGTTTTGTTGCAGCAACATGTTCAGCCCGACCTGCATCGGCAGCCCGTTCACGCAACACATGCAGCCACCGGGGATCTCCTTCAACACTGCGCCGCTGTCAGCCAGCAGCGCGCCGTCGATGCCAATTTCACCGAACTCATTCACCAGCACCGCCCAGCGTTCATGTTCCGGCTTGTTAGCCAGCAAATGGCGGATGGTGGTGGTTTTGCCGCTGCCGAGAAAACCGGTGATCAGGTTAGTTTTAGTCATTAATTATTCCTGATGTTAATGAATTTAAGGGCAATAGTTTGGCCATTCTACTTCACCAGGCAGGATGGCGCTGCTCTCCCTGCGTTAAGTCACAAATCCGACAGATTGCGATACGTCATTTTAAAGCAACAAAATGGCGGTCATTATTAGGAAAAATCCTAGCAAAAACCGGATATTACCTAAGGGAAATAGTTGTTAGTAGCTTGTTTTAACTTTGTTAATTGCCCGATTACCCGCCAAATAAATGCCCTTACCTTGCGATTATTCCTAAGAAGATCCTCTATGTTTAAATTGGCTTAACAAAAAATGAGGTTGCCATGAATGTCTTTCGGTTATTTTTGATCGCAGGAATGTTGTTTTCATGGACGGCAGTAAGTCATGCAGGAACCACTGGCGGAGTTATTCGTTTTGTCGGATCTATTGTGGAAAGCCCCTGTACGGTGAAAGTTACCGCTTCAACGGCCAATACGCAATGTTACCGAAATGGGCAGCACTATCAAGACCAACAGGCCCTGTCGAAATTTGATGCTACACGCAAAGAACTGCCGCTGAATTTAGGTTCGACCGAAATGAAGTGGGTGGATCAACAGAAAAAACTTGCAGTGATGACGGTAGTTTATCGTTAAGTCGTTCGGCGATGCCGGATGATATCCGGCATCGTCATTTTCCCCGCTTTATGCCTTGCTCAATGGCTAAGCCAGCTGAGTCGACACCCAGTTTTGCACCGTTTGACGCGCACCGCGATCGCGTAATGACAAGTAGGCGCGGGTGACCGCCGTGACAAATTCCTCGTTGGCCGCCAATTGCTCACCAAAAATAGCCGTTAGACCCAACAGGCCTTTTACCCGTTGTTCATCATCCGGCGTTGAAGCCACTGTCTGTTGCAGCGTAGCCAATAACGGATCGCGAATGTCTATTGGCTGCCCGGCATCATCCACGCCGCCGACATAGCGCATCCAGCCCGCCACCCCGAGAGCCAGACCGGCATAGCTGCCGCCATGCTGCAGATGCCAACGCACCGAGTCCAGCATACGCTGCGGTAATTTTTGCGTGCCGTCCATGGCAATTTGCCAGGTACGGTGTTGCAACGCCGGGTTGCTGTAGCGCTCAATCAGCTGTGCTGCATAGGCGGGCAAATCGATGCCGCTAACGTTCAGCGTCGGCGCCTGTTCGGCCAGCATCAGGTGGAGTGCGGCGCGGCGATAAGACTCATCGCCCATACAGTCGTTGATGTACTGATAGCCCCCAAGATACCCGAGATAGGCCAGGAAAGAGTGGCTGCCGTTCAGCATGCGCAGTTTCATCTGCTCAAAAGGCAGCACGTCATTGACCAACTGTGCACCGGCCCGTTCCCAGGCTGGGCGGCCGGCGACAAAGTTATCCTCAACGACCCACTGGATAAAGGGTTCGCAGGCGATGGCGCATTCATCACGAACGCCGCCGAGCGCCTCGGCCACTTCATCCAGCGTCTCTGGCGTAGCGGCTGGGACGATACGGTCTACCATGGTGCTGGGGAAGCTCACCTCGCGGGCAATCCAGTCGGCCAGCGCGCCGTCGCGCGCTTCGGCCAAACCGACGATCGCGTTACGCAGCACGTGGCCGTTTTCCGGGATGTTGTCGCAAGAGAGCAGGGTAAAGGCGGGCAGCCCACGTTCCAGACGCAGGCGCAGCGCTTCCACCAGGATCCCCGGCACGGTGGAAGGCTCGCCGGGATTCGCCAGATCGGCGCGGATCGCCTGATGTTGAAGGTCCAGTTTTCCACTGCCGGGTTCAATGCAATAGCCTTTTTCGGTAATGGTCATCGAGACAATCGCCACCTGTGGCTCTGCCAGCTTTTCCAATACGGCGCCAATCCCTTCCAGCTTGCGGTGTACGCTCTCATGCACCGCACCGATCACGATAGCCTGATTACTCGCCGCGCCTTTTTCCAGCACGCTGTAAAGATGGTCCTGCTGGCGCAGCGTCCGGAACAAATTATCACCGCCGAACAGGCTGATTTCGCAGATCCCCCAGTCGCCGCCCTGACGATTCAACACTCGATCGGTCAGTAGCGCCTGGTGGGCGCGGTGAAAGGCGCCAAATCCAATGTGCACCATGCGGCTCTGTAATGCGCTGCGATCGTAACCTGGCTGCTGGACGGCATCCGGAAGCGGCGTGTTGGCGATAGTCTTCATGCAAAGCTCCAAGGCTGAGTAGATGTGTTGGCGGTTAACTTTAAAAGTTATCAGACCAGTTTTTTTGTGCAGAATACGGCACTCCTTCTGCCGGGGTTGCACGAATTTCCTGCCGCCAGTGTAAGGCTGTAAGCGCACTAATTACATGTGCGCGTGCAAAATAAGCCAGATCCGTGAAGTGGATCAACCAATCGCGGTTTCACTTTTGACAGCAATTGGCGAAAGAGTAAGGTGAAAGATAACCGATATCTATTTTATTTTGGTATAACAAGATGGCTGGAGCAGGGCGATCTTTATCACTTCCGCGATACTGGGCAATTTTTACAAGGATAAATAATGGAACAAACATGGCGTTGGTATGGGCCGAACGATCCGGTCTCTCTTGATGATGTGCGCCAGGCCGGCGCCACTGGCGTCGTCACCGCCTTGCACCATATCCCGAATGGCGAGGTGTGGCCGGTCGAAGAGATCAAGGCCCGTCAGGCCCTATTGGCGGAGAAAGGCTTGGTGTGGTCGGTAGTGGAAAGTATCCCGGTGCATGAGGAGATCAAAACCCACAGCGGCCATTACCGGCAGCATATCGCTAACTATCAGCAATCGCTGCGTAACCTCGCGGCCTGCGGCATCGACACCGTGTGCTACAACTTTATGCCGATCCTGGACTGGACGCGCACCGATCTGGAGTATTTACTGCCGGACGGGTCGAAAGCGTTGCGTTTCGATCAGACCGCCTTCGCGGCTTTTGATCTGTATATCCTGCAACGCGCTGGCGCAGAGCAGGATTACACGCCGCAAGAACAGGAGCAGGCTGCAACCTATTTTTCCGCGATGAACGAGGCGGAGGTTGCCAAGCTAACCGGCAATATTATCGCCGGATTACCGGGGGCCGAAGAGGGCTATACCCTCGATCAATTCCGCGCTCGCCTGGCGGAGTACGATGGGATCGACAAGGCGCAGCTGCGAGAGAATATGGCGGTGTTCCTGCGCGCCATTGTACCGGTGGCGGAGGAGGTTGGCGTGCGTTTGGCGGTGCATCCGGACGATCCGCCGCGGCCGATTTTGGGGTTGCCGCGCATCGTCTCTACCATTGAGGATATGCAGTGGTTCAAGCAAACGGTCGACAGCCGGTATAACGGCTTCACCATGTGCACCGGCTCTTACGGCGTACGGGCGGATAACGATCTGGTGCGGATGATCGAAACCTTCGGCGATCGCATCCACTTCACCCATTTACGTGCTACCTGTCGCGAAGAAAACCCGAAAAGTTTCCACGAGGGTGCGCATCTGCAAGGCGACGTGGACATGGTGGCGGTGATCGAGGCGATCCTCACTGAGGAGCAACGACGCCATCAGGCAGGCGATCGCCGGCCGATCCCGATGCGTCCCGACCATGGGCACCAGATGCTGGACGATCTGAAGAAAAAAACCAACCCGGGCTACTCGGCGATTGGTCGTTTGAAGGGGTTGGCGGAACTGCGCGGAGTGGAGCTGGCGCTTAAACGCCGCTTCTTCCCGGATTTGCCCTAAGCCATTAAAAAGGGGCCATACAGGCCCCAGAATATCGACTAGTCAGCGCGACTCATGTAGCGGCGCTCGGCAATATGAATGCGGATTTTGTCACCGGCACTGAGGTATTCCGGTACCTGAATGGTCAGGCCGGTCGCCATGGTGGCCGGCTTGTTGCGGGCACTGGCAGAGGCACCTTTGATGCCCGGTGCGGTGTCGACAATTTCCATATCCACGGTCTGCGGCAGTTCCAGCGCCAACACCTGGCCATCCAGGGTCAGTACCTGCATGCCCGGCAGACCGCCTTCAGGAATAAACAGCAGTTCATCTTCGATCTGGTCTTTCTTAAAGATATACGGGGTGTAATCCTCGTCATCCATAAATACGTATTCTTCGCCGTCGATATAAGAAAAGTTCACCTTGCGGCGTGACAGGCTAATGGTGTCCAGAATATCGTCGCCCTTGAAACGCTCTTCAACCTTCAGCCCGGTGCGGACGTCGGAGAAGCGCATTTTGTACAAGGTGCTGGCGCCGCGCGCGCTTGGGCTTTGCACATCAATGTCTTTCACCAGCAGCAGTTTGCCGTTGTAGTTGATCGCCATGCCGCGCTTAATTTCGTTAGCTTTTGCCATATAAAATAACCTGCAATGAAGAGTATTTGGGAAGTTGCGACAAGTTACTCGCGCCGCTGATTTCAGGCAAGCAGATCGAGCAAAAACAGTGACAGAAAAAGGGGACGGCGGGCGCCATCCCCTCAAATTGCTGACAACGTCCTTTGCAGTTAAAAGTTCTGATCTAGGGACTAAAAAAACAAAGGATGGTGTCTTCTGATTTACCTCAAACATCCGAAAACCACGTTTTTCGGGTGTTTGTCATCAGACTAAGGGGACGGCGGGCGCCATCCCCTACGGTATTACTGGAACACCGGTAACAGACCCAGCAGTGCCAACACGTGCGCGACGGCGTTGATCACCCCGAACAGAATGATGAACAGGATCATGCCGTAGCCACCGGGAGCGCGATATTGCGCTTCGGTAAAGCGGCGGCGGCTGGCACGCGCCATCATGGCCGGTACTATTACCGCCCAAACGGTGGCGGCCAGGCCGGCGAAGCCGATGGCGTAAAGGAAGCCGTTCGGGAACAGCAGGGCGGCAATGGTCGGCGGCGCGAAGGTCACCAGCGCGGTTTTGCTGCGTCCGACGGTGTCATCGCTGAATTTGAAGAAGTCTGCCAGGTAATCGAACAACCCCAGCGACACCCCGAGGAATGAGCTCGCCAGCGCCATATAAGAGAAGGCGTTTAGTAGCTGGCCGACGGTCTGGCTGCTGGAAACGTTGCCCATCTGCTTGAGCAGGCTGCCAATGTTGCCGCCTTCGGCAATCACCTGTTTGAAGGCATCGCGGGCGATGTTGCCCTGAATCACATACTGCCACAGGATATAGATCGCCAGCGCCAGCAGGGTGCCGTACACCAGGCTGCGCACGACCGCGCCGCTGTCTTTGTGGTAGTACTTCACCAGTCCCGGCACGTTGCCGTGGTAACCGAAGGAGGTCAGCAGATAAGGCAGCGCCGCCAGGGCGTAAGGCAGATAGCTGGCCTGGTCGTCACCGCGGTTGAACAGTACTGCCGGCTGCACATGCGTGAACATGTCGCCCACCGACATCACAAAGGTGATCACCATACCGCCGATCAGGATCGTGCTCAGGCGATCAACGGCGCGGGTGGAGAGCCATACGATAAACGCCACCACCACGGCAAATACCAACCCGGCGGTGGACTGCCCGACGCCGACGATACCTTCCAGCGTGTGGGCGATAATCGAGCCACCGGCGGAGATATAGGCATAAGTGAGGATGTACAGGACAAAGGCGATGGAAATACCGTTAATGGCGTTCCAGCCTTTACCCAGCAGATCTTTGACGATGGTGTGGAAGCTGGCGCCGCTTGGGTAGTGCAGGGCGGCTTCCAGGATCATCAGGCCGGAAATCAGCATGCAGGCCCAGGTATAAACCAGCAGCGCGACGGAGCCGCTGAACCACACGCCAGAAGTGACGATGGGAATGGAGAACATGCCGGCGCCGACGGCGGTGCCTGCAATGATCATCGCGCCGCCAAGCACTGAAGGGCGGGAAAGCTTCTGGATGGTGTCCGCGGACATTTTTGCTCCTGATTGGCCTCGTCGGCCGTGGATTCTTTTGTACTAGCTCAATGGTACATGTGCGGTTGACGCATGTAAAGCCGCTAATGCGCTTGTTTCATGCATTAATTGGCGGCGGAAGGGGAGCTTATGGCAATTTGCGGGCGGGTGAGAAAACGGGGCGATTCACGATTTAAAACGCGAGATGTAAAGATTCGCGCGCCAACACGGATTATGCTGGCGGCCGATGAGCGCGACTGATATTGTCGCGCTTCAATTCCGCCAGCCCACCGGGAGACTCGCTGATGGACTGTCGTACCGACTGTGGCGCCTGTTGTATTGCGCCTTCAATATCCAGCCCGATCCCCGGCATGCCTAACGGCAAGCCCGCCAACACCCGCTGCATTCATCTGAGCGAGCAGCTGCGTTGTGGCCTGTTTCATTCACCGCTGCGGCCCAAGGTCTGCGGCAGCCTGCAGGCCAGCCGCGAAATGTGCCATGACCACCGCGACCAGGCATTGGTCTATCTGATCAAGCTGGAAGCGGATACTGCACCTTAAGCGTCTTTCAGTTTCCACAGGCACAGCACCGCGCCGACCACCATCGCCAACGCGGAATAAAACACCGCATGATAGTTCCAGACTTCCGCCACCACGCCGGCAATTGAACCGGCAAAAATCCAGCCCACGCGCGTAGTGTTGGTAAACAAAGTGGTTGCCGCCCCGGCCTGACCGGGCATCAAATCTTGAAAATAGAGCATACCAATGCCTGCCAGCACGCCAATAAACGCCGCGTTGAGCAATTGCAGGGCAATCAGTTGCCAGGTACCGGTGATAAACAGTAACCCGAAGTAAAACAGCAGGCCCGCCGCCACCGCGCAACGCATCAGGAAACGTTTACCGAAGCGTTTCGCCACCATGCCGGCCAGCAACATGGTCGGTATCTCCAGCCCGGCCGCCGTCCCCATCAATATTCCGGCTAACCTTTCCGGCAGTTGCAGCTCATGCACCATATACAGCGGCATATTGATTAAATACATGCTGTTGGCGGTCCACATAAAGGTGCAGGTTAAAAACAGCAGCAGCGTATCGCGGCGATTTTTCCGCGGAGCTTCCAGCGTGGTACTGGAAGCCACCGGCGTTTTACGCATCGACGGCAGCATTTTCCACACCAGCACGCCACACAGGATAAACGCTGCGGCGGCGGCCAGATACATCACCTTAAAACCGAATCCCAATGCCAGCGCAAAGGCGATAGGCGGCCCAATAACCCAGGCGAGAGAAACCTGAGCCCGCAGAATAGAGCTGAACATTACCGCTTCGCGGCCGGTGCGGTCGGCGTGTTCGCGCGCCAGAGCGAACATCTGCGGGTTGGCGGTGGAGCCGAAGCTGGTCAGCATTACGCCGACTGCCAGCAACAGATAATAATTACGGTTCCAGGCGAACAGTACGCAGCCCAGTGCCCCTAACATGCAGCAGAGGAAGATCAGCGTTTTGCGATCCCCTTTTTGATCTGAGCGGCGAGCCAGAAACTGGCTGACCAGGATGCCGATCACCGCGCTGCCGGTGAAAAATAACCCAACCATGGAAGGGCGCACCTTCACCTCGGTTGCCAGGAACAGGCTCAGCGTCGGGGTTTGTAACGCACCGGCAATCCCGGTGAGGAACGCTACCACTAAAAAGGCCAGCGAAGTCAGATCGGGCGAGCGTCGCGTTACCGCAGTTGAAGTAGGCATAGAGGTCAGCAAATAGCCGTAAATGAGGGAGTCGCGCGCATAATACGCCTGTTTAAAAAGAACAAAAACCGGTTTCATTCTGCTTAATGGTAAAAAGTTCTTTCCTGCATAAGGCTAAAAAAAGGGCGATGTCACCATCGCCCTGGGTATGACAAACTTCGACGTTAGGCGCCAGCCGGCACGTCGTGCGCGGTGTTTTTCAGCACCTCGCCCTGATACTTCTCGATCTGCAACTGTGCCATTTGCCCGCAGTTACCCTGAGCCAGGCTGGAGGAGCCGACGTCGAAGGTCAGGCAGTTGACGTTGCCGTTCTTGCACAGCGAACCCGGCTGTGACGGATCGGCCGGATCGAACCAGGCACCTTCGCTGATGCGCACCACGCTAGGGCGCACGTCTTCGCTCACCACCGCACCCACCAGGATCTGGCCGCGATCGTTAAAGGCCCGCACCAGATCGCCATTGGCAATGCCGCGTGACTGGGCGTCCTGCGGGTGGATCACAATCGCTTCCCGATCGGCTACCGCGTATTTCTTGCGCAGTGGCGTGTTGTCGAGCTGCGAATGCAGGCGGTTGATCGGGTGCGCGGTGTTCAGCGACAGCGGGTATTTCACCGCTTCCGGGCCGCGATACCATTCATGCGGCGGCATCCAGGTCGGAATACCTGGGCAATCCTGATACTTCATTTTGGCAATGGCGTCGGAGTAGATCTCGATTTTACCGGATGGCGTCCCCAGTGGATTGAGCAGCGGGTTTTCACGATAGTCGGCGAAACGCACCCATTGGGTATTGGCCTCCGGCACCGGGAAGCGCACGTAGTTGTTGGACTCCCAGAACATGTCGAACGGTGGCAGGGCTACCCGGGCAGCACGTGCCTGAGTTTTCATGTCATCGTACATGCCTTTCAGCCATTGGGTTTCATCTTTGCCTTCGGTAAAGGCGTCCTGCACCCCCAGCTTAGCCGCCATGGCCGCGAAAATATCGAAATCGCTGCGTGATTCATGCTGCGGCGCGACACACTGGTGCATCGGGAACACATAAAGCTGTGAGTAATCGCCGCCCATTTCGAGATCGTTGCGTTCGTAGCTGGTGGTGGCCGGCAGAACGATATCGGCATGCTTGGCGGTGGCGGTCCAATAAGGCTCGTTCACCACGATGGTGTCCGGCCGCTGCCAGGCCTTGACCAGATTGTTGGTGTCCTGATGCTGGTGGAAGGTGTTGCCGCCCGCCACATAGACCATTTTCACCTCGGGGTAGGTGACCTGTGCGCCGTTGAAATTAATTGTCTTGCCCGGGTTGGTCAGGCATTCGGCGATGCGCGCCACCGGGATCGGTGCCGGTGAGTTCTTCGGTGCGTTACCGGCAGAGATACCGGAAATGATGCCGCCTTTCGCCGTCGGGCTGCCGCCGGAGGAGTAGTGATAGCTGAAGCCGAAGCCGCCGCCCGGCAGGCCAATCTGGCCGAGCATCGCCGCCACGGTAACCAACAGCCAATGCTGCTGTTCGCCATGATGCTGGCGTTGGATCCCCCAGCCGCCCATGATCATGGTGCGATTTTTCGCCATGTCGCGTGCTAACTGACGCAGCACGTCAGCATCGACGCCGCACACATCGGCCGCCCATTCGGCAGTTTTCGGCGTACCGTCGGTTTCACCCAACAGATAAGCCTGGAACTTGTCGAAACCGGCGGTGTAGGTTTTCAGGAAGTCCGGGTTATGCAGCTTCTCGGTCAGTAGCGTGTGGGCGATGCCGATCAGCATGGCGCCGTCGGTATAAGGACGCGGAGCGATCCACTGCGCATCGACGAATTTGGCGCTGTCGTTGTGTACCGGATCAATGCTGATCACTCGGGTACCTTTCTTCTTCAGCGCCTCAAAGCCCGTCTGGCCGTAGTGGTCCGGGACGTTCCAGCTGTTTTTCAGCGTGATCATCGGGTTACAGCCCCACAGCACCACCAGTTGGCTGTTTTCAATCACGTTCGGCCAGGCGGTCTGCTGTTCGTAAACCTCCATGGAGCCCACCACGTGCGACATGATCACCTGCGCGGCACCGGTGGAGTAGTCGCCCGCGTAACCAAGGAAGCCGCCGGTCAGGTTCATCAGGCGTTGCAGCAGCGTGCGGCTGTTATGCAGCATCCCGACGCTTTTCCAGCCATAAGAACCGGCATAAATGGACTGCGGGCCATGGTCTTTCTGCAAGCGGGTGATCTCACCACAGACCAAATCAATCGCCTTGTCCCAACTAACGCGTACCCACTCGTCACGACCACGCAGTTCGGTACGGCTGCCAGGGCCGCCTTCCAGCCAACTTTTGCGCACCATCGGGTATTTGATACGGTTTTCGGCGTGCACCTGATAGGGCGCCATGGTGATCAGTTCGTTCGGATAAGGATCGTCTTTGACCGGCTGCACGCCGACCATTTTACCGTCCTGGACGATGGCTTCGAAGGCGCCCCAGTGCGCGCCGGTCAAAATGCCTTTTTGTGCCTGACGCAACACGACGAATTGCGGCAGCGCCTGGCTGATGGCCTGGGCCAACGCTGACTTGGGCCACAGGCCCGCCAGTAGCGGTGCTGCGGCCAGCGCGGTCGCGCCAGTCAGGAAGCGGCGGCGGCTCATTTTTAACGCTTGTTGTTGATATTTGCTCATTTCGCTTCTCCCTTAAAGCTTGGCTGGTGCGGCTGGCTGCATGTCACTGGCGTGTTTCTGCACGTACTGTGTCAGAACGCGCAGCTGTTCCTGCGTCAGCGAAGTGCGTGGAGCCATACCTTTAATTACGCCGATCCACTGGTTGGCGTTGAAGCGATCGAGGGCCGTGAGGCCGTGACAACCGGTGCAGTTGGCCGACATCATATCTGCCGTGTAGCGCCAGATTTTTTGCTGATCGTCGATCAGTTGTTTGCGCGGCAGCCAAACTTGCAGAGAAACCTGATGCCATACCAGACCGGTTTCGGCATCGGTCATGGTGGTGCCGGTTTTCAGCAGTTTGCGAGCGTCTTCACCCAGCAGCACGCTGAGGATGCGTTTGCCCTGCGCGGCGTAGAACACTTCAGCGACACCGTCTTGCTGCCAGCCGGTGACGTTGGCCAGCACTTTGTCGCCTTCCTGTTTCACCACCTGCACTTCGGTGGATGGCATCAGGTTGCCGGCATTGTGGCTGTCGTCCGGTTTGAGGAAGAAGGGTTCTGTGGCAATGGTGTACAACGTGGTGGCGGTTGGCGAGGTTTCAGCGGCGGCTTTCGCCAACTCGGCGGCTCCGGCCTGGGCTGCACCGCTCATGTCCGGCAGGATATGTGCGACGCCTTTATGGCAGTCGATACAGGTTTCACCCTGCTTGATGGCCACCGGATGCTGGATACGCGCTTCAGGCCGTTGGGCGGTGATGTCCATTGCGTCAAAGCTGTGGCAAGAGCGGCAGGTGGCGGAGTCGTTTTCTTTGAGCGTTTTCCAGACCGACTGCGCCATGGCCAGCTTGTGCGCCTCGTATTTCTCAGGCGTATCGATGGTGCCCACCATCTCGCCATAAATGTCTTTTACCGCGCGGATTTTGGTCCACAGGTAGTCGAGTGGCTCATGGGGAACGTGACAGTCGGCACATTCAGCGCGAATGCCCTTGGTATTTTGGAAGTGAACGCTGCCCTGATATTCGGCCAGCGGTTGTTGCATGGTGTGGCAGGAGACGCAGAAGGCGGTGTCGCTGGTTTTATGGAATACGGTGGCGGTACCCGCCAATAATGCTGCCCCGAGGATAATTCCGAGCAGCAAAATCCACAGCCATCCCCAGCGATGCTTTTTTATCAAGCCAGTGAGTTTATTGGTCATATTGAATCCGCTTATAATTATGAAATACCAAGGAAAACCTTGCCAAAAAAAAGTGCCGGACGAGCGCCGACATACCTGAGGAAGTATAGGTACTATTGGTAAAGTCATCTAATACTATAGGGGTATTTTTAGAAGAAAAATGGTCGTTCGGGGGATTTTTCAGCGTTATATTCTATATTATATAACGCATTTTTCATGTGGATTTATCAGACTATGAGCGAGATCACGGAAAGGAGAGCTAAACCGTGATTGAAAACAGCTATTTTGCCGGTAGGTAAGTTTGGCCCGTCTGCCACAGATGAATGGCATTACGGCTGGCTTCAAAATGCGGTTCAGGTAATGCATCCGGCAGGCACCAGCGCCATTCAGCACATTTTTCCGGTTCTTTCAGCTCGGCTTCCCCGCCAGGATGGGGCGTCAGCAAACAGATGGAAACCGTATGCTTTCCCTCGGCGCGCCAGGTTTGCAGATTATTGCTGATGCCGACAAAGCTCGGTGGGGCGATGATCAGCCCGGTCTCTTCGGCGATCTCGCGCTGTGCGCACTGTTCAAAGGTTTCGCCGGCATCCAGATGCCCGCCGGGGATGGACCAGAAGGGGGCGTGCTTGCCGCAGCGTTTGCCCAGCAAAATTTCCCCTTGTTCATTGACAATGATTACGCCTACGCCCGCCACTACAGTCATGTTTCCCTCCGTCAGCAAAATTTCAGCACAGTATGTCATTTTAGCGCTGCGACGGGTAACCCTAAGGGAAAAGTGTGCGTAAGGTCAAAAATCTATCACGTCAAAATTGAGAAAACTTGCTTTCGCTCATGGGGCCTTACACACTCCTTGAAACGTTTCAGCGTTATGGGCGCGATAATGTCGTACCGGTAACGCTCCTTTTTCCCAACGAAGCTGAAACGATTCAATTCAGCAGGAGAGGAGAATCATGTTCCAGTTGTCACAGCAAGATATTCACCTGGGTGCTACCGCGAGTAACAAACAGGAAGCCATCCGTCAGGTGGCTGCCGCACTGACCAAGGCCGGCTGCGTCAGCGCGCCTTACGTGGACGGCATGTTGCAGCGTGAGCTGCAAACTTCCACTTATCTTGGGAACGGTATCGCCATCCCGCATGGCACTACCGATACCCGCGATCTGGTGCTGAACACCGGCGTGCAGGTGTTTCAGTTCCCTCAGGGTATCGAGTGGGGCGAAGGCCAAACTGCTTACGTAGTGATCGGCATTGCCGCACGTTCCGATGAACACCTGGCGCTGTTGCGTCAGTTGACCCACGTTCTGAGCGACGACAGCGTAGCCGAACAGCTGGCGAAAACCACCTCGGCAGAAGAGTTACGCAGCTTGTTGATGGGCGAAAAACTGACGGCGGAATTCAAGTTCGACGCTTCCTTGATTGCGCTAGACGTGGCCGCCGACAGCCTGATGACGCTGCAGGCGCTGAATGCGGGCCGCCTGCAGAAAATTGGTGCGGTTAACGCTCAATTCGTCAGCGACGTCATCACCCGCAAGCCGCTGAATCTGGGGCAGGGCATTTGGCTGAGCGACAGCACCGAAGGCAACTTGGCTAGCGCGGCTACGGTAAGCCGTCCGGCGCAGCCGTTTGACGAAGAGGGCGAGCAGGTTGCGCTCTTGCTGACGCTGTCGGTGGCTGACTCGCAGCCGTTAGCGGTGCTGAATTACCTCAGCGATCTGCTGTTGGCGAACAAAGCTGAACGCTTGCTGAACGCGGATGCCGTCACCCTGTTGGCATTGCTGACCAGTGAGGTGGAAGAAGAAAACACCACGCTGAGCGCTGAGTACGTGATCCGTAACGAACACGGCCTGCATGCCCGTCCGGGCACGGCGCTGGTCAATGTGATCAAGCAATTCAGCAGTGAAATTACCGTCACTAACCTGGATGGCAGTGGCAAACCGGCCAACGGACGTAGCCTGATGAAGGTGGTGGCGTTGGGCGTGAAAAAAGGACATCACCTGCGTTTTACCGCCAAAGGTGAAGATGCTGAAACGGCGCTGAAGGCGATCGGTGAAGCGATTAACGAAGGACTGGGCGAGGGCGCAGCATGAGCAGAAGAGTAGCAACAATTACCTTGAATCCGGCTTACGATCTGGTGGGCTTTTGCCCGGAGATCGAGCGCGGTGAAGTGAACCTGGTCAAAACCGCCGGCCTTCACGCCGCCGGCAAAGGCATCAACGTCGCCAAGGTGCTGAAGGATCTGGGTATTGATGTGACGGTGGGCGGCTTCCTGGGAAAAGACAACCAGGACGGTTTCCAACTGCTGTTCAGCGATCTGGGCATTGCCAACCGCTTCCAGGTGGTGCCGGGACGCACCCGTATTAACGTCAAACTGACCGAAAAAGACGGTGAAGTCACCGATTTCAATTTCTCCGGTTTTGAAGTCAGCGGGCAGGACTGGGAACGTTTCGTGACCGATTCCCTGAGCTGGCTGGGCCAGTTCGACATGGTCGCGGTCAGCGGCAGCCTGCCGGCGGGGGTCGATCCCGACGCTTTCACCGACTGGATGATCCGTTTGCGCGCCCAGTGCCCGTGCATCATTTTCGACAGCAGCCGTGAAGCCCTGGTTGCCGGCTTGAAAGCGGCGCCGTGGTTGGTGAAACCGAATCGCCGCGAGCTGGAAATTTGGGCCGGGCGTCCGTTGCCGCAGCTGGCTGACGTGGTCGAAGCGGCGCATGCGCTGCGCGATCAGGGCATTGCCCACGTGGTTATCTCCCTCGGTGCCGAAGGCGCGCTGTGGGTCAACGCGTCCGGCGCCTGGATTGCCAAGCCACCGGCCTGCGAAGTGGTCAGCACCGTGGGTGCCGGCGACTCGATGGTCGGCGGCCTGATTTACGGCCTGCTGATGCGTGAATCCAGTGAACACACTTTGCGTTTGGCCACCGCCGTGGCTGCGCTGGCGGTAAGCCAGAGCAACGTTGGCGTGACCGACCGTCCACAGTTGGCCGCGATGATGGCGCGTGTCGATCTGAAACCTTTTAATCAATAGCAGGAGGCAGAATGAAAACACTGCTGATGATAGACAATTCGCTGGGGCAGGCACGTAGTCACCTGGCGAAACGCATGCTTGGCGCTGCTGCGGTGAAAACCGGCCTGACGTTGGTTGAGTCAGCCGCCGACGCTGAACTGGTGGTGGTGGCAGGGCAAACTGTACCTGCTGACGCCGCGCTGAACGGCAAACGGGTTTATGTGGGGGACGTGGCGCATGCGGTGCGTGAGCCGGAAGCCTTCCTGGCGCAGGCGATGGCCGAAGCGAAAGCCTATCAGGCACCGGCCGCGGCAGCCGTCGAACCGGCTAAAGCCGCCGGTCAAAAACGTATCGTGGCGATCACCGCTTGCCCTACCGGCGTGGCCCATACCTTTATGGCGGCCGAAGCCATTGAAAGCGAAGCCAAAAAGCGTGGCTGGTGGGTGAAAGTTGAAACCCGCGGCTCCGTCGGCGCCGGCAATGCCATTACGCCAGAAGAAGTGGCGGCGGCCGACCTGGTGATCGTGGCGGCGGACATTGAAGTGGATCTGGATAAGTTTGCCGGCAAGCCGATGTACCGTACCTCTACCGGCCTGGCGCTGAAAAAAACGGCGCAGGAACTGGACAAGGCGCAGGCCGAGGCCGCGATTTTCCAACCGCAAAAAAGCGGTGCACCGGCCACCGCCGGTAAGAAGAAAGAGAGCGCCGGCCCGTATCGTCACCTGTTGACCGGCGTGTCTTACATGCTGCCGATGGTGGTGGCGGGTGGTTTGTGTATCGCACTGTCGTTCGTGTTCGGTATCAAGGCATTCGAAGTCAAGGGCACGCTGGCAGCGGCGTTGATGCAGATCGGCGGCGGCTCAGCCTTTGCGCTGATGGTGCCGGTATTGGCCGGTTTTATTGCCTTCTCGATCGCTGACCGTCCGGGCCTGACGCCAGGGTTAATTGGCGGCATGCTGGCCGTCAGCACCGGCGCCGGTTTCCTCGGCGGTATCATTGCCGGTTTCCTGGCGGGCTATGTGGCCAAATTTATCAGCACCAAACTGCGTCTGCCGCAGAGTATGGAAGCGCTGAAGCCGATCCTGATCATTCCCTTGGTCGCCAGCCTGATTGTCGGCTTGATCATGATTTTCATCGTCGGTACGCCGGTAGCGAAAATTATGGAAGGCCTGACTCACTGGCTGCAATCACTGGGTACCGCCAATGCGGTACTGCTGGGGGCGATCCTCGGTGCCATGATGTGTACCGATATGGGTGGTCCGGTTAACAAGGCGGCCTACGCTTTTGGTGTGGCGCTGCTGAGCTCGTCGGTATATGCCCCTATGGCGGCCATTATGGCGGCCGGTATGGTGCCACCGCTGGCGATGGGGCTGGCAACATTACTGGCGCGTCGCAAGTTCGAGAAGTCCGAGCAGGAAGGCGGTAAAGCAGCGCTGGTGTTGGGCCTGTGCTTTATCTCCGAAGGTGCCATTCCGTTTGCCGCCCGTGATCCGATGCGCGTGTTGCCATGCTGCATCGCGGGTGGTGCATTGACCGGCGCACTGTCGATGGCATTCGGCGCCAAGCTGATGGCACCACACGGTGGGTTGTTCGTTCTGCTGATCCCTGGCGCTATCACACCGGTGCTGTTGTATCTGGTGGCGATCGTTGCCGGTACGCTGTTGGCGGGGGTGTCTTACGCACTGCTGAAACGCGCTGAAGTCCCTGCGGCTACGGTAGCTTAACGCTGGCGCAGGCAATAAAAAACCGGAGCTCAGGCTCCGGTTTTTTTATCTGGCAATTACTGCTGCGCCTTCAGCCAGGCGATCTCTTCCGCCCAGATATCCGGGTTTACGGTTTCCAGGATCAGCGGGATATTGTTGAAACGATCGTCACGCATGATATAGCTGAATACTGTTTTACCGATATTGCCTTCACCCAGGCTGTGGTGACGGTCGACGCGGCTGCCAAACTCGCTCTTGGCGTCATTCAGGTGCATGCCGCGCAGGTACTTGAACCCCACGATGTCGCCGAGCTCTTTAAACGTCTGCTCGCAGGCTTCTTCGGTACGCAAATCGTAACCGGCGGCAAAGGCGTGGCAGGTATCGATGCAAACGCCGACGCGGCTCTTGTCTTCCACGCCATCGATAATCGCCGCCAAATGTTCAAATTTGAAGCCCAGATTGCTGCCCTGACCGGCGGTGTTTTCGATAACCGCCGTCACACCCTCGGTCTTGTCCAGCACCATGTTGATGGATTCAGCGATGCGTGCCAGGCATTTGTCTTCCTCAATTTGCAACAGGTGGCTGCCGGGGTGGAAGTTCAGCAGGGTCAGCCCCAGCTGTTCGCAGCGCTGCATTTCATCAAGAAAGGCTTCGCGGGATTTTTCCAACGCCTCGGTCACCGGGTGGCCAAGGTTAATCAGATAGCTGTCGTGCGGCAGGATCTGCCCTGGGCCGTAGCCGTACTGCGCACAGGCGCTTTTAAACTTATCGATCACGTCGGCAGGCAGCGGGGCGGCCTTCCATTGACGCTGATTTTTAGTGAACAGGGCGAATGCGGTCGCCTCCAATTCGTGCGCGCGGATAACCGCCTGATCCACGCCGCCTGACGCGCTGACATGTGCACCGACAAACTTCATTTTCATTCTCCTGTGTAATCGGCGTCATTATGGCATTGATAGCGGAAGGATTGAATGGCAGGAAAAGCGCAGGCCCGCGGTTGCGGGCCTGAAGGGAAGCAAATCAGATAAAATACTGCACCAGAAGGTTAATGGCGCCGCCGCCCACAATCAGCCAAACGAACAGCAGCGTGGCGAGCAGGATTGGCTTAACCCCGGCCTGGCGCACCGCGCTGATGTGGGTGGTCAACCCCAGCGCCGCCATGGCCATCGCCAACATCCAGGTATCGGCGGTAATCAGGTGTTTTACCAGTGCCGCCGGGATCAGGTCGAATGAGTTCAACCCGGCAACGGCGATAAACAGCACCGCAAACCACGGAATGGTTATCGCGGATTTTTCCGCCTGGCTACCGGTGCTTCCTGCGCTACGGCTGCGGCTGATGTAGCCTGAGAGCAGCAGCAGGAAAGGGGCCAGCATCATGACGCGGATCATTTTGGCGATGACCGCGGCGTTTTCAGCATCCGGCCCGATAGCGTGCCCGGCAGCGACCACCTGCGCCACTTCATGAATGGTTGAACCGGTAAAGATGCCGAAACTTTCCTGATTAAACGGCAGCCACTGGAAATGCTCGTTCAACTGATACAGCCACGGATAAGCGAAGATCGCCAGCGTACCGAAGACCACCACGGTGCTTACCGCCACCGCCACCTTGTTGGAGTCGGCTTTCAACACCGGCTCGGTCGCCATCACGGCCGCCGCGCCGCAAATGCTGCTGCCGGCGCCGATCAGCATCGCGGTCTGGCTGTCGATACCGAACACTTTTTTACCCAGCCAGCAGGCGAGCAGGAAAGTGGTGCTCAGGGTCAATGCATCAATGATGATGCCGGTGGTTCCCACGTCAGCAATTTGCTGAAACGTCAGGCGAAAACCGTAAAGGATAATGCCCAGACGCAATAAACGCTGTTTGGCGAGCTGAACACCGCCGTGGCAGCTCGGCTGTAGCCAGGGATACAGCGTATTGCCGACTAAAATACCGAGCAAAATCGCCAGCGTCAGCGCGCCCAGTCCCAGCCCGGCTACCCAGGGAATATCACCTACCCAGACCGCCAGCGCAGTGATGGCACCGGTTAGCAGCAGCCCCGGCACCAGCCGAGGTAGACCGAATAGCGGAAATTGCCGCGTTGGAAAATCGTGTGTGGTATTGGTCGCCATAAGTCAGCCCTTGTCATCAAATCCTTGAGCCAAAGACTACGTGCTGGCGACATAAAAGAGAAATTGATTATATATTTATAACCTATCTGAATAAGTGGTTAGTCTGCGGCCTGAAGCATGAGTGACCCCCATGTCGATTTCTGCAAACGTGATAACCTTAGTGTTATTCACCCTGTGCGTTGCTGCTGGCCAGTGGCGCAGATTTAGCATTAGTTTCAGTGGCTTTACTGACAGGCCGCTTTTTTGTATATCGAGAAGTTTATGCATATCACCTTACGTCAATTGGAAGTTTTTACCGAAGTGCTGAAAAGCGGTTCGACCACGCAGGCCTCGGTCGTTCTGGCGTTATCGCAATCGGCAGTCAGTGCGGCGCTGGCCGACCTCGAAGGGCAGCTGGGCGTGCAGTTGTTCGATCGTGTCGGTAAACGTCTGGTCATCAATGAGCATGGGCGGCTGCTGTACCCGAAGGCGCTGGCGTTGCTGGAGCAGGCCGGAGAGATTGAGCAACTGTTCCGTCATGACGGCGGCGCGCTGCGCATCGCGGCCAGCAGCACCATCGGCAACTATATGTTGCCGGAGATGATAGCTCGTTATCGGCAAGATTTCCCCGCCACGCCGCTGGAGCTCAATGTGGGAAACAGTCAGGACGTGATTGTCGCGGTCGCAGATTTTCGGGTCGATTTAGGCCTGATCGAAGGCCCTTGCCATATGCCGGAGCTGGTCACTCAGCCGTGGCTGGAGGATGAACTGGTGGTGTTCGCTGCACCGGACAATCCGCTGGCGGGCCAGCCTTTAACCTTGGCGATGTTGGCGAATGCGCCGTGGATCCTGCGCGAACGGGGCTCGGGCACGCGTGAAGTGTTGGATCATCTGTTACTGGCGCATCTGCCGCACTTTCAGCTGGTGATGGAGCTGGGGAACTCGGAAGCGATCAAACATGCGGTTCGCCACGGCATTGGTATCAGTTGCCTGTCGCGGCGGGTGATAGGCGAACAGTTGGCCAGCGGTGCGCTGGTGGAACTGCAGCTGCCGTTGCCGCCCTTGATGCGAACGCTTTATCTGATCCATCACCGGCAAAAGCACATCTCCAATGCCCTGCAGCGTTTTCTCAGCTACTGCACGCTTGCGTCCTGAAAATGCCTCCGTAAGCAGAAACGAAGCATAAAAATCTGCACCCTGTCACATTAATGACAGTAAGTAAGGCCTAGAGGGCCGTTGCTAATAATTAGCCCTGAATTATGAAGCTATCTTATATCAGTGCAATGTTACTAGTTCGCCGGCGGGTATTTGTTACAATCCGCCCTTATTTTTTTTGACCAGCAGATAGGGTAAGAATGGCTCAGCAGGATATAAAAACATCGGGGCAACCAGCACCCGGATTGCGGCGCGAGCTGAAAGCGCGGCACTTAACCATGATTGCTATTGGTGGTTCTATCGGCACCGGTCTGTTTGTCGCCTCTGGGGCGACCGTTTCGCAGGCAGGCCCAGGCGGGGCATTGCTGTCTTATGCGTTGATCGGGTTGATGGTGTACTTCTTGATGACCAGCCTGGGTGAACTGGCGGCCTTTATGCCGGTATCCGGTTCTTTCTCCACCTACGGCGCCAAATATGTGGAAGAAGGCTTTGGCTTCGCGCTGGGTTGGAACTACTGGTACAACTGGGCGGTGACCATCGCCGTTGACCTGGTTGCGTCGCAGTTGGTCATGACCTATTGGTTCCCGGATACTCCGGGTTGGATCTGGAGCGCGCTGTTCCTGTGCCTGATGTTCCTGTTGAACTACATTTCGGTTAAAGGTTTCGGCGAAGCAGAATACTGGTTCTCACTGATCAAAGTGACCACTGTCATCATCTTTATCGCCATTGGCGTGCTGATGATTTTCGGCATCCTCAAAGGGGGCGAGCACGCGGGGTGGCAGAACTGGACCATCGGCGACGCGCCGTTTGCCGGAGGGTTCTCGGCGATGATAGGCGTGGCGATGATTGTCGGCTTCTCATTCCAGGGTACCGAGCTTATCGGCATCGCGGCCGGCGAATCTGAAAATCCGGGCAAAAATATCCCGCGCGCGGTGCGTCAGGTGTTCTGGCGTATCCTGCTGTTCTATATCTTCGCGATCCTGATTATCAGCCTGATTATTCCTTATACCGATCCGAGCCTGCTGCGCAATGATGTGAAAGACATCAGCGTCAGCCCGTTCACCCTGGTGTTCCAGCATGCCGGTTTGCTGTCGGCGGCGGCGGTGATGAACGCGGTGATCCTGACAGCGGTATTGTCTGCCGGTAACTCCGGGATGTACGCCTCAACCCGTATGCTGTTTACTCTGGCGTCGGAAGGCAAAGCGCCGCGTATCTTCGCCAAACTGTCGAAGGGCGGGGTGCCACGTAATGCATTGTATGCGACGACCGTGGTTGCGGGCCTGTGCTTCCTGAGTTCGATGTTCGGCAACCAGTCGGTTTACCTGTGGCTGCTGAACACCTCGGGTATGACCGGCTTTATTGCCTGGTTGGGGATTGCTATCAGCCATTACCGCTTCCGTCGTGGCTATATGATCCAGGGGCATGACCTGAACGACTTACCTTACCGTTCCGGCTTCTTCCCGCTGGGCCCGATCTTTGCCTTTGTCCTGTGCCTGATCATCACGTTGGGTCAGAACTATCAGGCATTCCTGCAAGATCGAATCGACTGGTACGGCGTGACCGCGACCTACATCGGCATTCCGCTGTTCCTGATCATTTGGTTCGGTTACAAGCTGACGCGCGGCACCCGTGTCGTGAAGTACAGCGAAATGGAATTCCCGAAAATGGACGTGAATTAACGTCTTGTATGAAACGCGGCGGGAGCCCGCCGCGTTATCCTTATCCCCTGACTAGCTATTCCTTCCCTTTTACCGTCAGCGCCCGCTGCGCCGCGGCCATCAAACTGTCAACCGATTGATAATCCTGGGTTAACGCCAATACGCCGGTATTGAGCTGCAGCGACACCTCACCGAATGCGCCAAAAGCGTAGGGGGCTTCCAGCGCCGGAATGAAGCGTGCCAAAAATTCACCTTCGGAACCGTAAGGCAGGTCGTGAACCAGGATCAGAAACTGGCCGCCGGTATAGCGGCAGACAAAATCACTGGGGCGCACCAACATTTTCAGGCGTTCGCCGATGGTGCGCAGCACGTCATCGCCGATCTGCACGCCGTGGCTCTGATACAACGCCGCCAGCGGGGTAAAGTCGAAAATAAACAGATGGGAAAGCGGATGCACCGTTGCCGAAGGACGACAAATATCCTGCATCACGGCTTCACCCCCTGCACGGTTGAGGAAACCGGTCAAATGATCCTGATGGGCGGCTTGCTGTTTTTCCGCGCTCAGGGTGACGCGCTCAGCGAGCTGACGATGATAAGACGTGGTTAACCCATGGGCCAACACTAGCCACAGCGGGATGATATCCGCCAGTAAAAACAGGTTTTGCACGCGTGACAGCGGCGCGGCCAGCAAATAGGGCAGCGTCAGCACCATGATTTCCAGCAGGGCAAAACGCGGTGCTGCGGCGTGGCGTTGCATCAGCCAGAAGGCCAGTCCGGTAATCAGCAAGCCGGCAAACAAGATGAGCACCATGCGGCCAGAAAGCATGGCCATCAGGGCGACAGCGCCCACCAGTGCGCACCACAGCAGTACCGTCACCAGCATCGCGTTGGGCCAACGGAGCGGATTGGCTCGCGCCAGCCACCAACGTCCGCCGGTCAGCAACAACAGCAGCAGCAACAGACCCACGCCGATCGCCTTGTGGCTCAGCCAGATATAGCCCAGCAGCAGCAGCGCCACCCCGGCGGCATTCAACCATGGCGTGGCGGGAGAAGGCACCAAGGTAAGCCGCATCTGGCGTTGTAATTTGGCGTCATCAGCCAGCCGTGGGCTTTGCACCAGCCAGTGCAGCAGGGCGGGTTTTTTAGGCGTTAACGCAGGTGTTCGACTTCTCATTGCAGCCTCTTTGATAAGGGTCCCGAAAATCGGCCCTAAATATCCGGCCCGGCGCGGGCGCCAGTGACCAGTCAGGATTTGGATTCTATGTGGTTTTATTGCAATTTGTCACAGCTGTGCAGAGTGGGGCGATATTTTCGGAATTGTTAACCTTGGGCACTGCGGCGAGGGTATGGCAAGGGGTCGGTTAATAACGTTATAAAATAAAGTGTTACATCTTTATATGGCAGGTAATAGCTATTGATATGATTGATAAGTATTATCGTTTGCTTTATTGTTAGCGGCTGCTTATTCCGTTCAGGCGGCCGTTTCCGCGCCGCTGTGGTCATTGTCGTAACAGGTATCCGAAATAATGAGCGTATCCACCGATCCTATGCCTGACGCCAAGGGTAAACCCGACGTCAACGCCATGGGGCGTTATCACCATATTCTCCGCCACCGTTTATTGATGATGGGGGTGTTGGCACTGGCGATTATGGGTTCGCTGCTGCTGGATTTTACCATTGGCCCATCCGGGCTCTCTTTGTCTTCCCTGTGGCAAACCCTGATTGATCCTGCGGCGGCCGACGCCGGCACGCGGGTTATCGTCTGGGATATCCGCCTGCCTTACGCCTTGATGGCGGTGGTGGTGGGCTTTGCGCTTGGCCTGGCCGGTGCAGAAATGCAGACCATCCTCAACAATCCACTGGCCAGCCCCTTTACCCTCGGCGTCTCTTCTGCCGCGGCTTTCGGTGCGGCGCTGGCTATCGTGTTGGGGATTGGCGTTCCGGGCATCCCCGATCAATGGTTTATTTCCGCTAACGCGTTTATTTTCGCCCTGTTCGCCGCATTGATGTTGGACGGCATTACGCGTTGGACACGGGTTGCCACCTCTGGCGTGGTGCTGTTTGGCATCGCGCTGGTGTTCACCTTTAACGCCCTGGTTTCCATGATGCAGTTTATTGCCAGCGAAGACACGCTGCAGGGGCTGGTGTTCTGGACTATGGGCAGCCTGGCGCGGGCTTCGTGGGACAAACTGGGCATTTTGCTCGGCGTATTTGTCGTGCTTCTGCCATTGTCGATGATGAGCTCGTGGAAGTTGACCGCGCTGCGCTTGGGTGAAGATCGTGCGGTGAGTTTCGGCATCGACGTGCGCCGTCTGCGTCTGACGACCCTGTTGCGCATCAGCATTCTTTCCGCGCTGGCGGTGGCCTTTGTTGGGCCTATCGGTTTTATCGGTCTGGTGGCGCCGCACATCGCCCGAATGATCTTCGGTGAAGATCACCGTTTCTATCTGCCGGCCAGTGCGTTGATTGGCGCGCTGGTACTGTCGATGGCCTCCGTGGCGTCGAAAAACCTGATCCCGGGCATTATCATTCCGGTGGGCATCGTTACCTCGCTGGTGGGCGTGCCATTCTTCCTGAGCATTATTCTGCGTCATCGGGGGAATGTATGAATCAGGGATTGCGTATTGAAGGCTTCTCCGCTGGCTACCCCAAGCGTCAGGTTATCAGCAACCTGGCGGTCCCGATGCTGCCGCGCGGGCAAATCACCGTGCTGCTGGGGCCGAACGGCAGCGGTAAGTCAACGCTGCTGCGCTCGCTGGCGGGTTTAAACCCTGCACAGGGGAAACTGTGGCTGGACGACATCGATTTGATGCAGATGCCATTCGCCCGCCGTGCGGAGAAGGTGGTGTATTTGCCACAGTCTTTGCCAGCCGGTGTGCATCTGCACGTGCTGGAATCGATCATTGTGGCGCAACGCGCTTCGGGCGGCCGCAGCAATGCCGGCAGCGAGGCCGAGGTAATGGCGCTGCTGGAGCAGCTTGGCATTGCCCACCTGGCGCTGAGCTATCTCGATCAGCTTTCCGGCGGACAGAAACAGTTGGTGGGGTTGGCGCAGTCGCTGATCCGTCAGCCTTCGTTGCTGTTGCTGGATGAACCGCTGAGCGCGCTCGATCTTAACTATCAGTTCCACGTGATGGATTTGGTACGCAAAGAGACGCGCAAACGCAATATCATCACGGTGGTGGTGGTGCATGACATCAATATAGCGCTGCGTCATGGCGATCACGTGCTGATGCTGCAGGATGGCGAATTGATTGCCGACGGTGCGCCGGAAGAGGTGATCACGCCGCAGAGTCTGGCGCGGGTGTATGGCGTTCGTGGGCGCATTGAGCGTTGCTCGCAGGGAACGCCGCAGGTGCTGATTGACGGGTTGGTGAACCAACCGTCGATTTGATCCCTGGTGGATAGCAAAAAACCCGGCACTTCACAGCGCCGGGTTTTTTATTACTTCTTGTTCAGCGCCTCGGCGACGCGTTCGACGATATGCTGGCTGGTGATGATGCCGCCGGAAAGATAGACCTCAGCCGCCGGCAGATAAACCACCTGACCTTTCTTGACCGCTGCGGTGTTTTTCAACGCCGTGGTGGTGAGGATCTTCTGCGGAGCTACCGCCTTCGGACGACCGGTGGCTGCATCGCGATCGATAATGAACAGCCAGTCCGGGTTCAACTGTGCCACTTGTTCCGGGGTGAGTTTATTGCCGCGGACATCGGCGTTGTCGCTCTGCAGCGCAGACTGAAACCCGAGGGCGTCATAGGTAAAGCTGAAGCGGCTCTTGGGCGCGTAGGCGCTGATTTTCCCGCCGGAGAACAGCACCACCAGGCCACGCCCGGCTTTGGCCACCTGCGGTTTGATCGCTGCAATCTCTGCGTCCAGTTTGTCTACTGCAGCCTGAGCCTGCGGCCGTTTATCGAATAGCTCACCCAGTTGCAGGGTGCGTTGTTTCAGGCTGCCCAGTTGATCCTGCGGATCGATTGCCATATTTAACGTCGGCGCAATGCCGCTGAGTTCGGCATAGGCCTTGGAGGAACGACCGGCGATCAGGATCAGATCCGGTTTGGCAGCGCGTAGCGTGGCCATATCCGGCTCAAACAGGGTCCCGGCATTGAGGTATTTGGCATTTTGGTACTGTTTCAGGCTGTCCGGCAGCATGGTGCGGTTGCCCGGCAGTGCCAGCGGCTCTACGCCCAGCAACTGCAATGTTTCCAGCGAAGCATAGTCCAGCACCACTACGCGCTGTGGGTGCTTTTTCACTTCGGTGGTGCCGTTCAGATGTTGAAAATTGACGGTCGCAGGGGCATCCGCGGCCGGTGTGCGAACCTTGCCGTTACAGCCGGCCAGCGCGATACAGGCCAGCAGGGCGAGAACCATAGGGGAGCGGCGTAATGTCATTGTGGCTTCCTTGGGTGAGAGAAATAAAAAGGGCGCGCAGCGCGCGCCCAAAGTGGCATCAGAAGTTGTAGGTCATGCCGACGGTGTAACGGCGGCCATCCAGCACGGTATTGTAGTTATCGTAATCGACGGTCTTGTCGAGGATGTTGTAAATCCCGCCGGTCACCATCAGATTTTTATTCGCCTGGTAGCTCAGGCCGGCGTCAACAAAGGTATAAGACGGCGTGCTCTTGGCCATCGAAGAGCGGCTCATGTAGTCCGAAGTCTTGCTGCGGAAGTTAACGCGCGACCACAGGCTGACGTCATGCGTGGCCTGCCAGTCCAAGACGCTATTAACCATATGCTTCGGCATTTGGTTCAGCGGTTTGCCTTGGAAATCCCCGCTCTTCTGTTCGGAGGTGGTGTAGGTATAGTTGGTGGTCAACTGCCAATCTTTGGTGATTTCCCAACCGAAAGTGGCTTCTACGCCGCGCATATTGGCTTTATCGACGTTGGTGCGGTCGCTGATAAAGTAATACGGCGTATTGCCGATCATGCACTGCGCGTCACCGTCGCCGCTGTCACAGCGACGCACTTCGGTGATTTTGTCTTTGAAGTCGGTGTTAAACAGGGTAACGCTGGCGTTCAGACCTTGCAGGTTATCCCACATCACGCCGATCTCTTCGCTCAGGCTCTTCTCTGGCTTCAGATCCGGGTTACCGATAATGATTGAAGTACGGCCACCGCCGGTGATTTGCCCCCAGCCGGCAGAGGATTGGCGCAGATCCGGCGAGCGATAGCCCGCGGAGACGCCGCCTTTCAACGTAAATTGCTCGGTCAGGTGCCAGACGCCATACATGCGCGGCGTCCAGTGGTTGCCGTAGTTCTGGTCCTGATCCATACGGATACCGCTGGTCAGGCTGAAGTCGTTGGTCATCGCCCATTCGTCTTCGGCAAACAGCGCCCAGCTCCAGCGCGTCAGCTGGTTCAGCTTATCGGCTGCGGCTAACTGATTACCGCCATCACTCAATTTTTCGTAACGGTACTGGCCGCCCAGGTTCAGCATATGGCTGCCGAGATCAAACTGGGTTTGCGTATTGAAGATGGTGTTGTACATCTTCATATCGCGGCCGGGGTTGTTGGTCTCTTCGCGCTGAATATAACTGGTGGTGTTGCCGAAGTCGTAATAACCGTTGTGGGTTACCGCGTAGTTGGTACGGGTGTAGAGGCTGTCGCTGGCACTGTTCGGCGTACACTTTTTGTTGCGGCAGTTTTCGGTCGCCATGGATTTACCCGGCGTACTGTTTCGATCCTGCAAAGAGCGGCCGATTTCGAAATCGAAGTCGTTCTGTTCGTTTGGCGTCAGGCTGAATACCGCGGTGCCGCTGCGCATGCGCTGTTCATTGAAGCCGTTGAGGATTTGGTCCTCGGCGCGGCGCGACAGTAGGCCGTTGACCCGCAGGCCCAGCAGGCCTTCAATCAGCGGGCCGGAAGCGTAGGCATTGGTCTGGAAAATATCGCCGGAATTGCTGTTTTCCTGGAAGGTGGCGTCACCGTGCAGTGAACCTTTCCATGCCTGAGTGGTGGAGGTTTTGCGGGTGATGACGTTGATTACGCCGCCCATGGCGTCGGAGCCGTACAGCGAAGACATCGGGCCGCGTACCACTTCGATGCGTTCAATCGCTTCCAGCGGCGGCAGCCAGCCTTGTTCAATGCCTGCGTTATCGCTGTTCGGGCGGGTGCCGCGGGTGTCTACGCGTTTGCCGTCGACCAGGATCAAGGTGTATTTGGAGGACATGCCGCGGATGCTGATATCGCTGCTGCTGCCACCGCCGGTTACGACGACGCCCGGCACGTCTTTCAACGCATCGGTAATGTCGCGGTAGGCTTTGTCTTCAATTTGCTGACGTGGGATGACCGAAATGGACGCCGGGGAGTCCTGGATTTTCTGCTGGAAACCGGAAGCGGTTACCACCATGGTGTCCTGAGCGTCTGGTTGCGCAGCGACGGCGCCGGCGCTGGTCAATGTAGCAATGATCAATGCGGTTAATTTGTTATAACGTGGCTTTTCCATGAGGCAAACCTTTCCTGGTCTGATGTAAATCGACAAAGTGTCGTTTTAACGTGTTGAATAATAATTAGAAACTTGCCCCGTCATTGCGGGGTTCGCCGTTTCGTCAGGCTATTGTAAGGATTTTCGACAAAATGTAAACGCAAATGATAATTCGTATCATTTGTATGTGTTTAGGCAAGGGGAATCATTAACCGTATGAATAAAAGGGGAAAAGGGCGCAGCAGAATCTGCGCCGAGAGAGGGTGTCAGCGTTTCTGGATGTAGGTGATTGCCAGCGCCAGGGCCAACACCAAACCTTTGATAATGTCCATGGCATAGTAGGGAACGGAGAGCATCACCAGGCCGTTTTGCAACACGCCGAGGATCACCGCGCCCACCAGCGTGCCGAGCGCGTTGGGCTTGCCGGAGCCGGCCAGCGAGAAACCAATGTAAGCGGCAGCGACCGCATCCATCAGATAACCGCCACCGGCGTTCACCTGCGAAGAGCCGATACGTGACGCCAGTAATATGCCGCCAAGCGAGGCCAGAAGGGCAGAGATAACATAGGCGGCAACCCTGTAACGTACTGTCCGAATGCCCGACAGGCGCGCGGCTTCCGGATTACCGCCAATGGCATACATGCGGCGGCCATGTTTGGTCAGCGACAGGAAAAGCTGCACCACTACCGTGACTGCCAGCATGATCAATACGATCACCGGCACCTGGCCCAGTGAGGAAAAGACCTCCGGGATCAGGCCTTCGGCCATATCGCCGTTCGGCAGCAGCATATTCTGGGTGATTGATCCGCCGTAGCTGTAGGTCATCGCCACGCCCTGGATCACAAACAGGCTGGCCAGCGTCGCCAGCATATCGGGGATTTTCAACACCACGATCAGGAATGCATTGAACAGGCCGACCAGGGTACAAATCAGTAACGTCAGCACAATCGCACCGGTGGTGCCGAAGCCGTACCAGACGAACAGCGAAACCACCAGGGCGTTGGCCAGTGAAGCGGTGGAGCCAACGGAGAGGTCGAAACCGCCGACCGACAGCGATATCGATACTCCGATGGCGATGACTGTGACGATGGCAATCGAACGCAGAATATTGATGATGTTGTTCGGATCGAGGAAGTTGTCCGACGCTATCCCGAACAGGGCAATCAGCGCGACAACGGTGAGTAACATCCCCCATTTGTAGAGAAACTCAAACAGCTGATGGCGCCAGGGTTGCGCAGTTTGCAGGGACAATTCTTTACTCACGCTGGGGTTCCTCCGGTGGAATACAGTAATAGGGTTTCTTCATCAATGTCGGCGGCATTCAGTTCCGCGACGACCCGGCCATCCCACAGCACGCAGATGCGATCGCACAGGCCGACCAGCTCAGAGAACTCGCCGGAAGCATAAATAATGCCTTTGCCGTTGCGTGCCAGGCCGTCGATCAGGGTGAACAGCTCTTGTTTGGCCTTGATGTCCACACCTTTGGTTGGTTCGTCGAAAATCAGTACGCTAGCGTCGCCGCGCAGCCATTTGCCAATCGCCACCTTTTGCTGGTTGCCACCGGAAAGCCGCGCCAGCTTCTGCTGCGGGCCGGAGGCGCGAATATTCAGGCGCTGCATGATGTCGCGCGCCCAACGCAGTTCCTGGCGGCGGCTGAACAGGCTCCAGCGGGAAAAGCTGTCGTCGGCGCTGACGCTCAGGTTCATCGGAATAGCTTCGTCGATAAAAATGCCTTCTTTACGCCGTTCTTCCGGCACCAGCGCCAGTCCTTGCTCGACGCTAAGATGTGGAGCGCGGGGGGCCCAGGGTTTCCCCAGCAGTTCACCCCGTTCAATTCGCGCCGGTGAGGCGCCAAATAACGCCTTGCACAGTTCGGTTTTCCCCGCGCCGGCCAGCCCGGCGATGCCAAGAATTTCCCCCTGATGCAGTTGCAGGCTGACGTCGCGCAGCTTATGGCGATCGTGCAGGCCTTCCACCCGTAGCAGCGGGCGAGAACCGTGCGGTGGGCGTGGGGGAGGAAAAATATCGTCCAGCCGGTGACCGAGCATTTTCTCGACGATCTGCTCGCCGGTCAGGCCCTGCATGGCATCCTCACTGACGTGACGGCCATCGCGCAGCACCGTCAGGCGGTCGCAAATTTCACTCAATTCGTGGATACGGTGGGAAATAAACACCACGCCGATACCTTCGGACTGCAGGCGGCGCACCACGCGAAACAGGCGTTCGCTTTCGGCGCGATCGAGCGGGGCGGTGGGTTCATCGAGCACCAGAAAACGACAGCGGTGGGAGAGCGCGCGTGCCAGCAGCACCTGCTGTTTTTCCGCCAGGGTGCACTCCGACAAACGCTGGCGCAGGTTAATAGTCAAATCCAGCTGAGTCAGTAGCTGCGCCGCCTGACGGTACAGTTGCGCCCAGTTAAGCAGATGGCCCGGTTCGTTCAGCCAATCGAGCATGATGTTTTCCGCCACGGATAGCGTGGGGATCAACGCCACATCCACTTCCTGCTGCACCACGTGGATGCCGTATTGCCGGGCCTGCAGCGGGGAATGAATATCCACTTGCTGCCCGTCGATAAAAATCTCGCCGTGATAATGGTCGTGCGCGCCGGAAAGGATCGCCATCAAGGTGGATTTTCCTGCCCCGTTGGCCCCGACCAATGCGTGTGTTGAGCCTCCTTGCAGGGTGAAATCGACGTTTTGCAGGGCATTGAAGCCGGCAAAGGCGATCGAGATATTGCGCATCTCGAGGCGTGAGGGCGTAGGGGTTGGCATAGTGTAATTAAAGACGTTTAGGCGTTTAGATGGCTAAAGTAAGTCTTTTGTAACACAGATTGCGTATTTCGCAACAAACTAAAAGGCATAACTGAGATGAAAAAATTCCTGGCGGATGGCGCTAGAACCCCAGGCGGTCGCGCAACGCATAATAGGCCGCTCCCAGGGCGGTGAAAGGCACACGCAGCTGGCGGCCCCCAAAGAAGGGCAGGTGTGGCAAGCGAGCGAAGGCGTCAAAACGTTCGGCATCACCGCGCAGCACTTCGGCGATCAGCTTGCCGGCCAAATGAGTGCAGGTGACGCCGTGGCCGCTATCGCCCTGCATATAATAGACATTGTTTTCCAGGCGACCGAATTGCGGCATGCGCGAGAGCGTCAGCAGAAAGTTGCCGCTCCAGCGGTAATCAATGCGCACCTGTTTCAGCTGCGGGAAGGTTTTCAGCATTTTGGGCAGGATCAGCGGATCGATATCGGCGGGATCGCGAGCGCCGTATACCACGCCGCCGCCATACAGCAGCCGGTTGTCGGCGGTCAGACGAAAGTAGTCCAGCAGGTAATTGCAGTCTTCGACGCAGAAATTATTGGGCAGCAGCGACAGCGCCATATCTTTGGATAACGGTTCGGTGGCGAGAATTTGCGAGCCGCAGGGCATGCTCAACCGGCTGAGCCGCGGTTCAAGCCGATCGCCAAGGTAGGCGTTGCCGGCAACGATCACAAAGTTGGCGCTGACCGAGCCTTGGGCGGTGTGTACCTTTGCCGGTTCCGCGTAATCAATGCGCGTGGCGGCTGACTGTTCGAACAGCCGCCCACCGTGACGGCGCACCGCGTCGGCTTCGCCCAGCGCCAGATTGAGCGGGTGCAAATGGCCGCCGTTGCGGTCCAGCAAACCGCCGACGTAACGATCGCTGGCGATCTCGCGGCGGATAGCCTGCCGATCCAGCCATTCCAATTGGTCATTGCCATAGCGCCGCCAACGGGCCTGTTGCCGCTGCAGCGCGTGGCTTTGTTTAGGGTTCAAAGCGGCGAAGATGCCGCCGGGCCGGTAGTCACAGGCGATGGCGTATTGATCGATGCGCTTGCGGATAATCTCTGCGCCTTCGAACATCATGCTGCCGAGCATGGCGGCGGTGTCAGCGCCATAACGCGCTTCAATGACGTCGATATCGCGGCTGTAAGAGTTGACTACCTGCCCGCCGTTGCGGCCGCTGGCACCCCAGCCGATTCGCGCGGCCTCCAATACCACCACGTCATAACCGGCCTCGACCAGATGCAACGCCGACGACAGGCCGGTGAAGCCGCCGCCAATAATGCAGACGTCGCTGCGGATATCCTCGTTCAGCGCCGGGTAGGGCGCGAACGTGTTGGCGGTGGCGGCATAATAACTGGCAACGTGTTCCGTCATGGGGCCTCCGCCGAACAAGGTCAGAAGGTAGTCGGGGTATGTGCGCTGACGATGCGGCAGACGCGCGCCGAGGTATTGCTGAAGCTGTGTGGAATGCCGGTGTTGATGGCATAGCTTTGACCGGCGGTCAGGCAATGGGTCTGGCCGTTGATCGTCAACATGATCTCGCCTTCCAGCAGGGTGCCGATCTCCTCGCCCTGGTGCTTAATTTTTTCGCCGGTGGTGGTGCCGGGCTGATAGGTTTCCAGCATCATCGCCAGATTGCGCGTTGGACTGCCGTTATGCACCAGCTTCATCGATACCCCCTGGCTGCCTATCTCAATCAGATCCTCGGCTTCTATGACCACTTTGGGCTCATTGGCGGCTTCAGGTTCGGCAAAGAAGGCAGACAGCGACAGCCCATAAACTTTCAGCAGCTTTTGCAGCGTACTGATAGCCGGACTGACTTTGTCCTGTTCGATGGTGCTGATTGCGCTGTGGGTTAACCCGGACAGTTCGGCGACCCGGCGCTGCGACAAACCCAATTGCAGACGGATCTGTGACAGGCGCTTACCCGGCGCCAAGCTGACTTCGCTCATAGCGGTACTTCCTTCTGGTAGGGACGACAGGCAGAAATGAATATGGGTATCAGGTGCCTGCCTGAGTGATATCGGCACAGCATGATATCGGTAGTTGTGTCGGAATTGGAAAATATATTGCCCATGACCACCCCCGTTCTGGCGGACGAAATTCTGCACGTAAAAAGAGTGTTAACGCCTTTTCGGTCAATATTTTATCAATTTAGCAGCCGGTGGCGAATAATCAAACAGGATTGTAACATTTGCAAACTATTTGTGTTAAAGCTATGTTTCATATTATGGATGTTATTTTGAGCGCCCGCTGTGGCGCAGTCTACAGAGAAATCAGACCATGTGTTGAACCTATCGGCAGGCGGACGCAGCAGCGTTCTCAAAGCATAATGGCGGGTGATGTATGCAAACCAATATCGCAGCAGTTGAAAATTTTGCACAGCATAATGAAGAGAGGCGAAGTAGCGCGTTCCAACGTGAGGTTGCTCACTATTTGGAACGCCATCCCTCAACGCAGTATATCGACATCCTGCTCACTGACCTGAATGGTTCCTTCCGCGGTAAACGAATTCCCGTCTCCGGACTGAAAAAATTGGAAAAAGGCTGCTACTTCCCCGCCTCGGTATTCGCTATGGATATTTTGGGCAACGTGGTGGAAGAGGCGGGCCTGGGTCAGGAACTGGGCGAACCGGACCGCGTGTGTATGCCGGTGGCAGGAACGCTGACGCCGTCAGCGGCGGATCCGGACAATATCGGTCAGGTGTTGCTGACCATGCTGGATGAAGATGGTACTCCCTTTGACGTTGAACCCCGTAATGTCCTGAATCGAGTTTGGCAGGCATTGCGCCAGCGCGGCATGTTCCCGGTGGTAGCGGTAGAGTTGGAGTTCTATCTCATTGATCGACAGCGAGACTCTGAGGGGTATTTGCAACCGCCCTGTGCGCCCGGCACCCAGGAGCGCAATATGCAGAGCCAGGTTTACTCGCTGGACAATCTGAATCATTTTGCCGAAGTACTCAACGACATCGACACCCTGGCGCAGATGCAGGGCTTACCGGCGGACGGTGCGGTGGCGGAAGCGTCACCCGGCCAGTTCGAGGTAAATCTGCAGCATACCGATAACGTGCTGCTGGCCTGCGATCACGCGCTGTCGTTGAAACGCCTGGTACGGCTGGTGGCGGAAAATCATCACCTGCACGCCACCTTTATGGCAAAGCCCTATGAGGAATACGCCGGTAGCGGCATGCATGTGCATATCAGCATGCTGGACGGCAACGGCAATAATCTGTTTGTGCAACCCGATGGCGAAGACTCGGCGCTGTTGCACCGTGCGCTGGCGGGGATGATCACCCTGATGCCGGCCTCGATGGCGCTACTGGCTCCCAATGTGAATGCCTTTCGCCGCTTCCAGCCGGGCATGTATGTACCCACTCAGGCGTCCTGGGGGCACAACAATCGCACCGTTGCGCTGCGCATTCCCTGCGGCGAGCCGGAGAATCATCGCGTGGAATACCGCGTAGCGGGGGCAGATGCCAACCCTTATCTGGTGGTGGCGACGATCCTGTCAGGCATTCTTTACGGGCTGGACAATGAATTGCCATTGCCTGAGCCGGTGACCGGTAATGGTCTTGAACAAGAAGGGGTGCCGTTCCCCATTCGCCAAAGCGACGCGCTGTACGAGTTTGAGCATCAGCAAGCCTTGACGCAGTATTTGGGCGAACGTTTTGCCCACGTTTACCATGCCTGCAAGATGGATGAACTGATGCAATTTGAGCGTCTGGTGACTGAAACCGAGATTGATTGGATGTTGAAAAATGCCTGAAGGGGCGTAAAATGTGTGGCATTAACTTGATGTGCGATAGAACGATAGCGGATTAATTCACCTGTAAGGGTTGTTTTCCGAACGATCGCGAAAAGAATTTGTTTAAGAAGCCTTCCTGATCTTGTCATCAGGAGGGTTTTTGGTGCAAAATATCCCTAATGCAGATAGCCGACGTTTTAACGCGTCGGTTATTTTTTTTGCATTTATGTTCTACAAACTGTGCGTTTCATACACCAAGCGAGGCCGGACACCGATCCGGATAGATAAATAGTTTCGTGCGCGATCAAACAAAACTTTATGGTCGTGACTCATGAGGATAAGAAAGATGGGGCAATTTTTCACTTTAGCACCGGTGCCCGCCGGTTTCCGCTGCGGTCGCAGCGATTATGGAGCAGCCAAGGCAGCCTTGACTCGTTATCCAGCTTCCAATCCCCTTCTTTTTGAATTCAGTCGCAAGTTGCGAAGTTTCCCCGCAACCTTAAGTCTTGGCGTGTCTATATTCCGCAAGGCAGAAGGTAAGGGGGGGCTGCGCAATGTCCGATAACATCATCAGCGCCGCACCGGCTCAACGCGCACAGCTGCGTAAAACCCTGACTTTAGTTCCGGTAGTGATGATGGGCCTGGCTTACCTGCAGCCAATGACCATCTTCGATACCTTTGGCATCGTCTCCGGCCTGACCGATGGTCACGTCGCGACGGCGTACGCCTTTGCTCTGCTGGCGGTTCTGTTTACCGCATTGAGTTACGGCAAACTGGTACGGAAATTCCCGTCCGCCGGTTCTGCTTATACCTATGCCCAGAAGGCCATCAGCCCGCACGTCGGCTTTATGGTGGGCTGGTCATCACTGCTGGACTACCTGTTCATGCCGATGATCAACATTCTGCTGGCAAAAATTTACCTGGAAGCCATCTTCCCGGGCGTGCCTTCGTGGATCTTCGTGGCAGCGCTGGTCGGGCTGATGACGATTTTCAACCTGCGTGGCATTAAGCTGGTAGCAAACCTGAACTCCATTATCGTGGTGGTGCAGGTGGCGATCATGATCGTGTTCCTGTTCCTGGTGGTGAATGGCATTTCGCATGGCGAAGGTGCAGGCACGCTGATCAGCAGCCGCCCGTTCTGGTCTGAGAATGCGCACGTGGTGCCGATGATTACCGGCGCGACCATTTTGTGCTTCTCGTTCCTCGGTTTTGACGGCATCAGTTCGCTGTCTGAGGAAACCAAAGATGCAGAGAATGTGATCCCGAAAGCTATCTTCCTGACGGCATTGATCGGCGGCATCATCTTTATCGTGGTGTCTTACTTCGTGCAGCTGTACTTCCCGGACATCTCGCGCTTCAAAGATCCTGATGCGTCCCAGCCGGAAATCATGCTGTACGTGGCCGGTAAGTTCTTCCAGTCGGTGATCCTGGTGTTCTCCTGCGTAACCGTACTGGCTTCAGGCATGGCGTCGCACGCCGGTGTTTCACGCCTGATGTACGTGATGGGCCGTGACGGCGTCTTCCCGGAGCGCTTCTTCGGTTATGTGCATCCGAAATGGCGTACTCCAGCGCTGAACGTGCTGTTGGTCGGCGTGATTGCGCTGTCTGCGGTGTCGTTTGACCTGGTGACTGCGACGGCGTTGATTAACTTCGGTGCGCTGGTGGCGTTCACCTTCGTGAACCTGTCGGTTATCTCGCAGTTCTATATCCGCGACAAGTTGAACCGTACCGTTAAAGATACCTTCAACTACCTGATCCTGCCGGTATTGGGGGCGCTAACTGTTGGCGCACTGTGGATCAATCTGGAAGCCAGCTCAATGACGTTGGGTCTGGTATGGGCGGCGATTGGTCTGATTTATCTGGCCTTCGTGACGCGCAGCTTCCGTCTGCCGGTACCGCAGGCAAGCGAAGACGTAGCTTAAGTCTCTATCGCTAAGCATTAAAAAGGGCGCCTTGGCGCCCTTTATTGTTTTTGTTACCCCACCAACTCTTTGCCGTATTCAAACAGCGCTTTCAACAGCGCGGTCTTTTCTTTATCGCCTTCATGCAGGTTATACAACGACTCCAGTTGCAGCACGTAGCTCTGCACTCGCTCGGCGCTTAATACTTCCTGGCGGTGCTGTAACCAGCGGCGTTGCTCGGCGTCGTCCAGCGTATTGGGGTAGTTGCGGGCACGAAAACGGAACAACAGCTCCTTCATGCGCCCATCGCTGAAAGTCAGATCCAGTGCCGGCAGGTTCTGCGGCTTGGTTTGCTGGATGATTTTCATCGCAGCCTTGTCGGCATCGCTGAAGAAACCGTCATACAGCCGGGCGTCGACGTCGTCAGAGCCTTTGAACGGTTCGGCTTCGGCGAACAACGCCACCACTTTTTCGCGCACCTCCGGATGCTGGCGCAGCAACTGCAAGTTTTGCAGGCAAGCCTGACGGTCGATCCCCAGTCGCTCGGCGTTTTCCGGCAACAAGGTCTTGGCCGGCGCCAGTACCGGGCACTTGTTGATATGCACCAGTTTGATCGGTACCGGTGATTGTTCGGGCGCCAGATCTTCCCGGCGGGTATACAGCCGTTCGCGCAGTTCATCGGCACTCAGCGTCAGTAATGGCGTCATGTCACCGGCTAAATCGCACATGATGACGGCGTTTTTGTTGTCCGGGTGCCAGGCCAGCGGCGATACCCAACTGGTGTTGCCGCGCGCGGCGCCGAACATGCCGGAAACGTGCACCAATGGCGTCATCTCTGCGATGTCGATCAGGGCGTTCAGCTTATGCTTATTGCGGTGTTGCAGCAGGAAATCAAACAGTCGTGGTTGTGCCTGTTTGACCAGTTTAGCCATGGCGATAGTGGCGTAAACGTCTGACATGGCGTCATGGGCATGCTCATGCTCGACGCCGTTGGCACGAGTCAGGTGTTCCAGCCGGAAACTGGGGAAGCCGTCTTCGTTTTCTGGCCACACGATGCCGTCCGGGCGCAGCGCATAGCAGGCGCGCATCACATCGAGCAGATCCCAACGCGAATTACCGTTCTGCCAGCTGTAGGCGTAGGGATCGTAGAAGCTGCGGTAGAAAATATTACGGCTGACTTCGTCGTCGAAGCGGATGTTGTTGTAACCGAGAATGCAGGTGCCAGGCACGCTGAACGCCTGATGGATCTGCCGCGCAAATTCGGCCTCGTTGACGCCTTTGGCTAACGCCAGCTGCGGCGTGATACCGGTGATCATCACCGCTTCAGGATCGGGCAAGTAGTCATCGGCCGGGGTGCAGTAGATGACCAACGGCTCTTCGATAATGTTGAAATCCATATCGGTACGCACACCGGCAAACTGCGCCGGGCGATCCATAGAGGGACTTTTACCGAAGGTCTCGTAGTCGTGGATATAAAATGTGGCCGGTGCCTTGCTGCTCAAAATCGCATCTCTCAGGTGGCGTAGGGAATATTGCTCTATTGTAACGGCGAGATGTGCGATGCCAAGCAGTCGTTAGCGTTAATCACCGAAATGAGCGGCATTACGCATTGCGGTAGTAGTTCAGGCGCAGACGAAAGTAGGGACGTAAATAATCGGGTACTTGTTCTTCGGCACTGGCACCGTTGTTGTTGGGGCTGATGCCATAACGTTCGTTATAAATAACGCTGAGAGCGAGTAAATCGGCTTCAATTTTTTCACGTTCTGCTTGTGGCAAGCTATCCAGCTTTCGACCCATATTATTCTCCCTGTGATCATAGGGGCATCATAGGATCCTTAACCCAGCTTGTCCCTACCCCATTCAGGGGGGAGGCGCATCAAGTGTGTGAACGTGCCTGCAGGGGCTGGCTTGATGCCGCTGCCCCCTGATAATGCTGAGAGTATTTGGCCGTATATTCCTGCTGATTTTGCAACTGTGCGCGATCAAAGGCTTTATGGGCCGATAACACACCACCAATCACCGCCAGCCAGAAAAGGCTGCACAGGACTAGGATGCCCAACCAGACTTTTTGGTTATAGCTCATAAAACCTCCTGATGGATAAAGAGAATGATATTGACCAGGGAATTAAATCAGAGTTTATATCAATGCTCTGTCAACGGCGGTGTTTATTATGGTTTGTTTTTTATTAATGTGTTACCAAATACCGCTGCGATGTTTCAAAACATTCCTTAAGATAATATTAAGAAAAGATAAGATAAGACTACTGAGTTTTATTTAATATCCGTTTAATTACCCCCACATACAATCAGCAACATTCAATACCAATGTGGGTGCACATTATGAAAACTCTGCTGTTAACCGGCGCTACCGGCTTTCTCGGTGGTGCAGTGCTTGAAAAATTACTGAAAGAAAATCAGGCGATTAACTATCTTCTGTTAGTGCGAGCTGATAATGCACAGCAGGGGCTAGACCGTATTCGGATGAATATGGAGAAGTTTAATATTGAAGCCGAACTATTTTCTAAAATCACGATAGAAAATATATTGTTGGGGGATCTGAGTGAGCCAGCTGACTTTTTAGCAGACACAAGGATTAACAATGTAACGCACGTTATTAATTGTGCCGCCGTAGCCTCTTTCGGTAATAACCCTCTTATTTGGAAGGTTAACGTGGAAGGCACTTTGGTATTCGCCAAAAGAATGGCGCAGGTGTCTGGATTAAAACGTTTCCTGCATGTGGGAACGGCAATGTCCTGCGCACCGGAACCTGGTTCACTGGTCGCGGAAAGCGGTGAATTTGAAGAAACGGCCGAGCATTTGGTGGAATATACCCGTTCCAAATCCACCATTGAGCAGCTCATGCGTCAGCATTGCCCGCAGCTACCGCTGGTGATTGCTCGTCCTTCGATCGTGGTAGGGCATACTCGCCTGGGCTGTCAGCCTTCCAGCAGTATTTTCTGGGTGTTCAGCATGGCGCTGATGCTGCGTAAGTTTATGTGCTCGCTGCAGGACAATATCGATGTGATCCCGGTTGATTACTGTGCTGATGCGATGGTGATGCTGTTGAACAGCGAGACGCTGGATAACGACGTTTACCATATCTCCGCCGGTGAAGAGAGCAGCGTTAGCTTCGCGGACATCGATCGCGCCATTGCCGCTGCGCTGGAGAAGCCTCCGCTCGGCGATCACTATGCGCAGGTCAGTTATGAAGCCCTGTTGAAAATGCGCAAGCAGCTCAAAGATATTTTCGGGCCGTGCAATGAACGCCTGATGCTGAAAGCGATGCGCCTGTATGGATCTTTCGCCATGCTCAACGTGCGGTTCAGCAATGACAAAATCCTTAAGCTGGGCATGCCGAAACCGCCGCGTTTTACCGACTACATCGCCTGTTGCGTGCAGTCGACCCGGGGCCTGTCCATTCAGCAGCAGATGGTGGTGGATTTCAAATAACAGCACGGCGCCGGTTAGCGGCGCCTGCTGCATCCTCGCATTACCAGGACGAAGACGACCAGAAAACGCGCCCCAGCACCACCAATTGGTCTTTACGCTGCGGGTAGCTCAGGTGTTCGTCCTGGTATTCTTCCCGGTTCAACGAACGAATAGTGACGCCACCGTCGGGCTGTTCGATCAGCACTTTTACCCGCAGCAGGTTACCGTGGCGAATCGCGTAGGTTTTCCCTTCACGGATGCGAGTATCATCGGTATTGATCCCCACCACGTCGCCGTCTTGCAGCCGGGGCTCCATGCTGGATCCTGAAATGCGGATGATCCGCGCGGCATTCACCGCCACCCCCATCTTGTGCAGGTAGTAGCGGCGGAAAATCAGCGAAAACTCTTCACGATCGACAATTTCATAACAGCCATCGCCAGCAGAAAAATTGATATCCAGCAGGGGAATTTCCACAAACTCTTCCTTGTCCTGTTCGGTATCTTCCCACACCACCGGCTTGAGGCGGGCAGGTTGAAAATCCGACTCTGCCGCCACGTTATCGAACGGGCGCACCAATTCTTTTTCATGGAACACGTCGAACCAACCCTTGGGCAGGTTCAGTTTGGCCTCGATCCGCCTGGCGAGATTATCGCCCAGGTTACGGGAGGACTTTTCACCGCTGATTTGGCTCAACGTGGGCGAAGAGGACTCAACCAGCACCGCAAAATCATTCTGGTTGATACCCTGCCGGGCGTAGCTGGCCATCAGCTCGCGCAAATTATTGCGTCTTATTTCTTTGGTTTCCATGGCCGGATGATCGCATTCTTTAGCAAAAAGGTAAATATCGTTTTTGCTAAATTTAGCTTGCTTTAAATTTAGCAATTGGCTAAACATTGACGGGCGGACAAGGTCCATGAAGGAATTGTAGGGCGCTGCAAGTTGCGCCAGTATGAACCGGGGCGAATACTCTTGCCCTTTACAGTGGTTGGATTACACGTGTTTAACCCACAAGGAATCTACGATGTTCAGTATGGATTACAACAGCTACCGTTCGGTAGCCAGCTTCGGCCACCGGGTGCGCTTTTTGGTGCTGCACTATACCGCGCAGAATTTTGCCGACTCGGTGCAGTCATTGACCGGCAAGTCGGTCAGCGCCCATTATCTGGTGCCGGATCCCGAAGATCCAACCTATAAGGCGGCAGGCTTTAGCGGCGTAAGGATTTTCAATCTGGTCGATGAAGTCGAGCGGGCCTGGCACGCCGGCACCAGCCAGTGGGGCAATCGTTCGAATCTCAACGATACCGCGATTGGCATTGAGATCGTCAATCTGGCGAGCGGCGATGGTGAAGACATCACTTTCCCACCCTTTAACCCGCAGCAGATCGCGGCGGTAACTCAATTGACGCAAAATATTCTGCAGCGCTATCCGGATATCACGCCGGTTAACGTAGTGGCACATTCCGATATTGCCCCCGGCCGCAAAAGCGATCCCGGCCCGCAATTTCCATGGCATCAGCTGTACCTGGCCGGTGTCGGTGCCTGGTATGACGACGCGGTGAAGCAGCGTTATCAGCATGAGTATCAATGCCAGGGTGTACCCGCACAGCAAGATTTACTGGCGCTATTTGCCAGGTACGGGTACGACACCTCGGCGGCGACCAATGCAGAGGGTTACCGCCAGCTGGTTCGCGCCTTCCAACTGCATTTCCGTCAACGCAAATATGACGGTGTGATGGATGCCGAAACCGCCGCCATTTTACGCGCGTTGGTAGATAAATATGCCGCTTAAGGCTTGAGCGCGGATGAGGGACGCCTTATCCGCCTTTTCTCCCAACCCTTTCCTCCGTTAAACTGATGCTCTTTCTCGCCACTGATAACGGGATGCATCGTGCGCCTCGACAGAAAAATATCCTCGTTCGAACGTCTGACCTATCGCCATTACCGCATTGTGCACGGCGTGCGCATTGGGCTGGCGTTTATCCTGACCTTTATGCTGATCCGCCTGCTCGAAGTGCCGGAAGGCACCTGGCCACTGATTACGCTGGTGGTGGTGATGGGGCCGATCTCGTTCTGGGGCAATGTGCTGCAACGGGCGTTGCAGCGTATCGCAGGTACGGTGTTTGGCGCCGCCTCGGGGCTGATTGCCCTGTATCTCGAGCTTTACTCATTGCCGCTGATGCTGGTGTGGTGCGGGGGGGTGATGTTTTTCTGTGGCTATCTGACGCTCGGTAAGCGGCCCTATATGGCGCTGCTGGTGGGGATCACGCTGGCGGTGGTTTGCGGTGCGGGGGCCGGTGATATGCATACCGCACTGTGGCGCAGCGGTGACGTAATTTTGGGTTCGCTGTTGGCGTTGCTGTTCACCAGCATTTATCCGCAACGTGCTTATATTTTGTGGCGTATGGAGATGGCGGATTGCCTGGAAAACGTCAGCAAGATCTACGGCGCTTACCTGTCACCAAATATGATAGAACGGCCGCGGCTGGAGCCACAGCTGAAAGACCTGCTCAATAAGGTCGTTAAATTACGCGGCCTGATTGTCCCCAGCAGCAAAGAGACCCACATCCCCAAAGCGGTTTTCGAGGCGGTGCAGACGCTGAGCCGCAACCTGGTTTGTACGCTGGAATTGCTGGCCGACGCTTATTGGGCCTCGCGCGAAACCCACTTTATTATGCTGAATGCCAAAACGCTGCGCAGTGCGCAACTGCTAACGCTGAATTCGTTGCAGTCGCTGGCAGTAACGATGCGTGACGGCCCGCAGACACAGTTGTCGGCAGAGGCGGGGCAACTGAGCGAAATTGCCGCCGAATTGAAAACCCTGATGCAGGAGGCCAGCTTCAGTCAGCACGGCGAAGCGCCAATTTATGGCTACGTATGGTTGAGCATGGAACTGACGCAACAGTTGGAAGAACTGGGCGATCTGCTCAAGGTGTGTACCGCCAGCGGGCGTGAATAGGGGGTCAGATCATGAAGCGGGCGCTTCGGGTTTTTGTCATGACGCCAAAGTGAGTAAGATAGGGCGATGAGTGTTGTGCCTGACCGCCACAAACCTGTATCTTGGTACCATTGTGGCCGTAAGCAAATGAATCTGTGTATTACTAAAGCAAGGGTATGAAGATGGATAATGCAAATAAGCCGAGTTTCCAGGACGTTCTGGAGTTTGTGCGTATGTTCCGACGTAAAAATAAGCTGCAGCGTGAAATTGTCGACAACGAGAAGAAAGTTCGTGATAACCAAAAACGCGTGCTGCTGCTCGATAACCTGAGCGAGTACATCAAGCCGGGCATGAGCATTGAAGACGTTCAGGGCATCATTGCCAATATGCGCAGCGACTATGAAGATCGCGTTGATGATTACATCATCAAAAATGCCGATTTGTCCAAAGAACGCCGCGAACTGTCCAAAAAGCTGAAGGCTATGGGCGAAGTGAAGTAACCGTTTTTATCGGGTCAGGCATTCGCCTGGCCCTTTTATTGTTTTCCCTGTATCCCTATTCCAGCCCCTTTAGTGACCTGCGCCGTACACGTCAAAATCAAAGTATTTATCGTTCACCTTCTTGTAGGTGCCGTTGGCGATGATCGCCTGCAGCGCAGCATTGAATGCGTTACGCAGGGCGATATCCTCTTTACGCAGCCCAATGCCGTCACCGATACCGAAATATTTGCTGTCACTGAGTTCGGCACCGATAAAGGCAAAATCTTTTCCTGCTGGGGTGTGGAAAAACTCACTGGCACTGACGCTGGCCAGCAACGAAGCATCTAAGCGGCCGTTGATCAAATCCTCATTGGCTTCCTGCTGGCTCTGGTAGGACACCACGTTAACGCCGGCCGGCCGCCACAGGGCGTTGGCATAAGTTTCCTGACTGGATCCCTGCTGCACGCCAATGGATTTACCTTTCAGCGAAGCCGCCGTGGGTTGCAGGTTGCTGCCTTTACGGGCCACTAATCGTGCAGGCGCATTAGACACCTTGTCCGAGAAGGCGATCTGCGCCTGGCGCTGCGGCGTAATGGTCATCGACGAGGCGATGGCGTCAAATTTTTTCGCCAGCAACCCCGGGATCATTCCATCCCAACTGCTCTCAACCCAAACGCATTTGGCCTGCATTTGATCGCACATTGCCTGTGCAATATCGACCCCAAATCCGGTCAACGCCCCCTGTGGCGTTTTAAATTCCAGCGGTGGATAGGTCGGATCCACGCCGAGTTTAATTACTTTTCCGCTGAATTCCCCAGCAGAAACGGCGAAACTTAACGCCAGCGGCAGCAGGAGAACCAGGCTAATCTTTGTTTTCATTTTATGTTCCTCGGCGTAATGGTGTGCAAAAGGGATCAAGCCAAAAAGCGCTCAACCAGCTTGACCCAGTAAGTGGCGCCAATCGGCAGGCACTCGTCGTTAAAATCGTAACCGGCGTTATGTAGCGAATTGCCGGGCGTACTATCCCCATTGCCGATCGAGATATAGCTGCCGGGGCATTTTTCCAACATAAATGCGAAGTCTTCGCTAGCGGTAAAGGGGCGCAGAGACGTGATCAACTGCTGTTCACCCGCCCAGTCCAATGCGACTGTGCGTGCCAGCTCAGTTTCCGCCACGTGATTTACCAAAACCGGATAACCCTGTTGGTAATCAATGTCCGCCCGAGCACCAAAACTGGCGGCTTGCGCTTCTACCAGCGCCGTAATGCGGTTTTCCAGCCGTTGGCGAACTCCCGCATCCAGTGCGCGTACGCTTAGCGTCATGGTTGCTGTGGCAGGGATCACGTTGGCGGCACGGCCTGCCTGGATCGCGCCAACCGTCACGATTGCCGTTTCCTGCGGATCGATATTTCTGGAGACGATGGTTTGCAGACTCATCACAATGGCGGCGCAAACCACCACCGGATCGACCGTGTGCTGCGGCACCGCGCCATGGCCGCCATGACCGTGCAGGGTAATATTGACCGTATCGGCCGAACACATGAAAGCGCCGCTGGCAAAGCCCAACTGACCGACCGGAAAGCCGGGTACGTTGTGCATGGCGAACACCGCATCACAGGGAAACCGTTCGAACAAGCCGTCTTCAATCATCACTCTGGCGCCGCCGCCGCCTTCTTCCGCTGGCTGAAAAATCAGATGCAGAGTCCCGGTAAAATCAGAGTGTTGCGCCAGGTAACGCGCTGCTGCCAGCAGCATAGTGGTGTGGCCATCATGACCGCAGGCATGCATCACGCCGCGGTGGGTGCTGGTGTAGCTTAATCCGCTGGTTTCTTCAATCGGCAATGCATCCATATCGGCACGCAAACCCAGTGATCTTCCCGAGCCTCGCCGCAAGGTGGCGACAACGCCTGTTTGCCCCAATTCCCGAGTAACCTGATAGCCCCAGTTGGACAGCAGTTTTGCGACCAACTCGCCGGTGGCAAACTCGTTGAACCCCAATTCGGGGTGAGCATGAATATGGCGGCGGATAGCGACCATTTCATGCTTAACTGCCGCTATTTCAGGTAAGACAAGCGGATTATTCATCGCGATATCCTGATTGAATATTCGATTTCCGACGTTCGATAAGCGGAAAACAAGATACTCCCGACACTAGCAAACAACCCGTTGGTCGGGGAGCCGCCGTTCGGTTATGCTGACAACAATAGGTTGTCATGGGGGCATCATGAAACTGCATCAGTTACAGGCATTGGTGGCCAGCGCTGACGGCGGCAGTATCCGCGCCGCCGCGAGGCAATTGGGGCTTTCACAGGCAGCGGTTACGCGCGCTTTGCGTGAACTGGAGCAACAACAGGAACTGCCGTTGCTGCTTCGCTCTCCGAGCGGGCTGGGGTTTACGCCGTACGGGAAAACGCTGTTGGCACATGCCCGGTTGGTGCTGAATCAGCTGGAACAGGCTAATAATGAAATGGCGGGGTTACGCGGGTTAGCGCAAGAGCAGGTGAAAGCGGCCATTACGCCGTGGTTGATGTTGACGGTGTTACCGACGGCGGTGTTGGCCTTTCGCAAAAAGATGCCCAAGGTGAAACTGGAACTGTTTGAAAGCTTGATGGCCAACGCGCAATCACAACTGCGTGAGGGCACGATGGATTTTGCCATCACGCCGCTTCCGGTTTCGATGGCACCGCAGGAGTTTCATTGCGAACCCTTGCTCGATTATGAAACGGCGGTGATGGTGCGGCAGGGGCATTCGTTGAGCCAAAGCACCTCGATTCACCAGTTGCTGGAGCAGGATTGGGTGCTGAACTACACACCGGAAAATCATGACGATTTAATTCATCAACTGTTCAGCCGCCACGGCGCTCACCTCGATCCGAATCGTATTATTCATGCGCATTCCCTTGGCATGCTGCAGGCGATGGTGGAATCGGCGGACATGTGTACCTGGTGTCCGGCGCCGTTGGTCGGCCTGCCGCAGTTTGCCGGGCGTTTGCAGCCGTTGGCGCTGCGGGAAAGTTGCGATCCGGCACGGCTGAATATCGTGACTCGGCGCAACAGCATTCTCAGCACCGCCGCTCATGCGCTGATAGATAACCTGATTCGCACTCTGCGCCAGCACGCCCGCTCCGCACGACAGGAGGACCGACTGATTTATGATCGGGTGAGGCTGTTGATTTAGGAATAGGGAGTGGTACGAGCGGGTTGGAGGGGCGGCTATTCAGGGCGTGAAGCAGATGTCTTCATATCGAAGAAAACGTTATACCGTATTCAGTGTTAGTTAGACGCTATCTTCATTTTTTCGGGGGGATGTGGATACATGAAAAATACGAAATTGCATGTTGTCGTGGCGTGGTAGAGTGTGGGCTGCCCGAAGATCGATTAGAGATTTACGCCATGCAACAAATTGATTTTTACATGATAGATGCCTTTAGCAACACGACTTTTGGCGGTAATGCCGCAGCGGTATGTCCGTTAACAGAATGGTTGCCTGATGAGACATTATTGAAAATGGCCCAGCAGCATAACCAGTCAGAAACAGCATTCTTTGTCGCAAATGATACTGGCTTTGAGTTGCGATGGTTTACCTCCCTGGCTGAAATAAATCTGTGTGGGCATGCCACACTGGCAGCTGCGCACGTTATCTTTGAACATCTTGATTACCCAGGTTCGACTATTCATTTTGCTACCCGATTTGTTGGCCCGCTGACGGTGGTACGCAACGATAAATGGCTGACGCTCGATTTTCCTGCATGGGAAACCAAGCCTGTCATGCCACCGGCATTATTGCTGGACACGTTGGGCATCACAGAATGCAAAGAAGTGCGCGTGGCGCGTGATTACCTGGTAGTAATGGAGAATCGGCAGCAGGTCGAAACTGTACGCCCGAATATCAATGGCATGCTTCCCCTGGGAAAAATGGTGTGTATAACGGCTGCAGGTGACGGTGAATACGATTTTGTTAGCCGTTTCTTCTGCCCAGGTGAAGCCGTAGCGGAAGACCCTGTTACAGGTTCGGCGCATAGCATGCTCATTCCTTACTGGGCTGAAAAACTGAATAAAACGCAGATGTTGGCGCATCAGGGATTAGAGCGTGGCGGGGATTTACGCTGCCAGCTAGTGGGCGATCGCGTTTACATCGGCGGACAGGCAACAACCTATTTGATAGGCAAAGTGCTGTTGCGCTAGACCTATTGAATGCTGCTCAAAATATAAGGTCTGCTGTTCTCTATAACTGCCTCCGGCAGCTCAGCCCCATAAGCTGCCACAACTAACTTCATAGTTCATCCATCCTCAGGGCACAGGCCAATGGACTTACTCATGATAAGAATATTTATTCTGATGTTAATAGCAGCAGTTGCCGTCAGTTGTGCATCTCTGACGGGCAATCACCATCAGCCCTGAGGGGCTTATCTGTAGAGTGTTATTGAACCACTGAAACTCGAGGCGTGATATCCGCTATCGAGCAGTACGCCGACTTCTGAAGACGCCATCCGGCGTCTTTTTTATCGCCAAACGGTCAAATCCTCATAAACGGTCATTCGTGGTCATCGCAGGCCGCGAGGAATTGTGACCGTTTGCAAAGCTGTCACTGTCCTGTTGCAAGGCAAATGACGATTTAATGCAGTTCTCGCCACAGCTCCAAACTTTAACATTTCATCTTTTCTCACCTTTTCGTGACAACTATCACGGGGCGAGGGTAGCAAAAAATACACAGAGCCGCCTTTGAGGCATTGCGCATTCCGTGAACGTCCGGCTGCGTATCCTATTTGACATCGGGAAAGAGGAATCACCACATGCTGCCAATAGAGCGACATCGTTATATCACCGAAATTCTCAGCCAGCGCGGACGCATCCTGGTACAGGAAGTGGCGCAGTTATGCCGTATCTCGCTGGAAACGGCGCGGCGGGATTTGGCGCTGCTGGAAAAGCGCGGCGTGCTATTACGCAGCCATGGCGGTGCGGTGTTTATGGAACATTCGACGGCAGAAAAAACGTATGTACCGTCGCAGATTGAACAGGGGGAATCGTTTCGCGATCGCAGTAATCAGTCGCCGGACAGCAAAACTCGCATCGCCAAACGGGCATTGCAGCTCATTAATACCGGTGATTGCCTGCTGCTCGACAGCAGTTCCAGCAGTTGGTTTCTGGCCCGCCAGTTGCCCGACATTCAGTTGGTGGTGCTGACCAACTCGGTGCACATCATTCAGACGTTGGCAGTGAAGGCCAATGTACGCGTCATCGGGCTGGGCGGCGAATACTCGGCGAAATATGAAGATTTCGTTGGCGTGCTGGCCGAGCAAATGCTGAAAGAGTTCGTTATCAACAAACTGTTTTTCTCCTGTCACGGCATCTGTCACGAAGGCGGTATCCGTGAAAGCAACGAACATCACGCACGGCTGAAACAGCAAATGCTGCTTTCCTCCGAGCACAAAATTTTGTTGGCTGACTCCAGCAAATTCGGCCGCCGCTCTTTTGCGCGGATCTGCCACTACCGGGAAATCGACACACTTATAACAGACCATCTGGAAGATGAAGAATTCCGCCAGGAACTGGCCTGGAGCAACGTTAACGTTATTGAAGTTTCGCCATCACCCCTACAGAAAAAAACTAAAAACAGCCGCAACGGCCCGTTAGCTGCGGCACATAACTGACCTCCCAGGAGAGTAAACATGATCAAGAAATCCGTTCTTGCCTGCCTGTTCGCGACAGCCATGTTGTCCCTGTCGGCACACGCCGCCGACAAAATCCGCATGGGCGTGGTGGTGAAAGTCGGCGGTAACGCCTGGTTCAACGCGATGGAAGCCGGGATCAAAAGTGAAGCGGCCAAACGTGGGATCGACGCGTGGCAGGTCGGGCCGACCAGCGCGGATCCGGCATTGCAGGTGCGTGCGATTGAAGATCTGATCGCGCAAAAAGTGGATGTGATCGGTGTGGTACCTAACGACGCCCGCGTGCTGGAGCCAGTACTGAAACGTGCCCACGATGCAGGGATAAAAATCATCGTGCATGAATCGCCGGATCAAAAATATGCCGACTGGGATTTCGAAATGGTCGATGCCACCCAGCACGGTATCAATCATATGGTCGCGCTGGCGCAGTGCATGAAAGAGAAGGGCGATTACGCGGTGTACGTCGGCAGTTTGACCGTTCCGCTGCATCAGAAATGGGCCGATGCCGCCATCAATTATCAGAAAGAGCACTACCCGGATATGCATCTGGTCGGCGATAAATTTGGCGTGGGTGAGTCACTCGATGACAGCATCCGCACCACCAACGACCTGATGTCCAAAGACGCTAACCTGAAAGGTATTCTGGCGATCGGTTCTCAGGGGCCGATTGGCGCTGGCCGCGCAGTGCTTAACCGTGGCAAAACTGACGACGTCTGCGTCTTCGGGCCGTTCAGTCCGGGTCAGGGCGCAAGTCTGGTCAAAGCCGGGGCGATCAAAGGGGGTTTTATTTGGAATCCGATGGTGGCTGGAGAAGTCTTCGTGCGCATCGCCGAGAAACTGGAGAAAGGTGAGAAAATTACCGACGGCATGACCATTGAAGGTATGGGCAAAGTGAAAGTGGATGAAGCAACCCGCACTATTCTGGGCAACGAAACCGAAAGTCTGGATAAAGCCAACCTGCCGAAACTGGTCAAAATGGGGCTGTAATCATGGCAATCTCCGAGATCGTTCAAACAGATAACGCGCCGCTGATTGATGTGCAAAACCTGTCGGTGACCTTTGGTGGACAGCGTGCGCTTAACGACATTTCCCTGCGGCTGATGCAGGGCGAAGTTCACTGCCTGGCGGGCACCAACGGCTGCGGGAAAAGTACGTTGATCAAAGTGATCTCGGGGGTTTATCAGCCGGACAACGGTTGCCAGATCACGCTCAGCTCGCCGTCGCAGGGCAGCCAGAGTTTCGGCAAGCTGTCACCGGATCAGGCACGGCAGTTTGGTGTGCAGGTGATTTATCAGGACCTGTCGCTGTTCCCGAACCTCAGCGTGTTCGAGAATATCGCCTTCGACCACAACTTACAGGGGTTGATGGGCTGGTACCGCCCGTCACGTCTGCGGGAAACCGCGCAGCGCATTCTGACTGAACTGAATTACACGCTGGATCTCGACAGCAAAGTCTCGGCGTTGCCGATTGCCCAGCGTCAGCAGGTGGCGATTTGCCGGGCGTTGGTGGCCGATGCGCGCTTAGTGATTATGGATGAGCCGACCGCCTCGCTGACCCGCACCGAAGTGAATCAGCTGCTGCGCACCGTGCACTATCTGAAAAGCAAAGGCATCAGCGTGGTGTTCGTCAGCCATCGCCTCGATGAGGTGCTGGAGATTTCCGACAGCGTGACGGTTATACGCGACGGCAAAAAAGTCGGCACGTTCCCGGCGTCTGAAGTCAGCAGCGAATACCTGACCGAACTGATGACCGGGCTGAAACTCGATTACCGCCTGAAAGCCGCCAACATGAATGTCGAACGCATCATGCTGGAAACCGACAAACTCACCCGTGCGGGCCAGTATCACGACGTCAGTTTTAAACTGCACGCCGGAGAAGTGCTGGGGCTCTGCGGATTGCTCGGTAGCGGTCGTACTGAACTGGCGCTCAGCCTGTTTGGCATGACCAAACCGGACAGCGGAAAAATCTACCTCGACAGTAAACCGGTGCGCTTTCGCAGCCACGAAGACGCGATCAAATCCGGCGTCGGTTACGTCTCGGAAGATCGCCTGACGCTTGGTCTGGTTCAGCAACAGTCGGTCGGTGACAACACTGTGCTGGCGATCATGGATCAGTTGCGTAATCGTTTTCACCTGATCGACGAATACCGCAAAAATAAAATTATCCATCAGTGGATCGAAAAACTCGGCGTAAAAGTCGCCAATCCGGACCAGGCGATTTCCACGCTTTCCGGTGGCAATCAGCAAAAGATCGTGCTCGCGAAATGGGTACTAACGCAGCCGAAAATCCTGATCCTCGATTCGCCGACGGTTGGCGTCGATGTCGGTGCGAAAGCCAGTATTTATCAGCTGATCCAACAGATGGCAGAAGAGGGGATTTCCATCCTGCTGATTTCTGACGAAGTGCCGGAAGTCTATTTCAACTGCGATCGCGTGCTGCATTTCAGTGACGGCACGGTGGTCGGCGAATATCTGCCGGGCGCGATCACCCAGCAACAACTTGCGGAGGCGGTCAATGCTTAAGCTCAGCCGGTTACGCCCGTCCAGCAACGAAGGCTATTTAGCCTGGGTATTGCTAGTGGTGATCGTCACCTTTTCCTTACTCACCAACCAGTTTCTGACCTTGCAGAACTTGCTGGATCTGACCGAAAGCTACGCGGTCAGCGGCATCTTCGCCCTCGGCCTGTTTATGGTGCTGGTCACCGGCGGTATCGATATTGCGTTCGCCGCTGTGGCTTCTGTCGTGCAGTACCTCATCGCTACGCTGGCGATCCACTACGGCCTGAGCAGCCCGACCGGCAGCATTTTATTGGCGGTCGCCATCGGCACGGTGCTAGGGATGATCAACGCGATTCTGATCTACTGCCTGCGCATCGTGTCGATCATCGTCACCATCAGTATGCAATCACTGCTGTTTGGAATGCTGATGTGGCTGACCAACGGCACCAGTTTATACGACCTGCCGGACTGGCTGACGACGCCGATTCGCGTGCTGCCGTTCAGCGTCGGCGAGCAGCATTACCAGATTGGTTTGCCAGTGGTGGTCATGCTGGCGGTCGCCGGACTGAGCTGGATCCTGCTCAACAAAACCCATCTCGGACGCCAGCTGTTTGCCGTCGGAGGTGATCAGGAATCCGCGCGACGTATCGGTATCCGCGTCGGGCTGCTGCATCTGTTTGCCTACGGATATCTCGGCGCGATGGCGGCGATTGGCGGGTTGGTGCAGGTGTATCGCGTCGGTGAAGTGGTGCCGAATGCGCTGGTCGGCGGCGAGCTGGATGTACTGGCGGCCGCGGTGCTCGGCGGCGCCAGTCTCAACGGTGGCAAAGGCAGCGTGGTCGGCACACTGATGGGCGTGTTCCTGATTGGCGTGATGAAAAACGGCCTCAACCTGATCGGCGTTTCCAGTTACTTCATGAACATCGTCATCGGTGCGGTGATCGTCGTCGCCATTACCGTCACCCATTATAAGAAACGCAAAGAAACCGAAGTCGGCTTCGCCTGAGGAAAACCGCTATGTTCGAGAAAAGTAAAAATATCAGTTTTAAAGCCAAAACAGATAATCGGCAGCGGTTGAAAATTGACAACACCACGTTCGGATTATCGCTGTTATTGCTGGTGGTGATTACCGGCTTCAGCCTGGCGATGCCGGGGCGTTTCTTCAATGATTCTACCTTTATGAGCGTGGCCTTCCAGTTGCCGGAGTTGGGTTTGCTTACGCTGGCGATGTTTATTCCCATTCTCAGCGGCGGACTGAACTTGTGCATTATCGCTACCGCTAACCTGACCAGTCTGCTGATGGCGTGGGTGTTTCTCACCTGTCTGCCACCTGATGCCGGAATGATGATGCAAGCGGTCTGGCTGACACTGGCGCTGGTCGGCGCAATGATCCTGGCGCTGGTAATTGGCATGCTGACCGGTGCGCTGGTGGCGTATGTCGGCGCGCATCCGATTCTGGTGACTCTGGCAACCATGACCATGGTGAACGGAGTCGGCATTTACCTTTCACGCGGCGCGGCTATCAGCGGTATGCCGGATATCGTGCGCTTTATCGGTGCGGAAACCCTGCTCGGTGTGCCCGTCCCGCTGATTATCTTCTTGCTGACTGCGGTCCTGGTTGCGGTGTTATTAGAGCGCACCCGTCTCGGTAAATACGTCTACATGAGCGGCAGCAACATCAACGCTACTCATTTCAGCGGTGTCAATACGCACCGCGTACTGATCGCCATCTACGTGATTTCCAGCATGCTATGCGTGATTGCCGGGCTGATTATGATGGCGCGCTTCAACTCGGCACGCATGGGTTACGGTGATTCGTATCTGCTGCTGACGGTTCTTGCCATCATTCTCGGCGGTACCGATCCGAACGGTGGTTTCGGTAAAGTGGCAGGCGTGGTGCTCTCACTGATTGTCCTTCAAGTGATTTCCACCGGCCTGAACCTGATGAACGTCAGCCCGCATTTCAGCCTGGCGATGTGGGGTGCGGTATTGATTGTGGTACTGGCGGTGAAATTCTTCCGCAGCCGTTATCTGCAAAAAAGGGCGGGGAGAATGAGCGCCGCCAAAGCGCGTGCGGCTCAATCTTAATTTGAAAATTGCTTCTGACTTAGGAAAACATCATGGAATACAAAATTTCTCCGTCGCTGATGTGCATGAGCCTGATCGACATTAAACAGCAACTCGAAGTGTTGAATCGCCGCGCGGACATGCTGCACATCGACATCATGGACGGCCATTACGTTAAAAATATTACGCTGTCGCCGTTCTTTATCGAGCAGATCCGTCCGTACACACCGCTTGTTCTGGACGTGCATATGATGGTGGAAAATCCGGCGGACTTTATCGAGCCGATTGCCAAAGCCGGTGCTGATTTTATCTGCCCTCACGCCGAAACTATTAACCGCGACGCGTTTCGCATCATTAATCAGATCCGCTCGCTGGGGAAAAAAGTCGGCGTAGTGCTCAACCCTGCGACGCCGGTGGAGTACATCCAGCACTATATTCATCTGCTGGATAAAATTACCGTGATGACCGTGGACCCGGGCTATGCCGGTCAGCCGTTCATTCCTGAAATGCTTGGGAAAATCGCTCAGCTGCGAGACCTCAAACAGCAAAAAGGCTACCGTTATCTGATCGAAATCGACGGCTCCTGCAACCTGCGTACCTATCAGGATCTGATGGGTGCTGGCGCGGAAGTACTGATCGTCGGCAGTTCCGGCCTGTTCACGCTGGACAGCGATCTGGATGTTGCCTGGGACAAAATGCTTGATCAGATGCGTCAGGCGCGTCACGCAGCCTGAGGGCAGGAGAGTCGTATGCCGCACTTTCTTGGAGTCGATGTTGGGGGCACCAATACCCGTTTAATGCTGATGGACAGCCAGCGCAATTTTCGCGGTTATCACAAAACCCCGACACAAAGTTGGGCGGGACAGTCTGATCCGTTACAGGGGCTGAAAAACCTGATCACGGCATATTTGCAGGAGCAAGATCCGCATCATCAGGTGTCGCAGGTGATGCTCGGAATGCCGGGCATACTTTCGCGTGACCGCCAGATCGTATTGTCGCTGCCGTTTATCTCCGCGCTGGATAACCAGCCGGTGGCGGCACTGCTTTCAGCACGTTTGCATCTACCGGTAGCGATGGATAAAGACGTTAACCATCTGATGTGGTGGGATTTAACGCAGCAGAGTGCGCTGCCGGATATCGCCGTCGGGCTTTATCTTGGCACCGGGATGGGCAACAGTTTGTGGATCAACGGCGATTTTTACCACGGCGCGCACGGCGGTGCAGGCGAGATCGGGCACATTCCTCTGGCGGGAAATCCGCTGCTCTGTCCGTGCGGTAAAGCCGGCTGCGTCGAGACGGTGACTTCGGGTAACTGGCTGACCGGCTGGGCGCGGCAACACGCGCCACAGACGCCGTTCGCCGAACTGTTTGTACATCATGCCGGGCACGTCGATTTAATCGAATTTGTAGCACGACTGGCGCGCACCGTGGCCAGCGAAATGAACATTCTTGATCCCGAGTATTTAGTGTTGGGCGGCGGCGTGCTGGCGATGGAGAACTTCCCGCTGGCCGAACTCGAACAGCAGTTACGCAGCCATTTACGCAGTCCGTTTCCGGCTGCCAGCCTGACAATCCATTTCAGCGCCGTCACCGACGAGACCGGGTGTCGTGGCGCGTGTTTAGCCGCACAGCGCATTTTTCCGCCGCAGCCAGCCTTGGCCGGCGGAACATTTTCCTTCAGGAGAGAGGCATGAACAAAGGCAAGGTGTGCGTATTTGGTTCTTTCAACCTCGATATTGTCGCAGGCATGGCTCGTTTCCCCCAACCGGGAGAATCCCTGATTGCCCGCAACAGCATGATGGGTGCGGGCGGCAAAGGAGCGAACCAGGCCGTAGCTGCCCTGCGAGCTGGTGCGCGAGTGCATTACATCGGCAAAGTCGGCCGCGATGATTTCGGCATGTTTGCCCGCCGGCACCTCGAGAGCGCTGGTTTTGATGCCGTCACATTGTTTTCCACCAGTGAATGCCCTACTGGCAATGCGTTGATTTATGTCGCCGGGGCCGAGGCTGAAAACATGATTGCGGTAGATCCCGGCGCGAACCTGACGGTTACCGACGAAGAAGTCGAACAGTGCCGTCCTGCGGTGGCGGCAGCAGATATTCTGCTGACCCAGTTGGAAAATAACCTGCCGGCAATCGAAAAACTGATCGCTATTGCGAAAGATAATGGAACCTACATTATTCTCAATCCTGCACCGTACCAGCCGGTTTCCGATCGTTTACTGAAACAGGTAGATTTGCTTACGCCAAACGCCACCGAATGCACGCTGCTAAGTGGTATTGAAGTCCATGACATTCCCTCCGCCCAGCGTGCTGCTCATGTGCTGCATGCCAAAGGAATTCAGGCGCTGATAATTACCCTCGGCACTCGGGGTTCGCTGCTTTCGGTGAAGGGGGAAACGCAACTGATCGCCGCCTGCCCGGCCGCGCCGGTCGATACCACCGGCGCAGGTGACGCCTTCAACGGTGCACTGGCCTCACAGCTTGCTGCTGGCCTCACCCTTTCAGAGGCCGCGCAGTTTGCCTCCGCCTATGCGTCCATATGCGTCGAACGCGCAGGCGCAGCAGCTTCAATGCCGAACTATGAAGAGGCTAAGGAAAGAATGGGGAGAAGGTAGTTTAACGCCTTCTCGCAGAGGGTTTCAGTCAGCTTTGCCTTATACTTTCTGCTCACAACGAGGGAAGGCTGGAATATTATCGTGGCAAGAAGTTGCTGCTTTTGTTGTTGGTAAAAGGGCATTTTCACTAGCCATGTGAGCCCGGAGCGGTAAGCGACTGGAACTATACCTGACGCTGTTGTGAATGAAGTGCTGGCCAGACTGGAAGCCATTCTGAGCTGATGCGAGGGTACGACTGATAAATGTCCGGCGTAAGTTCCGTATGATTATCTGATGGCGCAGCGCTGATTGGGCCTACAGCTTATGTAATTCACAGTATCAGAATGCCTGAAAGCAAAACGCCCGCTTAAGTTTCCTTAAGCGGGCGTCTTTAATATGGCTCCTC